>CAIWKO010000048.1 GCA_903913285.1 uncultured Bacteroidales bacterium | reverse complement strand
TTTTTGTTTTCCATATTAGTATTTGGTTTAAAAGTAAATAAAAAATCCCAGAGTTTGCTTGTGCTTCGTTCCGCTACGCTCCACTTTAGCACAAGCAAACTCTCCTTTAAACCTGTTTACACAATCTACTTTATACTACCTGTAAATGCAAAAAGCAATTTTAAGGTGAATGACAAAAAGAAAAGTAAAAGTGAAAAGATAGAAAGATTGCCTATTCCCCAAAAAACTTCTCCACTCCCGGATACAAAAACTGTTCGCGGGCCTGCTCTTCCCTAAAAGTAAAATAAGTGGCGGTGGTTTGCGAGCACAACTCGGCCTTTTCGTTATATAGAAACACATCGATCACGGCAATGTTGCGTTTCTGTTCCTTCAGGCAGGCTTTCAGGTAAACCGTGTTTTCGTTCACGTTAACGGGTTTAATGAATTTAGTTTCCAGTTTATACGTAACACCAGAGGTTTTCAGTTTCACCTGCACCACCCAACTGGCTATTTCGTCCATCAGCGTGGTGTGTATGCCTCCGTGCAGCACATTTTTATATCCCTGAAACGCCCGCGTGGGTTGCCAGTCGCAACAAATAAAATCGCCGTCTTCATAAAACTGCATTTGCAGCCCCGATTCATTGTCGGGCGAGCATCCGAAACAGTTGTAGCCTTCAACTTCGGTGTAGGGATTCAGTATCTTTCTCATGCCGGAATTATTTTTACAAAAATATACTTTAATTTTATAGCCCGAAACAGAAATTGAAAAATGAAAAAAATAACAACCATACTTTTATGCATCATCATCATAACGGCGGCTTGCAAACCCAAATACATGTCGACACGTCAAAAAACCCAACTACTAAACAAAATGGGATGGCTTCACGGGATGTGGGTTACACAAGCCAGCACCTTTATGCTGGTAGAAACCTGGAAGAAAGTAAACGACACGGTTTTTAAAGGAAGCAGCATCATGATAATGGCAAACGACACCGTGTTGAACGAAAAAATGAGCATCGAAACCAATAAATATAATGTGCTTTTCAAAAGCCAAAACCTCATGGACGTGAACTCCAATACAGCAACCTTTACACTCAGCAAGCTAACCGCTAAAAAGATCATTTTCAGCAACCCGTCGGGCAAATTAGAAACAAAAATATCGTATGTAGAAACAGCTCCCGGAGTGATGAACATTTTCATCGAAGGCAGCGGAAAACCTGTTGAAAGTTTTAGTTTGCATAATCTTATCAAGTAGGCATTGTTACGGGGTTCGAAAAATTATTTTTTCTTCGTTAGACTTCAATTTAAAAAATGCTCATTTACATCAGTAAACTGCGCTTTTTTAAATTTTGTCCGCCTCGAAAAATCTCATTTTTAGCACCCCTCTTTAGTAAAAAATAGAATAAATAGGGCTTTATTCTAAAAAATAATATATTTTTGCACCTTCAAAAAATCATGATATGGCTAAAAATAAAGATAAAACCGAAGACAAAATTGCAGCAGTAGAAGTAGCTTTAGATAGAAGCGAACAGTTTCTGGAAAAGAATAAAAACCTCCTGTTCTATATTCTCTTGGGTGTTATAGTAGTTGTGGGCGGAATATTTGCTTATAAAAAATTCATCAAAGGACCGAAAGAACTGGAAGCACAAGCTCAGATGTTTCAGGCCGAACACTATTTCGAAAAAGATTCGTTGAAATTAGCCATGAACGGCGACGGCACCAACCCCGGATTTATCCAGATCATTGACGATTACGGTTCAACAAAATCGGGCAATCTGGCAAAATATTATCTGGGCATTTGCTACCTGAAACAAGGAGATTTTCAGAATGCAATTGATAATCTCACCAGCTTCAGTTCCGACGATCAAATTGTAGGTCCGATGGCAATCGGAGCCACTGGTGACGCTTATATGGAATTAGGCCAGACCGACAAAGCCATTGAGTATTATTTGAAAGCTGCCAAGAAAAAAGATAACGATTTCACCGCGTCCATGTTTTTGCAGAAAGCCGGCTGGGCTTACGAAATATTGGGACAATACGATAAAGCCATCGAAGTTTACACGAAAATACAAAAAGAACACAACAAAAGTTTCGAAGCCCGCGATATTGATAAATATATTGCACGGGCCAAAGGTTTATCAGGAACCAAATAATTCCTTTATGAGCCCGAAAAAGACCAATCTTTCTGAAGTCGGCAAAATCACTATTAAAAATGCTTCCCATTTAAAAATAGGTATTATTGTTTCGGAGTGGAACAGTGAAATTACAAATGCACTGCGTGATGGCGCTATCAACACGTTGACAGGATCGGGTATCAAAAAATCGTCTATTTTGGTAGAATATGTTCCCGGAAGTTTCGAATTGCCAATAGGTGCGCAATATATCATAGAAAATACCGAAGTTGATGCCGTCATCTGTTTGGGTTGTGTGATTCAGGGCGAAACGCGTCATTTTGAATTTATTTGTCAGTCTGTGAGCCAAAATATTTCAAGGGTGAGCCTCGACTACAATATACCTGTAATTTTTGGAGTATTAACAACAAATACACAGGAACAAGCATTGGCACGCGCAGGCGGCAAACACGGCAATAAAGGTGTGGAAGCTGCTGCAACTGCTCTTAAAATGATACAACTTCGCGACCGTTTGTTTCCAAGTCAAAATTCTTAATTGTTAACCTATCATGAAAGATGTACGCATTGTTTTCATGGGTACGCCTGAAATTGCCGTTGAAACATTGCGGCAGATCGTTGAAGAACAATACTCGATTGCAGCGGTTGTTACCACACCCGATAAACCTTCAGGACGAGGACTTAAATTACACGAATCGGCAGTAAAACAATTTGCAGTTGAACAGAAATTAAATGTGCTGCAACCCGACGATCTTTCGGATAATAATTTTATCGGCACCATTAAAGATATTTCTCCTGATTTGATCATTGTAGTTGCCTTCAGAAAGATTCCTGATGTACTTCTGGAAATTCCAAAGATCGGTTCGTTCAATCTGCATGCCTCGCTCCTGCCGCAATACCGCGGTGCTGCCCCGATCAACTGGGCCATTATTAACGGAGAAACACAAACAGGACTTACAAGCTTTTTGCTGAATAACAAAATAGATGAAGGAAAAATACTGCTGCAGGAAACCATCGAAATAAAGCCTTCATACAACGCAAGCGACCTTTATGATATCATGAAGGTAAAAGGTGCCCTCCTGGTTTTAGATACAATTAAAATGCTTGTAGGAGGAAACTATAAAACCATAGATCAGGAAATTCTTTCTGATAAGCAAATCATTCTTAAGAAAGCTCCCAAGATATTTAAAGACCATTGTCGAATTAGTTGGAATGAGGATATTATTTCCATACAGAATCGCATCAGAGGATTAAGTTATATACCCGGAGCATACACAGAACTGATCTCGCCAAATAATGAAAGATATACGTTAAAAATATTCCGATCGGAATACACGCTGACACCGCATAAAAATAGTGCAGGTTCTATTGAAACCGACAACAATAAATATCTGAGAATATATTCAGACAATGGTTTTATAGATCTCAAAGAAGTTCAACTTTCAGGAAAAAAAATAATGAATGTTGATATGCTTCTCAGAGGTTTTAAACTAAATAATCATTGGCAGGCATGTTAATTTTCAAAAAAAGCATCTGTAAAGCCTGTTTTTAGTACGAAGTTTTCAACAAAGTGCCTATTTTATTAACAATTTGACCACTTTTTCTCATAAACACTTGCTTTTAGTGATTTTGTGATTATCTTTGTACCACAAATATTAATTAAATTAAATTTAATTAAAAAAATTAAAAACATGAACAAAGCAGAATTAATTGAAGCAATGGCTGGTGAAGCCAAAATGACCAAAGCTGATGCAAAAAAAGCATTGGATTCTTTCATTAAAGCAACTTCTGTAGCTTTGAAAAAAGGTGACAGAGTAGCATTAGTTGGTTTCGGATCATTTTCAGTAGCTAAAAGAGCTGCAAGAAAAGGACGCAATCCTCAAACAGGAAAAGAAATCAAAATCGCTGCTAAAAAAGTTGTGAAATTCAAACCAGGTAATGATTTAGCCGGTAAAGTTAAATAACATTGCTTTAAGCGAAATTCGAGTCCCGGAGCAATTCGGGACTTTTTTTTTATGACAACTAAATATAAGACTCAACTTATAGACTATTTGAGTGGTTTTGTAACCGAAAACAGATTGGAAAAATTCAATACTGTCATTAAATCGCGTACGAAACACATAACAATCGTATTGGAAGATATCTATCAGCCGCATAACGCAAGTGCTGTGCTGCGCTCATGCGATTGCACGGGAATACAAGACATCCATATAATAGAAAATGGAAACACGTATCAGGTAAACCCTGATGTAGCTCTGGGTTCATCAAAATGGGTTTCGCTGTTCAAATACAATTCGACAGAAAATAATACATTAAGTTGCATACAGCATTTAAAAAAACAAGGGTACAGAATTGTTGCAACCACGCCGCATAAAAACGATTGCCTTCTGGATGACTTACCTTTGGAACAGAAAACCGCTTTGTTTTTCGGCACAGAACTCGACGGAATAAGTGCAGATGTATTAGAACATGCCGATGGTTTTGTAAATATCCCGATGCAGGGATTCACAGAGAGCTATAATATTTCCGTTTCGGCCGCAATTTGCTTATATACGCTCACACAACGATTACGGAAATTGGACATCAATTGGCAACTCAATGATGAGGAAGTAACAGATATTAAATTACAATGGTTAAAAAACACCATTCGTGATGCAGCACTTATAGAAAAAGAATTTCAGAAAAAATTCAAATAGTTTCTGATTATTTATCAGCATGAATTCACATTTTTTAATACTTTTGCAAACGAATTAAATAAATCATAGAATAATGGGAAAAGGTGATAAAAAAACAAAACGCGGAAAAATTACCATTGGTAGCTACGGTGTGAAAAGACAAAAGAAAAGAACAAAAACTTTTGTTGCTGCACCTGTTGTTGAAAAGAAAGTAGTTGAAGAAAAAGTAACCAAAGTAAAGAAAGTTGCTGCCCCAAAAGCTGAAAAAAAAGTAGAAAAGCCAAAAGCTGAAACTTCAGTTGAAAAGCCTAAAGCAAAAAAAACTACTAAGAAAGCTACAGAAAAATCAGATCAAAAGGATTTATTTACAGAGGACAAATAGTAACATCAACTTTTTACTAACTGTTTAAAGGTTGCTCCCCGTTCTGCAAAATTCTTAAACATTCCATAGCTTGCTGCTGCAGGTGATAGCAGGCATATTTTATTTTTTGCAGTCATTTCTTTTGCGTGTGCCACAGCATCGATAAATGTATTGGTGCAAAAAATAAATTTCCCTGAATACTTCTTAGAATTATAAATTTCCAGCATTCTCTGCCCTGCTTTATCGATAAAAACTATGTTCCTGACTTCACTTTTTTGAATAAAATCAATCAAATCGTCATAATAGATTCCCCGATCAAAACCACCCAATATAACAGTATCCACAACCTTTAATGCCTTTATTGCAGCTATTGTTGCTTCAGGAATTGTTGAAATTGAATCGTTGTAAAAAACAATATCGTTAAACACACCCACATATTCGATACGGTGATCCAAAGGTTTAAAAGATTTGATCGCTTCACGAATTATTTCATTGGGGACTCCAATAATTTTCGAAGCACAGACAGCGGCCATAATATTTAACAGATTGTGCTCCCCCTGAAGGTTTGATAATTCAATAGTATTTGAAATTATTTCAGGCTTTCCAATTGAATAAAATAAATCAGAATTTCTAATAAAGCAGATCCTGTCTGAACCGAAACTAAGGCTGTACGGAATATAATTCCTTTTAAGATTCTTTTTTTTGATCCATTGATCAATCAATACATCATCGGCATTATAAATAAAATAATCTTCATTCTGCTGATTCAACGTGACATTGAACTTGGCCTCCTGATATTTTTCAAAGCTTTGGTAATGGTCGAGATGCTCCTGATACAGATTCAGCAAAATTGCTATATGTGGCGAAATATGAGTCTGCTCAAGCTGATGTGATGAAAGTTCATAAACGATTAAAGTTTCATTATCTATCGAATCGATCATCTCAAAAGGAGGAGTCCCAATGTTTCCGACTAAAATACAATTTGCTGTATACTGTTTTAGCACGTAAAAGATCAGGCTGGAAGTAGTGCTTTTTCCTTTTGTTCCGGTAATGCCAACAATTTGATCTCTAAAAAACCGAAAAAACAATTCCGTGTGCGATGTAAATTTTGAAGTGTCGCAGATAGAAATATTTTTTAATGAAATTCCCGGACTTTTAATAATAAGATCAAAATCAATAAGGTCTTCAAGATAATTCTCTCCTATTTTAAAAGAACATTTCGTGTCATTCAACGTGATCTCAAAGTTTGCAAGCTTTTCGTCAGCGTCGGCAATAACCAAATTCATATCAGGACAAAGCCTGCGAATCAATTTATAGGTTGATCTCCCCTCAACACCAAATCCAAGGATCAGTATATTTTTAGTTGCAAAAAATTGTGTTAATTGTTCCAACATGATAAAGAATTCTTAAGCAAATGAAACTCATCAGAGTTTAAAAAATGTTCGTCCTCAAAAGTCGACATGATCTTTGAAGAAAGTAACCGATGGTATTTTTGATAGTAGTCCGAATTTTTATAGTATTTCAGCAAATACGGTTCGTAAGTCAAATCCTTTTCAATTAACATACATAACGCGCTATTCACTTCATCAACCGTGCCAATACATTCAAAAGGTTTTATGGCTTCGGCACCGATAAGCTGATCAAAATATAATTGCATTGAAGGTTTGTCCAATAAATTCTCGCCAAAAATCTCCTTCATTTTATTTGGATTGATAAAAGGAGATAAAATAATGAATGCAAATAAGCATTTCGGGCAATTGCAACACCATATATCTGTTTTGCTTCCTGCATTACAACTTTTAAAAACCGCAAAGTATTTCTGATGTTTCGAGAACAAAAATGCGATCTGCAACTCTTTCAAAGGTCTTAAAAAACTATGATAGTTGATACCATCTACAATATATTTACCGACATAATCGCGAAAATCTTTTTCAAATTCAATACTCTTGGAGTATTGATGATTTATATCCATACCTGGTATAGTTGACTCGTTGGCGCTGGATTCATTCGACAAGGCAATTATTCCTTTGCCTGATATTGCAGCTGTGAGCAGAGAAATAAAAGCCAACAGCGCTGAGAAAGGTGTATGTCCGTTGAGAAAACCTTTTCCGTTCATTTCGAGCAATAAAGGATAAATAGATCTGCTTACTTCGATACAATCCTTTTTTAAATAACCCGCAGCAGTAATACATTCATCAGTAGCTCTTCGGGAGTTAACAACCATAGGAGTCAAATGATAAATTTTTTTGAGCAGTTCAAGTGTTACAACCGAATCTTTTCCACCACCCACCGGAACAATGCAGGAATTATCGGCAGAAAACACTGATCTGACAAGATCATTATTGCTTTCTGACCGTATATCAACGAAACTATCGAAATCTGCCTTTATAGAATTCAGATAAAAGAACTCGCCCAGTCCATTAAAATAAAGTTTCTTCCACCAAAGGATTTGATCATCATTTAAACGAAATGGCTTGATAACAATAACTTTCGGACATGCAGCTTTCCAGTAACTGATAAGTTCAACCATCCCGATATGAAACACCATGTTTTGGATCAATTCATCCGAAAGCTTGTCGAATTCGTAAAAGTCACGAAGCGGAATACTAATAACAGGCTCAAAAACAAACTCTTCATCTATCTTAAAAAAATAGGAAATTTTGAATACGTCTTTTTCAAGTTTATTAGAATAACTCTCAAAATAAAATGCCCTGTAGGTGTTTCGTAACCCGATATACTTACTGTTATTATCAGCCAGATCCATGTTGTTGGAATAATTTTTGTTTACATAATCCAATTTTCAGTACAAAAATAACGTTTAAAACAATAAGAACTTTTTTTAAAATAATACTTTAAAGTATCAAAGGAAAAATCAAAATGTCAACTACTATAAAACCCAGTTCGGGAACTATTCTCGTTTCAGAACCTTTTTTAAAAGACTTCTATTTTACCAGATCGGTCATTTTACTTGCCGAACATAGTGAAGACGGGACTTTTGGTTTGATATTGAACAAACCAACAAATTTAAAGCTATCTGAAACGTTAAATAACGGAAGCTTTACTATATCCGAAGAATTCGATAATAATATTTTTTTAGGCGGACCGGTTAAAACCGACAGCCTCTATTTTATTCACACGCGCAATGACCTTATAGAAAACAGCGTGAAGATCCTTGAAGGAATTTACTGGGGAGGTAATATAGATACTGTAAAACATCTGATCCAACAAAGAATCTTGACTAAAGATGATATCCGTTTTTATATTGGCTATTCGGGATGGGATCCCAAACAACTTGATGAAGAACTAAAGGAACATACATGGGTTGTTACTCAAACTGATGCCAATTTCCTATTAAAAAATCCTCCTGAATTATTATGGAAAAAAGCTGTAAAGATCTTAGGCAAGGATTATTCTGAATGGACCAATTATCCTATTGATCCGCAACTAAACTAAAAGGACTTATTCATTAATATATGTCTTAACCGAATCCCACGGATCGATATATGTATCGCTGTATTTGGAAGGTTCCAGATATAACTTTCCATTTTCTTTCACCAGTTTAAATGTTACCTGATGAACCCATTTCTTGTTTTCACCCCAGATCTTTGTAACAACCAATCCATCGTTTTGCGAATACGATTCAACAGAATATCCCCATATTGTATAATTATCAACTTTGTACTCAGCAGTGTTTATATTATTCTTTTTGATGTAGGCAGGCGAGATACATTCCATCATCTTTTTATACTGCGGTCCGGTTGACTGAACCATGTAGGATAAAAAAGTTGATACATATTTTTTTTCAGCATCTCCTGTTTTTGTTAACTTTGCAGTTGAACATGAGAAACCAAGAATTGAAAAAATAATACAAATGACTATGCTCTTTTTCATGTTTATTAAATTTAGATCATACATAATTGGTAAAAAAGGTATCATACAAAAATAAACAATTTTACAAACAATTAACCTCAATCATGACTCGGGTGTGAAACAAAGAATTCTGACCATTTTCTTATTTATTTTCGCGTTTAGTTCAATAAGTATTTCGCAGAATCTGACACAAACCATACGCGGAACTGTTATCGACAAAGAAACAAAAGTGCCTTTGCCCGGGGCCAATGTGGTTTTGATGAATACAACCCCGCTCAAAGGAGTTACAACCGATATCAATGGGAAGTTCCGAATGGAAAGTGTTCCAATTGGAAGACAAAGTTTATCTATTACCTTTTTAGGGTATGACGACCAGATCATAAAAAATATAGAACTCACTTCTGCACATGAAATGGTGCTGAATATTGAACTATCTCAAAAAATATATAACAGCAAAGAAGTTGTTATCAGTGCTGATAATAAAAAACAAAATACAGTGAACGAAATGTCGGTGATCAGCGCCCGTCAGTTTTCGGTTGAAGAAACCAACCGATATGCAGGTGCCTGGGGAGATATTTCGCGTATGGCTGCCAATTTTGCTGGGGTATCTATGGCTTCCGACGAACGTAATGATATTGTGGTTCGGGGCAATTCACCTATCGGTATCTTATGGCGGTTGGATGGTATTGAAATACCCAACCCCAACCATTTTGCTGAGTCGGGCAGTTCGGGAGGAGCCATCAGCATGATCAACAATAATCTGCTTGACAATTCAGATTTTCTGAGTGGAGCCTTTTCTCCTGAGTATGGTAATGCTACTTCAGCGGTATTCGATCTGAAACTGCGGAATGGAAACAACGAAAAGCGCGAATACATTGCTCAGATTGGGGCCAATGGCGTTGAGTTCGGAACGGAAGGTCCTTTCAAGAAAGGCAAACAGGCTTCCTATCTTGTTTCGTATCGTTATTCCACGGTCGCATTGCTTTCGTATGCAGGAATATCGATCGTCGAATCGGTTCCCGATTTTCAGGATCTGTCATTCAAACTAAATTTCCCTCTTAAAAAAGGTTTTATTTCGTTCATAGGTGTGGGAGGCTTAAGCAATGCCATATTCAGGCCTAAAAAAGATTCGTCGAAATGGGACAACGACGGCGACAGGATAGGCGATAATTCCGGTTCGCGCTCTGCCATGAGTGCGCTCACATGGTTCTATCCCGTAGGAAAAAATTCGTATATCAAGACCATTATCTCATCATCCTACTTCAATCCCGACTATTCAACAGACTCTACCGGTTCGGACTATAATGTTTATGCTCTTAATAAAAATTCATCCGAACAGCAAACCAATATTTTCTCTTTTTTGTATAACACCCGAATCAATGCCCGTCACGTGATCCGCACTGGGATCATATTCCGAAATCAAAACTTTTCCGATAATCTCTATTACTACACCTATTCCGGTCAACCCGTCAAACATACCATAAACCAATACAGCGGAAGTATTAACCTGCTGCAAGCCTATTTTCAATATAAATATACCATTAGTGAAAAATTCGAGATTACTCCGGGGTTTCATTTCTTATACCTGCTTAACAACGAACGGTACAGCATCGAACCACGTGTTGCCTTCCGCTGGTCGATCAATAACCTGCATTCGCTAAAGATAGGATTCGGAATTCACGGGCAAACACAGCCATCGCAAATATACTACACCGAAGTGTTCGATGGCAGTCAAACAAGCTATCCTGACAAATCCCTCGATTTCACCAAAAGCTATCAGGCTGTGCTGAGCTACGACTGGTTGTTTTCTGAATTCTGGCATTTTAAGACAGAGATCTATTATCAGTACCTAAACAGAATCCCAACGGATAGAGCCAACCCTGTTATATCTCTTGTCAACTATAGCAACAACGACGACGCATTCAATAATGCTATCCTGACAAATAACGGCAAAGGCAGAAATTACGGCATAGAGGTCACTGTCGAGAAGTTCCTGAGCAAGGGACTATTTGTTCTGTTTACATCTTCTGTATACGACTCGAAATACTTCGACGGGAACGGTGTTGAACGAAACACACGCTACAACAGCAACTATGCTTTCAATTTGCTTGGAGGTAAAGAATTCAAGATCGGTAAAAAGAAAAACAGCATCATCGGGTTGAGTTTAAAGGTGGTTGAGATCGGCGGACAACGCTACACTCCCATCGACCTGGAGCAATCGCAACTACAACATCATGCTGTATTCCTCGATTCCCTTGCATACACCAAAAAAACTTCCGACTTTATCAAGATCGATTTCCGACTTCGCTACCGCTTGAACCGTAAGAAATGTTCACACGAATTTGCTTTTGAGTTGGGAAACATCCTGAACCGAAAAAACGTGGCGGGTATCCATTATAATCCATACACTAACCAAATCGAAAATGATTATGACCTGCCGCTGATACCTGTGGCATCCTACAGAATAGAATTTTAAAAGATCATTGTCTTATTTTATTTTCACAACTCCTTCAAAAACCTTCGCCAGTTTTCCGGTCAGATTTCTGCGGGTGTATTGCTCAATGGCACTTTCGCGCAACTTACTGTTCTCTTCCTGAGATTTCCATCCCAAAAAATTCTTTAGAATAAAATCAGCGGCATTTTGGCTATCGGCATAATCGAATAAACTGCCCGCTGCGGCATTGCGCATCACTTCGGCAGCATCGCCGTCGGTCGGGCCAAAAGCCAGTATCGGGCGCTGAGCTCCCATATAATCGAAGAGTTTCGAAGTTAAAATACATTTGTTATCGTTGGTTTCGGGCACAATAAGCAGCAAAAGTTCCGAAGCCGCAACGCTTTTGAGCGAATCGGTATAAAAAGTATAGGGTGCAAAAAAAGTCTTCTCCCTGTATGAAGAACCATCAATCAGATCGTGCAGATAAGAAGGAAAGTTTCCCAGAAAGAACAATTCGCAGTTATCATAAAACTCCTTATTGTCTTTCAACAATTCCAAAGCGTTCATAAAACATTTCGGGTCTTGTTCTTTGCTCAAACTCCCGGCATAGGTGATCCTGAATTTGGCATTGGGCTGATACTGCAACTCCTTAAAATAGGTATCATCATAACCGTTCGATATCAGGTGTATCTTTTTATCCGTTTTGCGTTGTAATATTTCCACCAGCGAAGGGCCAACCGTTATCACTGCATCCATTTTGGCTATGGTCTTCCGCTCAATGCGTTTGTCGATGTTGTGGATCATTTTCCAGCGAATGGAATTATTCAACAGCCAGAAGACATCCGTCCAGGGGTCGCGGAAATCGGCAACCCAGGGCAGGCCCGTTCGTTTGGCAGCTTTGCGGGCTATCAGATGGTTGGTTTGCGGGGGCGACGAACTGAATATGATATCAATATTTTCTTCCCTGATTATCTTCACCGCTTTGCGCACCGTCGAAAAATACCACGGAAAACGTGTGTCGGGAATAAAATTATATTTCACCCAGCGCGACAGTTTATCCATGAACGAACTCTTTGAAGCATCGGTGAAACCATAAGGAACAAAATTCTTTTTCGATTTGGGCGAAACCGAACTGAATATTTTATGCAAGCTCAAGCCTTTCGACCGATATACTTTGGTTTCGGGTCTCACTTCCTTCAACAAACTTTCATCCTCGAACGGAAAATCCCCTCCTTCGGTAGTCAAAATAACAGCCTCCCAACCAAACTCGGGCAAATACTGATAGAACTTCAGTATCCGATTTATCGGTGCGCCACCTGCCGGAGGCCAGTAATAGGTTATGAAGAGAACTTTTTTCATCTTTTCATTTTTCACTGTTAACTTTTAACTCGTAACTCATAATTAGCAACTAATAACTGACTCAAGCCTCTGCTAATCCATCCGCACGACCACCGCATCAAAGTATAGGGTTTGCGAAACATCTTCGTTTTCTGGTAATAAAAAAATCCTTTCTTTTGGTTTTGCATCTTGTCAATCGCCCAACCGGCTATCTTTTCGGCCAGAGCCAGATAGCTCTCATCAAAACGCGAAGCTTTCACGAACGAAATAATTCCCTGAGCCGAACCATGCACATCCATCGGATAGGTTTTATCGTTGGCCCATTTCGGTGCGCCGTCGGGCAAAAACAAATGCTCTTTATAATACTCCACCCCTTTCAGATATTGCGCCATGAACGACTCATCGCCCGAATGGTCCATATAGTCCAGTATCGCGTCAACGATGTAGCCCGTGTGATAATTATCGTGCTTGCGCGGATGGTCTCCGGCGGGATGGGTGTAGTACCATGCGCCGTAGTCGGTTTGCTTGTCGACCACAAAATTCACCAGCTTGCGTGCTTCCATGGCCAGCGCTTCGTCCTTCACATACTTATTCACCCGCGCCACTATGGAGCCGGTGAGTATGCTCACGTCCATCACTATCCAGTTGATCTTTTCGCTGGGCACATAGCTAAGGCATTTCATCGTATCGTCCTCATATAGCACTTTGGGCGCTTTCAGCAAAAAAGTGAGCGCGCTTTTCGAAGCATCCAGATATTTCTCTTCATGCGTTATCTCGTATGCATCCATCATGGCAGTAGTCACAAAATACGTCACCACCCGGTTGGGCAGATGTGCGGGAGCAAAAAAACCCACGTCCTGCCACGGATGCTGATATCCCCAACACATGCCCCACTCGGTTTTCGACGGATGTTGCAGCAACCAGCCAAGCAAAGTCTCGGCCTGAGCTAGATCTTTCGCGTCGCCGAGTGCTTTATAGCGGTTCATATACGCCATGGCAAACAAAGCGATGCCTTTGGGGTTGCGTGTTTTCGGCACGAAGAACAAGGGCCGTATGTTTACAGGCGCCCGCATCACCACCTGACTGTAGAGCAGCCTCAGAAACTTGCTGCCAAAGGACATAAACCATAAAAACTTGCTGTCCAACGCGTCGTATTTGTTATATCCTTTATAATCGCGCGCGTCGGCATAGGCGAGCACTTTCGCCAGCGAGGTCTCTATCTTTTCAGTATTCTGTATCATCAATCGGGTGTTGTTTTGTGCAAAAATAATATTATTAAGTTGAAAGTTTGTAAAGTTTATAAAGTTGAAAGTTTAAGATGTGATTAGCGATTTGCGATTAGATTAGCCAAGAGCCATTAGCCACGAGCCTTGATTCTGGCTGTATACTTTAGGCTTTATGGTAGCTTGTTTAATATTTCTTTTCGGGATCTTTTCCCAGGATGCGGGCTTTTTGTTCTGAAAATTCTTCCTGGCTGATGGCGCCTTGTTCTTTGAGTTTCGCGAGTCGTTCGAGTTGGTTCAGTTTGTCGTTCATCATCATGTTTTCGCGTTTGTCGTCGATGGGTTTGCGGCGATAGGACCTGATGATGATGGGGATGACCCAGGCCAGGGGAATGGCGAGGAAAAACACGATCTTGAAAAAGTTTTCGAACATATCGCTTCTTCCGAGAAATTCACCGAAAGGCGTTACGAATAAAAGTATCATTATTTTCATTTTTTTTGTTTTTTAGTAAGCAAAAAAGCATTTTTTGGAAATGCCATTACAATGATACGTTATTTTTTTTGAAATTGGGAAGGGAAACGGAAAAATGCGGATTTTGTGAAAGGGGACTGCGTAACTTGTTTTTTGGACTGACAAGTTTGTTTTTTGACTGACAAGTTTGTTTTTTGGTTAGACAAGTTTGTTTTTTGAGTAGACAAGTTTGTTTTTGCTCGCGCGTTAAATATTTTTTGATTTTGACAAGTTTGTTTTTTGGCAAACAAGTTTGTTTTTTGGACTGACAAACTTGTTTTTTGAACTGACAAGTTTATTTTTGGACAGACAAACTTATTTTTTGGTTTTGACAAACTTGTTTTTGGGACTGACAAGTTTGTTTTTGGGACTGACAAGTTTGTTTTTGGGACTGACAAAGATGTTTTTTGGATAGAGTTGTTTGTTTGAGCTAAAGCGTTGCTTGTTTTTTGGCAAACAAAGTTGTTTTTTGGGGTGACAAACTTGTTTTTTGGGGTGACAAGTTTGTTTTTTGACTGACAAGTTTATTTTTTGACAGACAAGTTTGTTTTTTGACTGAGTAAGTTGTTTTTTGGCTGACAAGTTTGTTTTTTGACTGACAAGTTTGTTTTTTGGAGTGACAAGTTTGTTTTTTGAGTGACAAGATTTTTGGGTTATTATCTATTAAAAAATGGAATGATGGATAGGCGATGTGCAGATAATTAATTGGATTGCCGGTTGCCACCATGGCAGGGAAATTGTCTGAACCGCTGATGAAACTGATTAAATGATTGGAATGATTTTGTTCAACCCTCCGCCAAGGGGCGGACAGGCATACGAGGGTTGGGGGATGATATTTTACCAGGGGCGTTGCCCCTGGCTACCAAAATGTCGCCCTTACAGGGCTGGAAAAAAATGTCTGAACCATTGATTTAGCTGATTTTTATGATTAGAATGATTCCTGCCTGGCGGCAGGCAGGGATTGGCGATGTGCACTTTATTTATAGTAGAATGTTTGCCCCTGCGCGAGGGATGGAAGCGGTTAGCCCACAGCGGCCGCCGACCAAAAATATTTGAAGAGGACTGAAGTTGAAAATAAGGAACAAACAAGAAGTGGAGGCACGCAAGCGGCGCGAGGACTATGAGCGAACAGCCCGACCCGAAGGGACGCGCCCAAATGAGAAGAAAGGTGCAAGAAGAAAGGAGCAAGTAGTTCGAGGTTCTGAAAGCTGAATTCCCAAAAATCAGTATCTTTGCATCACAAAACAACTTTATGTGCGGGATTTGCGGAATAGTTGAACGAAACTCAGACAACCACAACCTGATGGTGGACATGCTCAAGATAATTGAGCACCGCGGTCCCGACGATTTTGCCGTGCACTCGTACAAAGATTTTTGCCTGGGCCACCGCCGCCTGAGCATCATCGACCTGAACACCGGCAACCAGCCCATATATAACGAAGACCGCACGATCTGCATCATTTTCAACGGCGAATTATACAACTACAAAGAACTGAAAGCCGAACTGCAGCAAAAAGGCCACAGGTTTTACACCACCAGCGACACCGAAACCCTGGTGCACCTGTATGAAGAAGAAGGCGCGGAGTTTTTGCACCGGCTGAACGGCATTTTTGCTTTCGCGCTGCTGGATAAAAACCGCGACCGCCTGATGCTGGTGCGCGACCATTTCGGCGTGAAACCCCTGCACTATTTTTTCGACAAGGGCACGCTGATTTTCGGCTCGGAACAAAAAAGCATTTTGCTGCACCCCGACGTGAGCCGCAGCATCAACTACAACGCGCTGCACTCGCACCTGAATTTGCGCTACACGCAAGGCAACGAAACCCTGTTTGAAGGAATCAAACGCCTGCCGCCCGCTCATTTTTTGATTTACGAGAACCAACAGATAAGCCTGAAACGCTATTGGGAACTGAAACCCGAACCCGATGCGCAGATGAACGAGGGGGAAGCCATCGAAAAGCTTCATTTTTATATAAAACAGGCCGTTGAGCGGCAACTGATGAGCGATGTGCCGCTGGGAGTTTACCTTTCGGGAGGCATGGACTCGTCGACCATAGTGCAAAAGATGCACGAACTGGGTGTGCCCGAGATCAACACTTTTACGATGGGATTCAACGAGCCCACGGACGAGTTTCCGGATGCAGAACAGATAGCGCGCCACTTCGGCACCAACCATCATACCCTCAGCCTGACGCTGAACCCCATGCAACAGTTTCCCGAAGTTATATGGCACGCCGAAGAACCCAAGATAAACCTGCTGCAGGGCTTCAACATGTCGAAGTTCGTGAAGCCGGACATCACGGTGGTGTTGGGAGGCCTTGGCGGCGACGAACTTTTCGCGGGCTACGACATTCATAAGTTTATTTACCCTTTCAACAAATATCACAAACACACGCCCGAATGGATGCAAAGTGTGCTGCGCTGGAAATCGGACCTGTTGTTTAAAATGCAGAATTCGATGCACAGCCTGAGCACCGACGAATACCGCCGCGGATTGCAGATGCTGCTGGCCGTGGGCGATGTGGAACGCTTTTACCTGATATTGCGTAACGTTTGGGATTACGATAACGGATTCTACAAAGAGATTTACCATCCCGAATTCTATAAACGGATGCAGGAACAAAGCCGAAAAGTTCATACAGAATTCGACGGTTTCTTCGAACGTTCGAAACATCTGAACGCTTTAGACCAGGTGCTGTTCACCGAATTTCAGAGCAAAATGGTGAACGATTACCTGCTGACCGAAGACCGTATGTCGCTGGCTAACTCGGTGGAAGAGCGCGTGCCTTTCCTGGACCTCGACCTGGTGAACTTCGGATTTTCGATACCCGTGCATTTGAAGATAAAGAACAACCAAACGAAATATCTTTTCAGAAAAGCCATGGCGCAGAAGCTGCCTCCGAAAATCATCAGCAAAAAGAAATGGGGATTCAGCGTGAATGCGTACATACAATTCCAAAAGGACCTGAAGAGCACCGCCGAAGCCATACTGACACCCGAATTTGTGGAACAACAAGGTATTTTTAATTACCGTTATATTAAACGCATTTTGGAACATTCGCCCAATCCGAAAATGCGCTGGCACTATAATTATTTGTGGATAGTGATGGGACTTGCCATTTGGGAAAAGATGTATATCGGAAGCGAGAATTTTAAGAATAAGCAAGTGGAGTTGAAGGATTATTGTTGAATTCAGAATTCAGAAGTAAGAATTCAGAATTCAGAAGTAAGAATTCAGAAGTAGGAAGTATGAATTCAGAAGTAGGAAGTATGAATTCAGAAGTAAGAAGTAAGAATTCAGAAGTAGGAAGTAAGAAGTCAGAAGTAGGAAGTAAGAAGTCAGAATTAAAGAAGTAAAGATGAAATATTCGATAATCATAGCCACCTTTAACCGTTTGGAAGAAATAAAGGAGTTGCTGGCATCGGCCGAGAAACTTGATTTTGAACGGGAGCAATTTGAATTTGTTATTACCGATGACGGTTCGACAGACAACACGGCAGATTTTATTAAATCGTACAAATCGGAAAGCGGCCTGAACATCCGTTATCTGCATCAGCAGAACAAAGGGCCCGGCGAAGCCCGCAATTTCGGTATGCGCGAATCGGCAGGTGACTTTTTTATTTTCGTGGATTCGGATTGCATGTTTCCGCCCGAATGGCTGCGCAAAATAGACGAGCATCTTGCCAAACAACCGCTGGATGCCTTCGGTGGTCCCGACACCTGCCACGAAAGTTTTTCGCCCCTGCTGAAAGCCATCAACTATTCGATGACTTCGTTCATCGGGACAGGCGGCACACGCGGCAGCACAAAATCAGTGCAGAAAAAGTTCTATCCGCGTAGTTTCAATATGGGCATTTCGAAAAAGGTATTCGAAACCATAGGTGGTATGGGTGCTTTGCGCCACGGTCAGGACATGGAATTTTCGGCACGCATCTACCGCAACGGTTTTAAAGTTGGGTTAATAGCCGATGCTTTCGTGTATCACAAACGCCGTACCTCTATCAAACGGTTTTACAAACAGATATTCAACTGGGGCGTGGCCCGCGTGAACCTTGGCCGCATGGACAAGCAAATGTTCAAACCCGTACATTTTATCCCCGCGCTGATGGTGGCAGGTTTTTTGCTGCTGGTTGTGCTCACGCCGTTTCCGTTCTTCCCGAAATGGCTGTGGCTTATCATAGGCGGAGGCATGCTTGGCATAGCGGCGCTGGCTTTTTTTCAGTCGCTGGCGAAATATAAAATACTTAAGACCTCGTTCCTGTCGATCATTACACTCTACATTCAGATTGTTGCTTATGGATTCGGGATGTGGAAAGGTTTGTTTCAGGTGTGGACGGGTAAAAAAACCGCTCAGGGTTACTCGAAAAACTACTATAAATAATTCCGTTGGCCAAATACAGCGGTGCCGATGCGGACCATGGTTGCCCCTTCTTGGATGGCAATGGGATAATCGCTGCTCATGCCCATCGATATTTCTTTAAAATAAGACTTATCGGCAAAAAAGGTTTTCTTTAAATCGTTGAAGTAATGCACCAGTACTTTAAACTCGGTGCGAATTGTTTTTTCATCGTCGGTAAAACTTGCCATGCCCATCACACCGCAGATGCGGATATTTTTCAACGAAGTGAACTCAGCCGAATTCAGAATTTCCATTGCTTCTTCCCACGATAAACCGAATTTGGTTTCTTCGCCGGCGATATAGAACTCGAGCAGGCAATCAATGGTACGATTATGATGAAGAGCCTCCTTATCTATTTCCTTCAATAATTTCAAGCTATCGACACTATGAATAAGCGACACAAAGGGAGCGATATACTTCACTTTGTTGGTTTGCAGATGCCCGAGCAAATGCCACTGAATGTCGGTTGGCAGTTGGGTTTGTTTCGAGGTAAGTTCCTGCACTTTGTTCTCGCCAAAAATCCTTTGACCGCTTTGGTATGCTTCCATGATGCTCCCGACCGGCTGCGTTTTGGAAACAACAACCAAACTGACATTAACCGGAATTGTTTGTTTAATTAGCCTGAGATTATCTGCGATGGACATGAAAAAAGTGTGATTAGTGATTTGCGATTTGTGATTTGACTCAATTAAAATTAAACAGCTAAACTAAAATCGCGTAAGGCGTCGTTGAGCGAAGTTTTCAGGTTGGTTGATTCTTTTCGTTTGCCGATGATCAAAGCGCAGGTGACGGGATATTTACCGGCGGGAAATTCTTTCATGTAGGTGCCGGGTATCACCACCGAACGTTCGGGAATCTCACCGTGGTATTCTATGGGTTCAGGATGGCTCACATCGATGATCTTAGTAGAATTTGTGATCACCACATTGGCTCCCAGAACGGCTTCGTCCTTCACATGAACTCCTTCAACCACGATGCTCCGCGAACCGATGAAACAATTATCACCGATAATAACCGGTGCTGCCTGCACAGGTTCCAACACCCCTCCTATTCCCACGCCACCGCTGAGATGAACATTTTTGCCGATTTGTGCACACGAACCCACCGTTGCCCAGGTATCGACCATAGTGCCGCTGTCGACATAAGCGCCGATGTTCACATAAGAGGGCATCATCACTACACCCGGCGCCAGAAACGACCCGTAGCGCGCAATACCGTGAGGCACTACCCGCACACCCAAACTTTTATAATCGTGTTTCAATTTGATCTTATCATAAAACTCGAAAGGGCCCACTTCCATGGTTTCCATTGGCTGTATGGGAAAATACAGTATCACCGCTTTCTTGATCCATTCGTTCAGTTTCCAGCCGGCTTCGGTAGGTTCGCACACACGGATCTGCCCCTTATCGAGCAATTCGATGATCTCGCGGATGGCACAGCACGAAGCGGAAGTTTTCAGCAACTCGCGGTCGTCCCAGGTATTTTCGATGATTTTTTGCAGGTCGGTGTACATATTACAGGTGCTTAATTGAATTTCTTCCGGTCAAAATTAGAAAAAAATAATGTTACAACGAAGCTTTGAGCATAAATAGACAAAATATCAGGGCCGTATTGGCATAATCGCAGCAGAAAACAACAGAGATTGCATGATGGATTGCTGCAAAAGTCGTAACTTTGCATCGTTAAAACTTATGGGACGCATTATAGCTATCGACTACGGACGAAAAAGAGTGGGAATTGCAGTTACAGATGAACTGCAGATCATTGCCAACGGTTTGACGACTGTTGCTTCGAACGAAATTATGTCTTTTCTGACAAAATATATCGCCAACGAAAGCGTTTCGTGTATCGTGGTTGGGAAACCGATGCAAATGAACTATACCGAATCGGAATCGGAAAAATATATTAAACCGTTTCTGAAAAGTCTTTTAAAAAGTTTTCCCGATATACCCGTGGTGAGAGTGGATGAACGTTTTACTTCGAAAATGGCATATAAAACGATAAAGCAAACAGGTATTCATAAAAAGAAAAGCGAAAAAAAAGAACTTGTTGATATGATAAGCGCTACCATTATTTTACAAACTTATATGGAAACGATTAACAACTAAAATATGACTTTGCCCATCATGGCTTTTGGCCAACCCATTTTACGAAAAATCGCAGAGCCGATCACAAAAGATTATCCGGAACTGAAAGAACTGATAGCCGATATGTATGAGACCATGTATGCATCGAACGGTGTGGGCCTGGCTGCTCCCCAAATCGGCAAAAGCATACGGCTGATCGTTATCGACACCAATCCGCTGGCCGACGATTATCCCGACGGGAAAGATTACAAACAGGTTTTTATCAATGCAACCATCACCGAACTTTCGGGCGACGACTGGGTTTTTAATGAAGGATGTCTGAGCGTTCCGGAATTGCGCGAAGATGTGATCCGCAAAAGCAAAGTTCATATTGAATATTACGATCAGGATTTCAACTTTCATTCGGAAGAGTTTGATGGCGTTCGTGCACGGGTGATACAGCACGAATACGACCATTTGCAGGGCATATTGTTTGTCGACAGGGTGAGTTCGCTGAAAAAAATGCTGATCAAACGCCGCCTGACCGAAATATCGAAAGGCATGGTATCACCAAAATACAAAATGATATTCCCCCATCAGAAAAAACGTTAAACAACATAAATTTAAGTAAGATTATGAAAACTTTAAAAATCACAAGCGTAATTGTAATTGCATTGCTCATGGCAAGTTGTTCGCCCTCGCGCGAAAAAATGGCTAAACAAATTGCCGAAAAAGAAAAAAATTTGGTGGTTGCAGGTAATCCTGTTCCCGACAAAACCAAAACGAAGGAAATTATTGAAATGTATAAGAAATATGCCGACACCTATCCGAAAGATTCGCTGGCACCCATCTATTTGTATAAAGCTGCCGATCTTTCGATGAATTTTGGTCAGAACGAAGATGCCATCAAGCTTCTCGACCGCGTAATTAAAGATTATCAGGATTTCAAGAAACTTCCGGAAACCTATTTTTTGAAGGCCTTTATTTACGATAACAACATTAAGAACATCGTGAAAGCCCGGGCTGCTTATCAGGATTTTCTGCAAAAATATCCCAAAAGCGATCTGGCAAACGATGCAACACTTTCGTTGCAAAACCTGGGAAAAACTCCTGAGGAAATTGTGAAGGGTTTTGAAGTTAAGGCCAAACTAAAAGCCGATTCGGCTGCTGCTGCAACTGTTGCCAAGAAAAAGTAATATCGTTATAAAACTGTTTACAAAAAACGTTTCAGATGGTTTTGGAACGTTTTTTTTGTGGAACGAAAACTACACCGTATGACACCCGATAAAAAAACTTCGCGCTACGAACGTTTGCTCGAACAAATTGGCGAACTGCTGCTAAAAAGCAATGATGCCACGGCACACATGGCCACCGTTTCGGCGGTGCTGTATCACAAAATGGATGGTTTTTTCTGGTGCGGATTCTACAGGGTTGAGCCCGAACATTTGGTGGTGATATGTTATCAGGGGCCCGTGGCCTGCCAGTTGTTGCCCAAAAATAAAGGCGTTTGCTGGGCGGCGGTTAACCAAAACAAAACTATTGTTGTGCCGGATGTTCATGCGTTTGCCGGCCATATTGCCTGCGATTCGCGTTCGCAATCGGAAATAGTGGTGCCCGTTAGAAATAAAAAGGGTGAGGTTGTTGCCGTTTTGGATGTTGACAGCGACAAGCTGAACACGTTTGATGAAGTGGATGCGGTGTTTCTGGAAAAGATCGTAAACCTTATAGGGGGTTAGGGATTGGGGGTTAGGGATTGGGGGTTAGGAAAATTCCATTTCGAGGAAGGTTTTCAGGGCTTCGGGTTTTATTTTGGTGTATAGGGTTCCGTTTTTTGAATAGGCGATATCGCCCGTTTGTTCTGATACGATAACGGCTATGGCATCGTTGTTTTCGGTGAGACCCACCGCAGCCCGGTGACGCAGTCCGTAGGTTACCGGAAATCGTTCGTCGCGGGTTAGGGGCAACACGCAACGGGCGGCACGGATGCGGCTGCCGTCGATGATGATGGCGCCGTCGTGGAGCGGGCTGTTTTTATAAAATATGTTCTCGATAAGTTGTCCGGAGATTTTTGCATCTATAATTTCGCCGGTATTCACAAATTCGTCTACTTCGTTTTTTTTGGCAATTATGATGAGGGCACCGGTTTTTTCGGAAGCCATTTCACGGCAGGCATCCACCACGATATCGAACTGGGTGAAGCCGGTTTGCTGCACACTGAATTTCCAAAAGGCAAGCCATTTTTGGCGGCGCGTCAGGAAACGCGGAGTGCCAATGAGCAATAAAAACTGACGTATTTCGCGCTGAAAAACAACTATCAGTGCTATCACTCCCACACTCACAAACTGCCCTAAAATTTCGGACAGGAGTTCCATTTGCAGAAAACTAACCAGTTTCCAGATAAAATATATGGCAACGATGCCCAGAAATATATTGATGGCAGCCGTGCCGCGCATGAGGCGGAAAAGCTGAAACAACAATAAAGCCACCAGCAGTATGTCGAGGATGTCGGTGATGCGAAAGGAGGTGAATTCTGTTATGAACAACAAATTCATGAGTGAATTTTTTTACAAAAATAATGCTTTTGGCGAATAGTTGGGGATTTTGGTTGAGAAAGTGAGCGAAAGTTGAATTCAGAATTCAGGAGTAAGAATTCAGAATGGGCATAATGTGGTGACATGATATGTGGTATCTTTTTATTATTTCGACGGAGGCACAGCCTGCCGCCGAACGGGGGTTAGTTTCTATCGAGTTCGATTTCGTAGGTTTTACCACAATAGTCCGTTTTCATTTTAATTACATCCATTTTTAATTCCAAAATACTCCATGTCGGAGTTTTATTGTTACCAAAAGGACCGGTTCCAACTGATTCGGAAGATGAACTATTTATTTTTAATGCTGTATGTTTATAGGTTAATGTCCATACCCAACCCAGACTATGTTTTCCTGCCATACTTCCGATATCGCAAACCCAAATATTAATATCCATGTCTTTATGGTTTTCTATGTGTTCAAAATTGAATCCAGTACCTAAGCTATCTTTAAAATGAGATAAGGAATCTACTCCATCAACCGTATATTTTGTAAGTGTATGCGCTCCGTCCATTCTGCTATATGCCGAGCGAAAGCTTATCAGCGGCCCGTCTTCATATTTCTTGCACCCACAAACCACCGCAGCCAAAATCAAACAAAGAAGGAGGGATTTTTTCATGGGGAGATTTTTGTTGATACAAATATAGTAAAAAATAGGGTTTAGCTCTTTAGGGGTTTAGTCTTTTAGGTGTTTAGTCGGGCAGGTTTGCGATTTGATTTGGCGGGAAGGGGTTTTTAGTTTTATTGTAGTCCGATGATATAGGTTTTACTATTGTAAATTGTTTTCAATATCAAATCCTGATCTAATTTTACGATTTCAAAGATTGGTGTTTTACCTTGTCCAATTGGACCCACTCCAATAGTTCCTTCCGAATGTGTTATTTGTAAAACTTTACCTTCATCATTCATATCCCAATACCAAACCAATGATTTTTGGCTTCCATCATTTCTATAACCTAAAATAGGGCAAACATTTCTTTCCTGATAATCATCATAAAGAAAATTATAATTCACTCCTAAACTGTCTTTGTATGAGGATAATGAATCTATTCCATTCACAGAATATGATTTAAGCTTCCAATCGCCTAGTATCTTTTTATATGCTTTTTCATCTTTATTACACCCGCCCACCACCGCGGCCAAAATCAAACAAAGAAGGAGGGTTTTTTTCATGGGGAAACCAATTTATTTAATGTCATAACCTGTCATGTCGGCCACGTATTCTTTATTATTGTAAGTGGTTTTCATTTTAATCTCTTTATTGGTCAGTCGCAGCAGTTCCCATTTAGGACAATAACCTGGTTTAAATGGGCCAAAACTCGTAGCGTTACTGCTTGAGGAAGTAATTTCCAAAATTTTATTATGATCGGTCAATTTCCATGACCATACCAATGTACTACCCCATCCATTTTTTCTAAAACCACTCATGTCGCAAATGTCAACATATGCAGAAACTTCTTCGTAATGAAAATAAAAAGTATTACATAAGCTGTCGAAATACTGTTCGTATTCATCCACGCCATCAACGGTTAAAGTTTGCAAGGTATAAAAGCCATATACCCTGCTTTTCGCCGAACGAAAACTTATCAGCGGCCCTTCTTCATATTTCTTGCAGCCACTAACCACCGCGGCCAAAATCAAACAAAGAAGGAGGTTTTTTTTCATGGGGGGGGATTTTTTTATACAAATGTAATCAAAATTAGTGATTGGTGATTTGATTTCTTTAACCGCAAAGCGCGCGAAGTTATTAGCAAAGGGCGCAAAGGGGGGGCTGTGGTTTTTTGATTAGTTTATTGATTAAATGTGTGTTGGAAAGGCAGTGAAAGGGGTTGGAAGGATGCGCAAAGGCGTTGGAAAGCTTCGCAAAGGTGTTGGAAGGATAGTGAAAGGTGTTGGAAAGGAAGTAAGAAGTAATAAGTAAGAGGTAAGAGATATTAGAAAGGATGTTTATAGGGTTGGAAGGATACGCAAAGGGGTTGGAAGGATAGTTAATGGCGTTGGAAAGCATCGCAAAGGTGTTGGAAGGATAGTGAAAGGTGTTGGAAGGGTGGTTTTGTGATTTTTTTGTTGTTTTTAAATTATTTTTTGTTGTTTTTTTTTCATTATTATTTTTCTGTTTTTTTTGTTGTTTTTTTGAAAAATTTTTTTTGAATTTGGTTTTGTTATTAAAAAATTATTTTTTAATTTTGTAAGTAAAATTTATAATCAACTTAAATCTAAGACTATGAACAGGTACAAGGAAAACAAATTGAGCATGTATTTGGCTCTGTTGGCATGGTATGAGTTGCACAAAACGGAAGCCGATGCCATTTATAAGTTTAAAGCTATCATGTTGCTGATAACGGCAGATGTGATATCGATCGGAAATTTGCGCGCGCTGCAGGAATCGGATATAACGGGCGTGGCGAAGGATAAGAAACAAACGCGCGAACTGCTTGAAATTGCGGTGATGCAGGTGGTGGTGAGGTTGAAATCGCACGCCACGCACGGAGGTTTGCCGGAGCTGCTGGCGCAGGTGAATTTTTCGATGAGCGATTTTAGAAATGCCGCCGACACGGTGATGAAAGACCGCTGCGCACTGATTTTGCAGATAGGCACGGACACGATGCCCGATATGGACCCGGATTTGGGCCTGACGCAAGCGATGCTGGATAATTTGAGCGCGCTGAATACGAAGTATTTTAGTTTGATACCGATGCCGAGGCTGAAAATAAGCGAACGGAAGAATTTGAAGGAGCAGATTGATGCGCTGTTTGGCAAGGTGGACGCGAATTTGAAGTTGCTGGATACGAGTATTGATGTTATTAAGTATGATAACAGGGCTTTGTGGGATTCGTATGATAATATTCGCCAAATTGTGGACCTGAAAGGGAAAGGAAAGACGGTGGTGAAGCAGATAAAGCAAGGCTGCGAAGGTCAGGTGACGGATTTTGATACGGATCTGCCATTGCATAATGCAAAGGTGACGGCCAATACGACGACGGATGTGGTTATGTCGGACGAGCAGGGTTATTTTCAGATAGGTTTGCCCGTGGGACAATCGACGCTGAAGGTGGAATACGCGGGACGAACGACGTATACTGAGGTGATTACGGTGGAAGAGGGTTTTATTGTTGAAAATGATATTGAGCTGGAGACGCCTGAATCGGACGCGGATGATACGAGCCCGGAGGGGACGCCGGGGACGTGAGAATTCAGAATTCAGAATTCAGAATTCAGAAGTGAGAATTTTAAGTGTAGGGTCTTGATATGTCGTGTCCGTTTGCATTTATTTATCCGTTAAATACAATTTCGGATGGGGTTATTTTTTATATTTGTGGCTAAATATCTCCTCAAATCTTTGGCATGATAATCATTGATTATTTCGTTTATAAATTCTACAATTTGTTTCTTAATAAAACCTTTTTTGGGAAACCCTTACATGCCTGGGAGGCTGCAAGCGCTCTTTTTACAGCTTTATTAATGTTTAATTTATTTACAACCTTTATTCATTATGGTTATCCTGTATGGGAAGAGAAAATAAGATATTCGATTTTAGCAGGTTTTGTTATAAGCACTTTTTTTTTATTATACCATTATAATAAAAATGACAGAATTAAAAAGGTGTACGAAAAGTTTAAAAATGAAAGTAAATTCTGGAAAATAACCGGATGGGTTATTATTTGTATTTATGTTACGGCCTCATTTTTTTTTATGGGTTATCACTAATCGAAGACCGAAGACCGAAGACCGAAGTTGGAAGACCGAAGACGGAAAATAACCGCCAAGGCCGCAAAGAAAAGAAAACGCAAAGAACGCGAAGAAAAATGAAGAATATTGGATTGGCGATGCGCACTTAATGATATGAAGGCTGTTTGCCCCCGCGCCAGGGATAGGAACGGAAAGCCCGGAATGGAGCGTAGCGGAATGAGGACTTGGAGTGGATAGCCCGGTCCGCTCCGCCAGTGGGCGGACTAGCGCGAGGCGGAGGCGCCCAAATAAGTTAGCAGTTTATAGTTAATATTGATTAAAAAAAAACTTTTTTAGCGTGAGGTTGCCGTGTTTTTTTTATATTTGTTTCATTATTTACGGAGAAGTGCGTTTGCAGACAAAAAACGCGGCGCGCTTTGTTGAAATAAATTGTTTGGTATGAAAAAAACACTACTCCTGATAATGCTTTTGTGTGTTGCCCGCCTTGGCATGGCACAAGACATCCATTTTTCGCAGTTCAGCAATGCACCGCTATCGTTGAATCCGGCTTTGGCAGGAGCTTTCAATGCCGACCACAGGGTTATTATAAATTATAAAAGTCAGTGGCACGATGTTTCGAAATCGTTTTTAACCTACGGGCTTTCGTATGATGCGGGAATACTGAAAGGCAAGCTGAACGGCGGCATTTTGGGAATCGGCATACAAGTGTTCAACGATCAGGCGGGAGTTAACAAAATGGGGCAAACCGAAGCCAACGTGTCGTTAGCCTACCATTTGCCGTTGAACCGTAATAATTTTTTAACTGCCGGCATACAGGGCGGTTTTGCACAACGCCGCTTAAGCGGTGGCAGCGCGCAATGGGACAGCCAATACGACCCCAACGCCACCGACGGTTATAACTCCTCGCTTCCTTCGGGCGAAGCAGGCGGATTCAGCAGCAAGATATACGGCGATATAGCGGCAGGGATGTTGTGGTCGTATAACTCGCAACAATCGTACATCACGGCCAACAATATGAAGAAAGTGAGCGTGGGTGTGGCCTTGTTCCACATCAACCGTCCGAAACAATCTTTTGAGGGTGGAGCCGACCGATTGAATATGAAAATTGCCCTGAGTGTTACTTCGTTTGTGGGATTTAAGAACTCGCATTTCGCGATTTTGCCGTCGGGAGTGTGGTTTAATCAGGGTTCGGCCAACGATATTTTGTTTGGGACCATGCTAAGGTATCGCCTGAACGATGCATCGAAATACACGGGCTTTGTGTCGGAAACGGCTTTGGCTATAGGATGCCACTATCGCGTGGGCGATGCCATTATCCCTTCGGCCGAATTTGAATGGAAAAATTTTATGCTGCAACTGAGCTACGACATCAATGTTTCGCAATTGACTTCTGCCACCAAGGGCGCGGGAGGCATAGAGGTTGCGGTTCGTTATATCGCTCCCCTGTTCGACTCGAAAAATAAAAGTTTATATTGATATCCCCTACTGATAAAAAAAAAGACTGCCGACAGGCAGTCTTTTTTTTTGAACAATACTATTTTAGGTATTCATGCCGCCGCATACATTCAATACCTGCCCCGTAACATATTCTGACAAGTCGGAAGCTAAAAAGAGGGCCGCGTTGGCAACTTCTACAGGAGTGCCGGGCCGTTTGGACGGAATATCTTTAAGCCACATTTGTTTTGCTTCTTCGGGCAGTTTGTGCGTCATTTCGGTTTCAATAAAGCCCGGAGCAATGGCATTGCAGCGGATATTGCGCGAACCCAATTCAAGAGCCACCGATTTGGTGAACCCGATGATGCCGGCCTTAGAAGCCGAATAGTTTGCCTGACCTGCGTTGCCTGCCACACCAACCACCGAGCTCATATTGATGATGGAACCGCTGCGTTGTTTCAGCATGGTTTTCTGCACCGCTTTGGTTAAATTAAACACCGATTTCAGATTGATATTGATAACGGCATCCCAGTCCGATTCGGTCATGCGCAGCAACAAATTGTCTTTGGTAATGCCGGCATTGTTCACCAAAATATCGATAACCGGAAAATCTTTCAGGATTTCGTTGATAGTTTCTTCGCTTTTCGAAAAAGACGATGCATCCGAAGCATAGGCTTTAGCTTTAACCCCGAACGAGGCAAGCTCTTTTTCGAGATTTATAGCGCTTTCGTCGTAAAAAAGATCTGTGAAAGCTACGTTACAACCCTGTTTTGCAAAAACCAAAGCAATAGCTTTTCCGATGCCCCGCGAAGCACCCGTGATCACTGCTGTTTTTCCTTCTAATAATTTCATGAATAATTTTTTCGCAAAATTAGCAATTATATCTAAAAATTTAAGTAATTTGTTTCACCATTAATTTTAGCGCTTTCTTAAGACACTTTCATGAAAATAAATAAGCATCTTTTTCTCCTGCTTCTGATCGTATGTCCGTTCATCGCACGATCTCAACAAAATCTGGAGAAGAACTACAACCTTCTGAATGCAGCTTACGAAGGGCGAACCGATTCGGTGATGCATCTGATGCTCGACAGCGCCGATGTGAACTTTCAGAACGAAGAAGGAAACACCGCGCTTATGTATGCCGCCGAAAACGGCTACGACGAAATTGTGAAGATACTTTTATACAACAAAGCCAAACCGAATCTTGTGCCAAATTCGGGCCGCACGGCTTTGATAAGCGCAGCCATTCACAACCACCTCGAAATTGTATATACCCTGCTGCTCTACGGAGCCAACCTCAACGCCAGGGATGAATTTGGCGCCACGGCGTTGACCTATTCGTGCGGCTATAATTTGTACGACATGGCCGAATATCTGGTGAATTATGCTCAGCTGAATCTTAAAACATACGACAGCACTTCGGCCCTGATGTGTGCGGCATATTTTGGCAACCCCGATGTTACAGGGCTATTGCTAAAAAACAATGCCGATGCCAATGCCACCGACGAAAAAGGTTTTAATGCCGTTTCTATTGCTATACAGGATAATGATTTCGGCTTGCTCGATTCACTTATAAAATATAAAACAACTATTTCGACCGGGCTTCATTTCAAACAAAAGGTCAATGCAGTTGACTACGCGCGAATTCTGAACCGCAGATATATGGTTACGGCTTTAAAAAAAGCAGGATGCAGAGGAAGTTTCTGGCCGTTCTACAACCGGATCACCGTCAGCTATAATGCAGCCACCTTCAACACCAAAGATATCTTTATGGGAGTTGGCATTGGTATTTTAGATTCGAAATACAACAGCAGTTTCGAGTTTGGATTTAACAAACGCCTTGCAAAAAAATGGATACTCGAACAGCAACCCGATAATAGTTATTATCAGCTTTGGGAAAAGCGTCAATTCGTTTATTTGAGCTTCGAAAAACTTTTCAGTTTCAGATCGCAAAACATCAAGCTGCGGCACGGTATTTTTATCCGGCTGAAAGGCTTATGCTCTTTTGGTTCGTTCGATGCACTCGACAGCAAACCAAAGACCATATTTGCTTTTGCTCCGGGGCTTGGCTACGGGCTTATCTCCAAAAACTTTTTTGTGAAAGCTGCCTACGAATATGCGAATATCGACCCCCTGGAAGATCAGATGCACTGGATAACCATCTCTGCCGGTTTTACGATCAACCTTTACAAGCATAAACTGATAAAAAAAATAAAATGGATGTAATATGATATCACATCACGCCATAAAATGGGTCAGCATTTTTCTTGCGCTGATACTGTACAGTTCGTGTAAGCAAAACACATTTTCCACTTCGGAAGATTGTACCAATTATAACTATTCCGATTGTAACACCACCGAACCTCTGGAAGCAGGCTTAAACATCAGTCTGACTATTAATGCTGAGAACACCAAAGTCCCGATCACCATCTATGAAGGCAACATTGAAAACAATGTGATCGTTTCGACCGACACAGTTTCTACCAACAAGTACAATATTTTGTTGCCACCCGATAAATATTACTCCGTTAAGGCACGCTATATTTCCGGAACCAAGATTGTTTATGCGATTGGAGGTGCTACCATAAAAAAATTAAGGAATCAGGTATGCGATTCGGTTTGCTGGTCAACACAAGACGGGAGCGTTAATGTTGAACTAAAATAATGAATTGATAATTTTATCTGGATTTTGATCCGGGATATTGAAGACTATTTCCGATGCTTTCGTTCCTGATGATTGATGATAATATCAAATTTTGTGGAATCCAGAAACGTATCGAAACGCAAATGGTCTTTGCGGGCATTATTTTTCCCTATCAGAATATCGTCGCCGTATTCGTTTAAAATGACTTTCCATAACAATTCCGTGCAATAGAATTCGGAACTATCATTAATATTAAAAGCATTATCGAAAGGAATTTGTTTTTTGAGGTAGTATTTTGCTTTGCGGCTGATGGCGGAATTATCTTTATTGATCTTTGGCTTGTAGCGGATCACAACTATTGAATTCAACTGACTTTCACTGACAAAACTCTTCAAATCCTGAGATTGAACACCGTCAACATTTGAAAGCGAACTGGAAACCGAATGAATTATGGTATAATTGGTATCATCCTTACAAATGATTGCACAATGCGAAAGATCGTATTTTTCTTTGAGTTGGGTAACTATAAGATCGCTAACCACCCCATAACCATGGCGCAAGATAATATCCCCATCCTGAATTTTATTTAATTCATCCCGGGTGAGGCTGTACTTATAAAAAAATTGTTCCTGCTTGCTATGATATTCATAAGCAAACAGGAACAACCAAAATGATGCTGCGATTGAAATAAGAACAATGAAAATAATAAGAAATACTTTTTTCATTGCTCAAATCAGCACCTTATTCTTTAAAAGAAATTATTTTTTTGCAGTGCTATCAGCTGGTGGTGTAGTAGGATTGGTTTGATCACCAGTTCCTTCTTTTTTCATATCTACTAACCAGTTGCCATCTTGTTTTACTAAATCAATAGTTTGTTCTTTACCTTCAGCTGTGTAAGTACATTTTGATTTGTCTGCTTGTGTATCACATTTCAGATTTTCAATTTTTACATCTTTAGCTTCGGTTGTTTTAGCACCTGCAGCACCTGAAAAGCTTTCCATCATGTCAAGCATTTGTTTGGTGTTTTCAGTACCCATTTTTTTAGCTTCAGCATATTCTTTCTTGTTTAAATGGCCCAAGAATTTTTCTGCAACAGCTTCTGGAGTGTTCTTTTTGTTTCCGCATGCGCTAACAGCTACAATAACGATAGCTACAATTACTAAACTGAATAATTTTTTCATGTTTTTTTTGTTTTGGTTATTAATTTCGTTTTTTTTAACGCAACAAAAGTAATATTTTTTTTCGGTTTTTAACATTTTTTATGATTTTTTTTCAACAAGCAAAATTGTTAGTAAAATTTTTATTTCTGTTGTTTCCTATTTTATTCTAATAATTGATGGTAAAGTGTCGTTTATAGAACATGAGATTTTTCAGAAATAATAAATACTTTTGATAGTTATTCGGAGCCAAGCTTAATATGATATTGACAGATCTTGTTTCATTCTTACAAAACAGATTAGCTGAGCCTCTTCCGGGCAAAAGGGCTCAAGACCTGATGATCCCTTCAAAACGATTAAACGAATTTGAGAATATTCCGAAAGATGCAAGAAAAAGTAGTGTCCTGATGCTGCTGTATGAAAAGAAATCCAAGATCTACACAGTATTTATTCTTCGTCCCAAATACCAAGGTGTTCATAGTGATCAGGTTTCGTTCCCTGGCGGTGGGTTTAAATTAACCGATAAGAATCTTGAAAACACAGCCCTGAGAGAAACAAAAGAAGAAATTGGTATTGATAGTTCCCATATACAAATACTCGGAAGCTTATCCGAACTTTATATTCCGCCCAGCAATTTTTTGGTAAAACCATTTGTTGGATTTACCAGTGATATTGGTGTTTTAAAGCCAGACAAACATGAAGTAGAAAAAATTATTGAAGTAGAGCTAACGAATTTAGTAGGAACTAAAAATATCAAAACAAAAAAAATACGGATTGCCAATGGAATCGAATTCGAGACACCCTATTATGATGTAAACGGGCTGGTAATTTGGGGAGCGACAGCTATGATATTACGTGAATTTTCGGAAATTTGCTATGAATTTGGATACTGATCCATTAATTTTAAGCTAAATATATTCTTTGCTCTGACAATTTTAATTTTCAAATTATTCATTTCATTTCTTATTTTTGTTTAAATTTGTTCTTTCTGAAACCGTTATAAAATGAACAGAAAACTAAGTATCTCCCTTTTTATTTTCGCAGGATTTTTTGTTTTTGCTCAATGCAAGAAACAAGAAGAAATAACTAACGATTCGCATACAATTGTGCAGGATCTGTCATTTACGGATTCTGAAAAGGCAATAATTTTTAACAATAGTATCGATTCGGCCTATCGTATCATGAACTATTTTGTTTATGCCGATTCGATAGTGCTACGAAAGCAATCGCGCAATGTTGATTTTAGTGATACTTCAACACTATTTTATCTGACCGACAGATTGCATGTAACGGTGATCAAAGGCGGAGGTATTGGCATTGCTGCACCGCAGGTAGGTATTAACCGGAATATTATATGGGTGCAACGCTATGATAAGGGCTCGATTGCATCGCATCCCTGGGAACTTTATTTAAATCCTGTTATCACAAAATATTCAGACACATTAAAATTGCGAAATGATGGGTGTCTATCTATACCAGGTGTTTCGGGGCAATCATGGCGGGCGATATGGGTTAATGTGGAATACGATCTACCTAATGGCACTCATAAATCGGAGCACATTAGCCAAGAGTATACGGCGCATATTTTTCAGCATGAGATTGATCATTTGAATGGTATTTTATTTATCGACAGGCTTAAAATATAAGTAATAGTAAAATCGGACTGTAGCGACCTTTTATCAATAAAAATAAAATGCCGTGGGAATTACACCCGTGTTTATTGTTCCTAAAAGATTTCCCGCCGGACTGTAGTAATAAACTTTTCCTTTTTGAACATAATCAATAGCATCGGCAACAAATAAATTGTTGTTAACAGGATCGATGCCAATGGCATGAAATAAATGTGAACCCTGATCGATAAATGCAGTTGCAGGCAAAGAATATGACGAAACAGGCATCCTGTAAATTCCGTTACACATATAATATAAGGTGTCTTTAGTTGTGTTTATTCGCAATTTATCCCAAATATCCAATGAAGTATTTAGCTGAAAACTTTGTTCCACAGTTTTCGATGAAATATTAACCCGATATATGGAGGCTTTGATACTATTTGTGGCATCGCCGGCACACATCACCCACAATTTGCCGTTTTTATCCAATGCTAACGAGTTGGATGCAAATCCGAGCTGAATACTATCAAAAACTGCGTCGTTTGCAGGATTTATGAGGTAAATAAAGTTGGTACGGGTGTTGGTTACTACCACAGTTGAACTATCAATAAGCATTTCTTCGGTACTCCCGTTACATGCTATTGTTCCAGTTATGGTATTGTTGTTTAAGTTGATTATACTGATCTTGTTACTGTAGAGATCGGACACGTATGCTTTTGATGATGTAATCGGCAATAAATAGCGCGGAGATATAAAACCGGTTATTACACCTAAGGAAGAAAAATCGGTTGTTTTTACGATTTCGATCTTGTTGGAATTATTTACAACGATATAGGCTTTATCGCCAATAACGCAAATAGATTGAGCTACATCGCCCAGGGGGCGGTTGTTAACTTCTTCAAAAACATCTTCGGAATATTTACCGTCGCTAAAATTATAATAGGAAACTGAAGCATTGCCCCACTGAAAATTGCCTTCGTTCACAATAAAGACTCCATGTTCGGAAGTAATATCGTTGTTAATGGTTGTTTTTGGAGTATCTTTCCGGCAGGAAACAAAAAAGCCTGTAAAAAACAATATCGAGACGAAAAGAGCTATATACTTTTTCATTAGTTGGTTTTTATTATTTTTTTATACCCACAAATATCGGAGCCCGAAATTTTCAACAAATAGAACCCTTCGGGAAGCTGACTGATATTCATTATGAAATCGGAAGCCATGGGCGAGGTCTCCATAATTATTTCACCATTCAGGCTAATCACGGATGCTTTTGATATTTTTTCACCCTTGTTGGAAACTACCCGAAAAGTTTTTGAAACCGGGTTTGGAAATACGTTGAAATCAAAAGGCTGTAGGTTTTCGTTTACGGAAGACATATCCTGATGAATGACACCGACGGCATCGAGATCGAAACCCGACGAATTATAAGGTGTAGGCCAGGGATCGTTTATTACATGCCCAAATGCATCGTAAGTGGCATAGCGTTTATCAATAGAACCAACCACATCGATAAGGCGAACATGGGTTATATGATCAATATCCAAACCGGAAATGCCACTTAATTCCTGCAAATCGAAAGGAGTACCATAAAAGAGCCTGTATTTACCTGCCAGATTGTTTATTTTGGTTGCATCGAGGCTGTCGAAAGGACCTACTTGAATTGTTGTATCGGTTAAGGAAGTTGAAGGAAAACAAAAATAATTTATGCCGTCGGAACTGACTTCTACAAAAGCCAATTCAAGGAATGTATCGGAAAATGAATTTTCGAATACAGCAAAATCCCAGGATGGGCCGTTTTTGATGGGATATAAAAATGTAAGATCTGCGGTTCCGCCATCGCCAAGGCTCACGACTCCGTTTGATCCGGCAGGGCCGACAGCCATAGAACTGTCTCCAACAGTTGCTTTTCCTAATGAAGTATCGGCAATGTTCTGCCAGCCTCTGATAACATGGCAATTTGTTGCCCATGACACGAAAACCGAGCTATCCTTATAAATAGCAGTGCTTCCGGGTTGTCCGGCAGGAGGCGCAAATTGTCCGTTAACAATTAAGGGCAGAAAAAATAAAACAAACAGAATTTTTTTCATCAGCATAAATTTACTAAAAATTATTGAACCACTAATTTATTCATTGAACTGTTGATCTGAATAAAGTAAACGCCTTTCGTTAAATTTGAAATATCAATGGATCGTGGTAACCGGACATTATTGAACTGGGCCACAATTCTGCCTGAGAGATCGAGAATCTTAATTTCATTTGTTTTAGAAACTTTTGTAGTAAGAATGTTTATCATATCGGTGGCAGGATTTGGATAGAGTGAGAACTTCTCTGCAATATTTTCTTGGATCCCCATGCTACTGTTATGATTTGTTATTAGATTATCCAAGCAGAAATAGGTTGGGTTATTGATTCCATATGTGCCAGTATCACTCGAAAACATATTAAAATCAAGGCTATCGACCTTTCCTAAAGATGTAAGATCGATCCATTGCCATTCTTTTACCAGATAATCCAGAGCAGAGTCTGTAAATCTGTAATCAGCCAGATAAAATGAAACACTATCCGTTTTTTTAATACCATCATAATATCCGTAAACAACCAAAACAAACCAATCGGGATCAGTGCCACTTACGCCACCAAATTTTTTGGCAATACCACCACCATTTTTCATTGTAAGATAACCGTAAGTAGAATTTGTAACATAAAACCCACTGACTGTATCTCCCTTTGCTATTCCGTTCAATCTGATACGGGGCAATGGGTCGAAGGCACTAACATACCCCACGGCATAATTATTTGAAGCATTATAGCCGACTGCTTTGATGGCGCTAAATTCGTTGGTGTAGCTTTGAGTCAAACTGTCGCGCATGTTTGTATAAGCAAACCCGCTCCACGAAGTAATGCCACCTCCCCAATCAACAAATTTGTTTTCGAATGAAGCATTTCCGCTTATAAATACCCCCATCATATCTGATCCATTCCAAAAGGAATCAACAGGAATTGTCAGGTTTTCGAAGTCGGCAATTGTTTGAGCATTGGAAATTTTTCCTGATAAAGAACACATTGCAAAAGCAGCAATAATAATGTTTAATGTAAATCTTTTCATTATTTTTTTGATTTTTTTAAGTTAGGTTTGAAATTTATTTGAAATCCGACTTTAAAATTAAAACCGGGCATTGCCTGCCATACGACAGTTTGGTAGTTAGTATTCCACAAATTATTGAAATGACAAAATACATTGAAAGAAAATGTTTTTACCTGAAAATCTTTCGACACCTGAAGATTGCCCAGCAAGTACGGTTTTATTGTTTCGGAATTATCAGGGGAAGTGAATCGGGTTGATACATATTCCATGTTATAGCTAAACAGAAATTTCCGATACTCAAGATTAATTGTAACATTTGAATTTACCTTAGGAGTATAAATCAATTGCTTGCCGATTGAAGTCCGGTTATCGCTTTTCTCTGTTATTGAATTAACATACGTAATAGCAGAATTAATACCTAAGCGGCATTTGGAAAATAATACATCTATACCCAGATTTGCTTCTCCTCCCCTGCTCCAAACCGCTTGAATGTTTTGAGGCGACCAATACGTTGCTTTGGGCAACCAAACTATCCAATTTTTTACATTATCATTGAATCCTGATAGAACATAATTTAATTTTATTTTACTAAAAGTAATATTGTGTTTAATTCCAATCTCTTCGGCATATCCGTTTTCAGGTTTTAAATCGGGGTTGCCGCCCGGAAACCAATACAAATCATTTAATGTGGGAATTCGATAGTTTCTGCTAAAATTAAAATATACAAACATTTCTTTATACAAACGAATATCCATTGCTACTGATGGCAAAAGAGGTACGAATTTGTTATCACTGTATTCTTCTCTTAACCCGATATTCAATTTCCATTTATCGGTCTTATTCGTTGCTGTATAAGAGATAAATGCCGATGTTTCCTGTTGTGATTGTTTTTTAGTATAATAATCGCAAAATCCGGATGTATATTTATAGTGGATGCCGACATCCATGGTATGATCTGGAAACAGTTTGAAATAAATTTCGCTTTCAGATACCGATGCTGTTGTACCACTTGCTGAATTAATAAGTTTATCTGTATCGACATATCTATAATCATCGATGAGAAGAGCTGTTCGCACAAATAGCTTGTATCGATTCCCGTTATTGACCCATTCGGTTGTTGTACGTAAAATATCATCATCCTGGCGGGCATGGCTAAATTCCTGAGTCATCACTGTTGGTATCTGCCTTTTGCTTTCCTGAAGCCAAACACAAAGGCTTACTTTGTTTTTACTATTAATTTTATAAGCATCATCCATAATAGCACCATACTGACTCAATTTCGAATTGGTTTGTTTGACTTTTGGCGAGCCGTATTTAGCATAATTTGTGAATGGGAAATCATTCATTCCTTCATGATAAAATCCTTTAAGTGATAAAACTGTTTTATTTGTACTGAAACTAACATTAAAGTTTCCAGAATAATTTTGAAAACTTCCATAAGAGCCACCCATGGAAACTTTGAAACCTTTGTTAAATTCAGGTTCGTTTTGAAGATGAATAGCACCCCCAATTGCTCCACTACCGTATAAGGCAGCCATGCCATTATATTGTATTGAAATTTTATCGATAAAACTAACCGGAACAAGTGAAATATCCATTCCGCCATTCATGGAACTTTGAATATTAAATCCATTCCAGATGATGGCTGTATGTGAAGTTCCTGTACCTCTTATTGAAACAGAACTTAACCCCGAAACACCATTTGACTTAATATATATAGGTGAACGCTGAGAAATAAGTTCACTTAAGTTTGAATTGTTGTATATACGTAGTGAATTGCTGTCAATTTTTTCGACTTTTACACCGCTGATGTTTTGAAAAAATCTGTCGGTACTAATTTCAATCCCTTTAAGTTGATGAATAGTATCGTTAATATGGTGTTGTGCCATCCCATACTTGCCTACAAGCAAAAGAAACGAATAAACTATTAACCTAAAAATACACCGCACAGATAAAAAATTAAATAATTTTTATTGCACCATAAAGAACTAACTGAGAAAAAAATAGATATAATGTATTATCTATTTAAGCCTTTTTCCCCGAAAGCTTTAAATGATTATGTCTGATATGGCAGGTCTTCTGACTTACTCCCTTTTTGTGCGTCTTCCCATTCTGAGATAACAGAGCAGTGACAAAGGTTGCACAAAAGTTATTATAGAGCTAACAGCAGCGGGTACTGTTCAGGATTTACACCTGATTCCCTTTTACTGTATAAAAAAAGTATTATACAGGTACCATTTCGGCAACAAAAGTAAACTAAATTTTAAGATTTTAGAACTGAAAAATAAAACTATTCAACAAAACGGTGTTGATTAGTTACCGAACACGAATTTTCTGTCCAATACGCAGAATGCTTTTGGTCGTTAATCCATTTAGCTTACATAGCGTAGAAACTGTAGTTCCATATTTAGCTGCAATAGCACCAAGAGTATTACCACTAACAACAGTATGATATGCGGCACCTTTAACACTGACTGTTCCTGAATTTGTGCTTTTTGTTTGATTTGTTGAATGAGCAACTGTAGGTCTGCCATAACTTTTTTCAAAGGTTTGGCTTGTAATATAAAGTGTGTCTTTAAGTAATTTGAACTTTTCGAAATCAACAACTTTATGAGGATTTATAGTAGTTCCGAGGTAACGAATTTCGTAATGAAGATGTGGACCTGTTGAGCGGCCCGTACTACCACCATAACCCAATAAATCTCCGGCCTTTACCAATTGGTTTTCGCGAACAGAAGAAGCTGATAAATGCCCGTATACCGTTTCCAGACCATTGAAATGCCGTACAACAATTACATTGCCGTACCCTTTATGATAGCTTGATATGCGAACCATGCCATCGAAAGCACATCTAACACTATCTCCTATCTTTAGGCCTAAATCGATACCGTAATGAAAACGTCGTTTTCTAAATCCGTATTCCGAATTAATTCTTCCTTTAACCGGTTGAACATAAAAATTCGTTTTATTATCACATAACACTAAAATAGTTGTATCTGTTTTTTTGGAAAAATCTACTTTGGGATAGTAAATACCAACATTGTCCCATGAATCATACAAATCATCTGCAGGTAGATCATCCGATAGAGTATCTGTTACATCATAAAAATTCGAACGTAAATCAATACTGTCGTTAACACTTTCAATAATTTCGAATGTTTGTTCATTCTCCTGTTGTCCGTATGAATAAAAGGACAACATCAAAATAAAACATACTGAAAGTGTAACAACTCTTACTAAAGTTCTAATCATTAAATTTCAACCCTTATAATCTTGTGCATTAACCCTTAATGCGGTTATTTATCATACGATTAAAATACGTACTTTGATAACGCTTCTACAAAAATAATATTTTCCGTGAAATAACATTATTTTTTTTCAATAAAATCAATACTTTTTAAAACTTCATGACTGAATTTCACGTTCAGTATTATACCAATACGAACATAAATGACGCGAAGGATAAGTAGTTATTATAAACAAAATAAGATTCTGCACGATTTGCAAAGTTATTTATAAAAAAAGGTTGCCTAATCTTGGCAACCTTTTTATTTATTTTACTAATAACCTACTAAATTTTCAATTTCAAACTTCCAAAAAATTCGCGACCCGGAGCCGGTTGATAGCTATTATAGTCAACGCCGTTATTCGGTTCAGTAAAACCATAGTAGTGTTGATTGAAGATGTTTTTTGCATAAATACTAAGTTCACCTTCAAGTTTTCCAAGTTTCCATTTGTAGCTAGCTGAGGCATTGTAAATATTAAACCCATATTTATGACCATCAGCAGTTACAACTGAACTCTCAGTTGAGGCAGGTTGATAATAAGTTGCGCCTATATGATAAGTATTATAAATAGAATCGTCAACTTGTAATCTCCAACTTGATTGGAATTCTGTACCTATAGTAATAGAAAAGTTCTTATTTATCCTGAAAGCTATTTCAGCAGTGAGCATGTGTTGCGGGCATTCCGGAATAAAATGAACACCTACACTGTCATGAGCCGGATAGACAAAATGAGAATACGTGTATGCTGCATCAATAGTAATGAATTTTACCGGAGAATAGGATACAAAAGATTCAATTCCCCACTTATTTTCCTCCTTGTTGCCAAAAAATGCCGTATTGTTTCCTCTTCCCGGAATACTGAAGCGGTAGAAACCATTTTTTGTGTTCATATAGAATCCGGTTACATCATAATGGAAAAAATTTTTAATATCGCCTCTTACGCCCAATTCTTCACCCTGCGAAGTTGCTGGTTTTATTGTTGTATTAAGTCCTCCATAGAAACTCGGATTATTATACAGTTCGTCATTAGTTGGCACTAGGAAACCGGTTCCATAATTTACAAACACATTGAAAGCCTTACAAACATCATAAGTCAAACCAAGGCTATATGTAGGTTTCTGGAATGTGCGACTGCCCGATAATGAATCCGGAAGACTGTTATTAATGTTATTTGAAACACTATTATAAACATAATCATAACGCAAACTTCCTGTAAAGAACAGCTTTTTATAGATATCAATTTTTTCAATAATAAATGCACCGGCACTTCTCTGACGGATGATTTGGTTTATCAAGATCGTGCTCAAGTCAAAACACGATTGTCCGAAATGACTGTCAACTCTTGTTGAATCTCTTTCAAATTCTCCTGGCACAGCATATTCGTGTTCATTTATGGTCTGTGATGCATAATCAGCGCCCACGCTAAAATGATTTACAAAATTGTTTTTTCCACAAACCAGATTATATTGTGCACTCAAGCCTGGGTTGATATATGGTTTATAATCATCACCATTGTTCGAAGTTTCTCTGTAATTATTCATTCTGTAAAATCCTTTAACCGTGATATCCTGATTCTTTTTGATATCAAATCTGCCGATGAGAGCAGCCGTAAGTCGTTGGGTTTTATGAAACTCATTAAATGGAATTGCATCATTGTTCGACGCTCTCCAACCCACATTGTCTGCCTGAGGACCAAAAGTAATATCTCCGCGTATGCGAGCCAGATTCATCCCTTCAGAATTTTGATTAAAATAATTTGTATAAGAAATCATTTCTGTAATTTTAATCTTGTTGGTAGGAGTCCAGTTTAATTTTTCACTAAAATTATCGCCCATAAATGCCTGATGTGAACGATATCCGTTTCCCTGCGAATGTGAATAGGAAACCCTGTAATTAATATTTCCCTTCGTGCCATCAATCTGGTCCATGGTTTTCCAAAAACCATATGAACCTGCAGTTGCCATAAAGGTTTCCGTTATAGGTTTTTGACCGCCATCCATTGTGGAGATATTGACCACTCCACCGGTAGCACTGCCACCATACATAGAGGTGCTTAAGCCCTTCACAACTTCAACATTTTTCACTGTCCACCAGTCGACATCATACAGATCGGGGCAATATCCACCCGGATCATTAACAGAAATACCATCAATAAAAACTGCAATACCTCTGAAACCACTTTCCGCCAAAACTCCTTGTCCACGAATATATAGGTGGACACGGGATCCATCAGTACCGTTATCAACCTTCACTCCCGGAACAAGACGAAATATCTCATCGGCAGCAATAGATTTATTCAAAGTGTTTAATTGTTTGTCCTGCACCACTGTAATAGCTGCAGGAATTTCCTTAAGCGGCGTACTGGCCCGTAATGCAGAAATAACCACCTCGTTTAACGATTTATGTATAATTGTATCTTTTGTCTGCTCAACCTTATTTTGTGAAAATATTTGCAAGGAAAAAGCTACAATAATCAAAAAAATAAAAAATTTCTTCATTGTAATAATATTATAAATTAATAAACGCACCAAAGAATATGAACCATTTAATAGTAATATTCTGTGATACAAAAAATTCGAGTAGTAGAAATTTAAATTATGTTTTTGGGAGGAGGTGTTGGGATGCAATAAAATATTTGAACAGGTTCTTTTGAATTTGCTATGGAATATTTGCAAATGGATTCATTAATAGACAACAAAACCTTTTCATTCAAAATAACTTGTTTAACTATATTCTTCAATAAATTACTTGCTTTATCCTTTACAGGTGAATTCTGATCAATATTACGTTTTACATGGCTATCCAATGCAGAAAAAAGTTGTTCTTCTTTTGTATCATTTATTCCGTAATAATAAGTGGTATCGGATTTTACTTTTATTTTTACAATATCATACAACTTTCCAAAAAAGCGGAATTCGGATTTATTAACCTTAACAAACTCCTTATTACATAAATTATTTGCCTGATTATCAATCTTCACAATGGTCAAATCACAGTCGGGAATACTATTCTCAATATTTCGTCTTATTTCACTTTGTATAGAATACTGAACAGACTTAAAAACTATAAAGTACCCAAACACGTTATAGAGAATTAAAAAAGTCAAAAATATTGAGATGATCTTTTTCAGTTTGTTTTTTTTGCAAATTTCAAAAAAAAAAACAATAATAGCATCAAAATTCGTAATTATTATTAAGACTAAAACAATTTGCTTACAAAAAATTGGTCTTTTGTAACCTTATTTATTTGTTGAAGTATAACATTGTTAAAAAAAAAGATATTTTTTTATTTGTTTTAAAAAAAATTACTAGTTTTACTGTCGAAAATTTTGTAATATTGTAAAATAAATTTTCGATCAAATAGACACAGATTCATATGAGATATTTTAAAAAATGGTTCATAATTCTTCTTGCAGTTGTTATTACTGGAGTAGCTTTTGACTCGTGTTCAAGACATTATCGTTATAAAAAAATGATAAAACGCAGACGGGCTTCTATAGCTATCAGATACCATTCTCCTTATCAGAAGAAACTCAAAAAGAACGTTATTCCTATCAATAAGAATTATATCATTCACAACAAACGAAATACTACCGGAGTTCCCAATACGGGAATTCATAGAAGAAAATAGAAAAAAACCTGCTTAAAATTAAGCAGGTTTTTTTTGCAATTAAACTTCTGTTATTTAGTTTTAATAATTTTTGTGGTATAAATTGTATTTTCGGATACAGCTTTCAATATATAATCCCCTTTTTGAAGATTAGCAGCACCGGTAATAAGGAAATAATTACATCCCGGATTTTTCATAATTTTATCTTCATTAAATGCCAGATTGCCTAAAATATCATAGATTTTAATATCAAAAGCCGAAGTATCATTTGAATAAAATACAAGTGAGAAGTCGTCCTGAAATGGATTAGGAAATACTGTAATCGAGTTTTCTTTTTCAAAATTATAAATCCTGTTTCCGTTCAAAAGAATATTTGCAGCAGTCATATTTGGAATTCCATAGCCATAATTTTCATCCGGAGCATTAAATTTGTTTGCCGATCCTATCACGGAATTTATTACTTCCATATTCGTTTTTGTTGGGTTCGCCTGCCATAAACAAGCCACGGCACCTGCCAAAATAGGTGAAGAGAACGAAGTACCATTTTCTCCCGACACATTTCCATCTGTTCCTGAAACAATTGATCCTTCACCCATGGTACATACCGTCGGTTTTATTCTACCATCCGAAGTAGGTCCTCTGGAGCTGAATTCTGCAAGTACTCCCAATCCATTTACGGCTCCTGCTGTCAGAATACTGTCAGCATCTGCTGGTGAACCGATATAATACCAACTGCTAGCTCCGGAATTCCCCGCACTGTTTACTACAACGATTCCTTTGCTCGCTGCCATATCGGCTCCATTCGTAGCCCTGCAAGTATGTCCGTTCATATCAGCATATGAGTGACTCATGTGTGGATTATCGAAAACTGTGTATCCCAATGATGAATTTATTATATCTGCCCCCACACTATCGGCATATTCTGCTGCAGAAACCCAATTGTCCTCCTCTACAGGATATTCCGTGGCTGCTTCTTCCGAACGAAGCAGCCAGTATTTGGCTTTAGGAGCTGTTCCTATAATTTTTCCGGGGATATTTCCACCCATTGTCGATAAAACCATCATACCATGCGAACTTTGAGTAAACACATTGCCTCCGGGATTCACAAAATCCTTGGTCCCTAAAATCTGATTATTAATCCATAAACTATCGAAAACGGCAATTGAATCTACATGATAAAAACCGGCATCAATAACAGCTATTGTCATGTTTTGACCGCGACAACCCTGTTCATGCATATAATCTATTCCTATCATCTGGGCTTGTGTAAGTGACGGACCATAATCAAAAGTCCCCCTATTTTCTAAATCAGTATATTCCAAATCGCGCATATCGGCATTATTATAACTATTGCTTCCACTCATTGAATCACGATATTTTTGTGATTTTGCAGATTTCTTAAAACCAATATCTGCCAATGTATCTATCCTCGACACAAACGGAAAAGAACGTATTTTCGAGATCACATTCGAATCAAGAGTATAAACCGTCACACAATTAAACCATCTGGATTTGGTAAATACTATTGCACCGGCATTTCTGACACTGTCAATATACCATGAGTTCACAGGAATATCGTTGGCTTTTATCGAAATATTCTGGTTCTTACGCCTGACCAAAGATTTTAAGGATAAAAACTGTTCCGGATGGGATATGGAATAGGTCGAATTATTTTTGTCTGAAAAAGTAACCCGAAACTTTACCGGAATAAATTGTGCATCAACATTAATAAAAAGAAGACTCAGCAGAATTATAAAAAATGTTTTTTTCATGTAATTAGTATTAATTTCCGTACGAATGTATAGTATAAGAGTAATCGATGCCTTTAGTAATCAACCCTGTTGGTTCTGTGGTCAAATGGTAGAACTTTTTATAGATCATGCCAATATTCACAGCATAAACTTCTTCCTGAAAATCTCTACCAATTAAACTTGAGTCATGCCTTTGGAGAACAACAAGTGAGGAATCAATAGCAATTCCATTAACATTGCATATGCTATTTACATTCTGGTATTTATAGTCTTGTGCACCAATTGTGTTAAATGCGTTACCATTCCATTTCTGACCATCAACTACAGGAAATATCAATTTAATATATCGCTCATTTTCTTCAACCCGCTGTGCATTTGATACAGTCAGGTTCTCAAACCACACGTTTTTAATCAACCACTGGGAAGTATCGTTTGCCCGTATATATCGTTCCAGACGCTGAGTTACATTTCCGCTATTATCAGTATAAACTGATTCTACCAACTCTTTGATCTGATAGTTGAACGAATCTATTTTCCCTGTGAAGTCATTGTAACTTATCGAATCTACATTATAAATAACCCAGTGACCCGTATTCACAGGAAAATACTTGTAACCCATATTGAAGGGGATTTCCGTTTCTTTCTTACATGAAACGAAAAAAACAAAAAAAAGCAACAGAATAATTCCGGTTTTAAGATATTTCATAAGAATTGTCGTTATGCGAAATTACAAAAAAAAAGTGAACCCTGTAAATTGAATCAGATTTCACTAACATATAATTCCTCCTCCAACCAGGTCATTACCTTCATAAAAAACGGCAGATTGCCCCGGTGTAATCGCTGAAACAGCTTTATTAAAAATGATATTAATTTTATCCCCGGTTTTAGTCAAATCACTCAGTGTCCCCGCATCTTTATATCGGATTTTGGTAATAATATTTTTTAATTCCATAAAATCAGTATATTTCATAAGGTTTATCGAATCAACAGTAAGCTCCTGTTGCAAAAGATCCGCCTTAATGCCCAATTCAACCGTATTGTTTTCCTGATTGATCGTTTTAACGTATAATGGATGTCCCACCGCAACTTCCAATCCTTTTCGCTGGCCAATCGTATAGAATGGATAGCCGTGATGTTTGCCAATGATTTTCCCGTCAGGCAAAATAAAATCTCCTCCGTCCACTTTCTGTTCCAGACCTTCAACCCTTCTCTTCAAAAAACTCCTGTAGTCGTTGTCGGGAATAAAACAAATTTCGTAGCTTTCGCTTTTATTTGCAAGACGTGGAATACCATGCTTTATAGCCAGTTCCTTTATTTCTTTCTTCTGATAATTCCCCAAAGGGAAAATAGTGCGTTTCAAATGTTCCTGCGACAAACCCCAAAGAACATACGTCTGGTCTTTCGACTCATCCAGTCCTTTGCGAAGAAAATACCGTTCATTTTCGTATATCACCTGCGAGTAATGTCCTGTTGCAATGAATTCACAATCCAATTGATCTGCCTTCTTCAGCAGATCGTCCCATTTCACTAGTTTATTGCAAAGCACGCAGGGGTTCGGAGTCCTGCCCGCCATATATTCTTCAATAAAATTGCTGATAATTTTTTCTTCAAATTCTTTTCTAAAGTCGAGCGTATAATGCGGGAAACCAAATTTTACGGCAACACTTCTGGCATCGTTTATCGAATCTATGCTGCAACAGCCCGTTTCTTTCGGCGAAGTTCCCGACGAGACATAATCCCAGGTCTTCATGGTTATACCCACCAGACCATAACCTTGTTCACGCAGCATAATAGCTGCAACAGAGCTGTCCACTCCCCCGCTCATCGCCATCAAAACTCTGCCTTTTCCCGACATCTTATTTATCCTTTTCTTTATCCTTGTCGTATTTTATCAAACCAGCCCACGACATAAAGCCTTCTATTTCCGCTTTATCAATAAGCACCGGAATGCCCGGATCCGGATTCAGCGTCAATACAGGATTATCCTGACTAAAGGTTTTCCTATTTTTCAACGACCATATCGAAATAATGAAATTGGCATTTATCCTGAAATAGCTAACCTCTCCCAAAATTCTTTCCAAGTCAGTTAATGTATATGGTACAAGAATTTGTTCCCCTGAATTCAACCTGATAAATACGCTTGAATCCTTTTTCTCACAGAAAGCAATATCCTTTATGTTGATGTATTTATTTCCGCTTTTGCTTGCTAAAACCAGTTCCTCGTTCAATAAGTTCCCTGCTTTAAAAGTCAGCCGTCGTTCAGCCGCACCTTTATCGTTAAAAAACATCCATACCCCTTCCTGCAGATCATTCAAATAATTTCCCGATGCAAAAACTTTCCCGTTAAGGTCATAAAACTGTATTAATCCTTGCCTTTTGCCCGCCTTATAATTACTCTTCATTTTTATTAAGCTGTCAGGATAATATTCCAGGCATTCCCCGTCCAGCATATTGTTCTTGTAATTTTCAATTTTATTGATCTTGCTGTTATCATAATAATACTTCCACACTCCCGACTTCAATCCGTTCTGATAGTTCTCCTCCGACATCTTCACCTGATCCTTGTTATAATAAACCCAAAGTCCGTCTTTCTGTTTATCCACATACGAACCCTCTGCATTTTTCTTCCCGTTATTATAAAACATCACTGTTTTAGCTTTCTTACCGTCATTCGAATATATCGTGAGGGCTTTCACCGATTTGTCGGGATAATAATACTTGAATTCCCCGTCAGGATTATTATCCTTAAAAGTCCCTTCATACTTGAGTGTATCGTTTACAATTTTTTTCCAATATCCTTGTTTCCTGCCCAGCGAATCAGTGAAATTGATTTTCTTTTGCGGTTGTGCATACAGCACCGCTGAAAACAATATCAGAACGAAAGTGAGTAAAAGTGTTTTATTTTTCATTGTTTTATTGAATTGATTCTGAAAATTCTTTCAGGGTATTAAAAACGTAATCGCATAAGCAATTAGTATAAAATTTGGCTTCTTTTCCATTGCTGATGAATACGGCAATCATACCGAGCTTTTTTGCAAATTCCATATCAGTCTTCGAATCGCCTACCATGATGGTCTTTTCGAAATCTATTTCCGGAAAATCCTTTTTCGCCATCATAGCCATTCCTATTTCGGGTTTACGATTTTCGCTAAAGGTTCCTGCCAGGTCCGGACAAAAATATATTTTATGAATCTCTCCTCCGTGGGCTTTAAATTCGGCCATCATATACTCGTGAATTTTATTCAGGTCTTCCATTCTCATGGCTCCTTTTCCGATGCCCTGTTGATTTGTTATCACGATCACCCTTACAAAAATTCCCGACAACTTTTTCAATGCATCCTTCACTCCCGGCAAAAACTCAAACTCCGCCACGCTCTTCACATAATCATATCGAAGCTTATTATTTATCACTCCATCCCTGTCCAAAAACAACGTCCAACTCTTATCTATTTTCAAATTAACCCTTTTAAAACAATTAACTACTATCTATTAACTATTAACTATCGTCTAATCCCCAAACAATTTCTCCTCTATCACCTGACAAAAAATATGCCCCAGCATGATATGCGCTTCCTGTATACGTGGTGTTTCTTTCGATGGCACTTTTATCATATAGTCACACATTTCGTTCATCTTTCCTCCCGTTTCTCCAGTCAGACCCACCACCACCACTTCGCAACCATGCGCTGCTTCTATCGCTTTCAAAATGTTTTTCGAATTTCCCGAAGTCGATATGGCCACCAGCATGTCGCCTTTCCTCCCTTTGGCTCTGATCAGACGTGCATAAACCTCGTCAAACGAATAATCATTCGCAACAGCAGTCATATACGAAGAATTCACGTGCAGTGCTTCTGCGTCCAGCGGTTCGCGCTCTGTCGCAAAACGCCCCGAAAGTTCCGCTGCTATATGTTGGGCATCGGAGGCACTTCCTCCGTTTCCGCATAACAAAATGCGTCCTTTGTTCGTCAAAATATCTGCAGCCAGAAGCGCCACTTCTTCGATGGTGTATAAAATATGATGATCTTCCAGTATCATCTTTTTAACCTCTATCGAATCCTGTATGGCTATTTCAATATTCATAACAATAAATTTAAATGCAAAGATAGTATTTTATTATTCCAGCATTCTGAAAAACTCATCCTCCGAAATAACCGGGATGTTCAGCTGCTGTGCTTTCTTCCTTTTTTCCGGACCCATATTTTCCCCCGCCAGCACAAAACTTGTTTTCGACGAAATCGACCCCGAATTTTTCCCGCCATGCAATGCTATCATTTCTTTTATCTCCTCTCTCGGTTTGCTAAAAACTCCCGACACCACGAATGTCTTCCCTTCCAGCTTGTCCGATAGCTTTTCATAAGCCGATTCGTCGATGCTGAACTGCAGCCCTTTTTCCTTCAGTCCTACGATGATACCCAGGTTTTCCACGTTGTTAAAATACCCTCTCACGGCTCCCGCAATCATTTCGCCTATCTCTTCAGCTTCTTTCAGTTCGTCGAAATCAGCCTTCTCCAGTTCGTCTATATTCTTGAAATGTGTCGCCAGCTTTTTAGCTATCGTTTCGCCAACATACCGTATTCCCAGCGCAAACAACACCCTTTCAAACGGCACTTTCTTCGAATCCTCCACCCCTTTCAAAATATTTTCCACCGTCTTTTCCCTAAATTTCACCACCCGCACCTTTTCCCCGCTTTCGGGCACATATTCCTTTTCAAGCCCTATCATGCTCTCATAACTCAAATCGTAAATATCTGCCACGTTCTTCACCAAACCCTTGTCAAAAAGTATCTCCACTTTCCCTTCGCCCAAACTGTCAATGTTCATGGCTTTGCGGCTGATAAAATGCTCTATCTTGCCTTTTATCTGCGGCGGACAGCCGTTTTCGTTCGGACAATAATGTATCGCTTCCCCGTCTTTCCTCACCAGTTCCGTGCCGCACTCCGGACAATGCGTTATATACCTCAATGGCTCGCTGAACATGGTCCGCGAACTCGCATCCACATCCACTATTTTAGGAATGATCTCTCCCCCTTTTTCCACAAACACCCTATCGCCCTCTCTGATATCCAGGCGGCCTATCTGATCCGCATTATGCAGTGTGGCGCGTTTCACCGTCGTGCCTGCCAGTTGAACCGGCTCCAGGTTTGCCACCGGCGTAACCGCTCCCGTGCGCCCCACCTGGTACACTATCGAAATCAGTTTCGTGCTCACCCGTTCCGCCTTAAACTTATAAGCGATGGCCCATCGCGGCGATTTCGCCGTAAACCCAAGTTTCCTCTGCTGTTCAAACGAATTCACCTTAATAACGATGCCATCAATATCAAACGGAAGCTTTTCCCGCGCTTCGTTCCACTCATGAATAAACCCGAAAATATCTTGACTGCTTTTACATTTCACCATGTATATCGGTATCTTGAAACCCCAGTCACGGGTCTTCATCAGGTTTTCATAATGATTCCCAAAAGGAAGCTTGTCGCCTATCATGTGATACAGGTAGCAATCCAGTGCCCGTTTAGCCACTTCGGCCGAGTCCTGCATCTTCAGGCTTCCTGATGCCGCGTTGCGAGGGTTGGCAAAAGGTGCTTCGCCTATATCGGCTCTTTCCTCGTTCAGGCGCTCAAATTCCGCTCGCGGCATAACAATTTCGCCCCTTATCTCGAACTCTTCCGGAAAATCCCCGCCAAAAAGCCTCATCGGAACCGATTTGATGGTCTTCACGTTTGTCGTAACGTCGTCTCCCTTCTCCCCGTCCCCGCGTGTCACTGCGTGCAGCAGCATACCGTCCTTATACGTCAGCCCTATCGCCAGCCCGTCATATTTCAATTCGCACACATACTCAAAATCCTCTCCGCCCAGCAGTTTGCGCACCCGCTGGTCAAACTCCTCCACTTCCTCCTCCGAATACGTATTGCTCAGCGACAGCATCGGGTTTTTATGAACAATCTGCCTAAAACTTTTCGTAACCTCACCTCCCACGCGTTTCGTCGGCGAATCCGCCAAAGCCAGTTCCGGAAACTCCTTTTCCAGTCTCACCAGCTCCTCCAGAAGCATATCAAAATCATAATCCGAAATAGTAGGCACCGAAAGCGAATAATAATCAAAATTATGTTTGTTGATCTCCTGAGTCAGTTTATCTATAAGCCGTTTGGCAGTTTCCCTATCCATAAAAAGAATTTATACAAAGATACCTATTTTGGATAAAACAATTATCAATTAGAAAGATTATAAAAATGAAATAATTTTTACCAATTGCTTTACATTTTTTTTTAATTTTATGCACTATAAAAATTCAACATTTCAACCATTTATAAAATAAAATACGGTGGATTTTTTCTGTAATTTGAAACAAAGTTTTAAAAAGATGACACTAAAAAAGATCATGATGTTTGCATTGCTGCTTGGTTTGATAAACAATCATACTATTGCACAAAACAAAATAAACATAGAAGATTTCCATAATACAGTCAAAATAATAAAAGATTCGCTTCCAAAGGGTTGGACACTAAAAACAGACACAAGCAAATTTTTTGACATCATATTGCAAACGCGCTATATGGAACTAGAACCAGACATGACTTCCAATGACCCACCAGATCCAAAAGGACCCTGTGAAATAATCATACAAGTCCTTAAAAGGATATCTCCTGATTCGATAGTGATAATCCGTAAACGTAATGCTTTGATGAAAGCCAACCTGCCTCATCAAAACTCAAAGGATAATCTTGAAAACTGGTATAAAGAGAATGATAAAACACTTAAAATAGTCAATTCTGAACCTACAAATTATGATAATAATTATAGCTACAGGATAACTTGCCAGCGACTCCCCAAACTTGAGTCCGATAAAAAGACATATTACAAATTAATGACAATTTTGAACAGTATTTTTCTGAAATATAAGGATTAAATATAAACTCAAATATTCTTTTCGAACATTGACACATATGCAAACATTCGAATATTTTAGCAGTTAAGTTGTTCTTAATTAATTTACCTATTGTAATAAAAAGTTTTTTTTATTATCTTTGCTCTTCATTTATCATTATTAATTATTGTAAACATAAACTTTTTACATTGAGCTGAACTTTTTCAAGATAGTGATTGCTTTTATGAAAAGACTAAAATTTGTATTGATAATTCTTTTAATTGTTTTACTTAACAGGAATATTTGTGCACAAAACAATGTCGGGATAAATGCAACCGGTGCAAATCCTCACCCTTCTGCTGCATTAGATGTTGATGCGAATGATAAAGGTGTATTAATTCCTCGACTGACAACAAGTCAAAGATTAGCTATTCCGAATCCTGCAAATGGATTATTGGTTTATGATACTGACTTAAAATGCATTCTGTTTTATGAACAAAGTTCGTTTGTATGGATTTCACTCTGTAATGTCGGTTCTGGTGGATTCACAGGACCTACAGGAGTAACAGGTGTTACAGGACAGACCGGTATGCAAGGAATACAGGGAGCTACAGGTGCAATTGGTTCAACAGGTACTCAAGGTATTCAGGGCGTAACAGGTGTTACAGGACCACAGGGTGTTCAGGGAGTCACGGGGGCAATAGGTACAAACGGTATAAATGGAGTTGATGGTGTTATCGGACTAACAGGGAGTCAAGGAATTCAGGGTATTACAGGTATTACAGGACCACAGGGTGTTCAGGGGGTCACAGGTATCACAGGTACAAATGGGATTAATGGAGTTGATGGAGCTATCGGACCAACAGGGCCACAAGGTATTCAAGGGGCAACAGGTGTAACAGGAACTAATGGTATTAATGGTGTTGATGGTGCTGTCGGAGCAACAGGACCGCAAGGTGTTCAGGGGACATCCGGTCTTCAGGGAATTCAGGGTGCTATAGGAACAACAGGTATTAATGGTGTTGATGGTGCAATCGGACCAACAGGTCCGCAAGGTGTTCAGGGTGCTACTGGAACAACAGGTACTAATGGTGTTATTGGTTCTACAGGTGCTCAAGGTCCAACAGGAGTTCAAGGTGCCACAGGATCGCAGGGTATCCAGGGAGTTACAGGTTTTACAGGACCAACAGGCATTCAGGGAATACAGGGTACAACAGGTGCAATTGGTTCAACTGGGTCTCAGGGAATTCAAGGAACAACAGGAGCAGCCGGAACTAATGGTATTAATGGTGCTACAGGTGCTCAAGGTCAGACAGGAGTTCAAGGAACGACAGGTATTACAGGCCCAACTGGCAGTCAAGGGATACAAGGAGCAACAGGTGCAATTGGTTCAACGGGGCCTCAGGGAATTCAAGGAACAACAGGAGCAGCCGGAACTAATGGTATTAATGGTGCTACAGGTACTCAAGGTCAGACAGGAGTTCAAGGAACGACAGGTATTACAGGCCCAACTGGCAGTCAAGGGATACAAGGAGCAACAGGTACAATTGGTTCAACGGGGCCTCAGGGAATTCAAGGAACAACAGGAACAGCCGGAACTAATGGTATTAATGGGGCTACAGGTGCTCAAGGTCCAACAGGAGTTCAAGGTGCCACAGGATCACAGGGTATCCAGGGTGTTACAGGTATTACAGGACCAACCGGCATTCAGGGTATTCAGGGAACTACAGGTGTGGCAGGTACAACCGGTGCTCAAGGAGTAACAGGACCACAAGGCATACAAGGCCCTACCGGAGCTATAGGCCCGATTGGTCCGCAGGGAATACAAGGGCCTTCAGGTGAAACAGGCTCAACCGGGCCACAAGGAATTCAAGGTGCAACCGGTACAATAGGATCTCAAGGTATTCAGGGTGTCACAGGTCCGGTTGGACCCATTGGACCCCAGGGATTACAAGGATCTACCGGTTCAGCAGGTATTAATGGTATCGATGGAGTTACCGGTTCTCAGGGACCCACAGGGCCTCAGGGAAATCAGGGACCGACCGGACCACAGGGAATACAAGGGATACAAGGTATACAGGGATTACAAGGTTTAATTGGCCCTCAAGGTATACAAGGAGTAGCGGGCGCTAATGGTATAACCGGACCTATTGGCCCAACAGGCGTTGTAAATTTTCAGGTATATGGTGCTTATGCAACCCGTACCTATATCTCTTCGGTCTATCCTAATTTCACACCTATAACAGGTTTAACCATAACACTATCTGTTTCAGCTCCTGCGACATTATTCTTATTTACCACAGGCTCGCTCGAAACAACTTCATACCCATACACTGTTTCGGGTTGTATGATACAAATTTCACAAAATGGTGTTCCCATTCCACAGTCGCTTCAAGTTGTTGATGTGGCAGATTACGATCCTATTAACTATATTGCAACAATTGCTCCCTTCTCCATAACAGCATTTGTGATGGTTCCACCCGGAACTTATACCTTTACCGTTGGAGCTTGTAAATATAACTTCGATGATTTTTATGCCGGAGGAAATACAACTTCACCGAATCAAAATGAAGGATGTTTTCTGATTCAGGTTTTTTATTAATCAATTGTAGTCAATAAAAATTTTTATTTACGATTTCGTTTGAAATCTCGGAATTAGTATTTGAAAAATGCAAATGGCAACTGAAGATGTATGTATACTCAATTATTAATGGTTTCTAGCAAAGTTTATGTAACAAAAGAAAAGAAATCGAAATCTTTATAAAAGTATTTCTAAAGAAAACTTAATTCCCTATTATTAAGCCGAACGATTTTATCCAATTTTTCGTTTAATCTCCCGCTCCCATTCCTGATAATTTTTCACGATCACGCGATAGGTATTGTTATTTCGATTCATTATTTCGAGCACATTGTTCTGAACCACATGGATACCTCTTGAAACTGCATAAATATTATTATACTCAAGATCAAAAACAATATCTTGTTTTTCGGGTGTATGTTTTATTAAATGCCATAAATGAGCCAAACCACTTGAAGTATGTTTTCGGGTTTCCAGATAGATCTTTTTAGGAGTCATGAATAATGTCCCCTGCAATAAATTCTGCTTCGATTTTATATAACCAACCGACTCCTTTTTAAGAATTTCCTCAGTTATTGATTGCTTGTTTTCCATAATTTATCATTAAAATTTATTACCGGATAATTAATTTTAAAATTATGAGACGCATCCTTTGATACCAACTATTTGTTTTTATATAGTTATTTTTTTAACGTTTGTAGTTGTTTTTTCAATACAAATATAATAACAAATAATCGAGATTTTACAAAAAGCATAAAATAATTTCTAAAATCAGGTTAAAAAACCTGTTTTATTAGGTTAAATAACCCATAAATAATTATAAAATAAAAAAGTTGTTGATCGCGTTGGGGGGAATGGGGAATGAGGAAGGTAACGACTTACATCAACAACTTTTGTATGGAAAACACAATTGGTTCGGTAAAAGTACAACATTTTTCGTCAAAAAGCAAGCTTTTCAGCAAATAAAATTCATCACAAAAAACAAGTATTTCATTCTTCGAATATTAATTAATAATCACTAAATTTGGCAACAATTCATTTAATTACAAGAGTTCTATTTCATCAGCCAATTATTAAAAATGATCATCAACAAACCCGACAAAAGAATAATCAGGGAACTTGCCAAAAGAAAACTGAAGGCCGGAAAATCGAAACAAGAGGTGTATGAAGAGCTGAGCGAACAGTTCAACTTCCGAAACGAAGTAGCAGAAATTGTTCGCTTTATCCCTTCGAATGAACGAAAAAAGAAATACGAGAAATGGAATATTGTTTATCTGGTATTCCTTTCGCTATTAACTCTGATAGCATTTTTTGCTTTCAACTTTGGTTCTTTATGGTATATATTTTTAATTGCTTTGGTGGCCAGCAAACAGTATAAATACTACAACTGGAACATCTTCATCGGTGTTATTTCGCTTATCAGTATCCTGTCGGTAGCATTATATTCCGGTATGGACAACGGAATAACCACTTCGTGGATCATCATGGTTGCGGTTGCCATCCCCATCACTTTGGTTTTGATATTTGCCGGCATCTATCTACCCAAATTCATTACGCCCAATTATCGCGAAGAAAAAGAAAAATACACCAACAACGAAGGAAATGAACGTCTGAGGCTTGTTCATTTTTTCGATAAGGATTAAGCACCCTTCGCTCAGGCTGGGGTATCCCAAGCCCAAAACAATAAAAACAGCAAGGCGGAGTTTTTTTACCAGATGCTTTTATGTATCTTTGATGCAGATTTCTTTTCTGTTACACATCTATTAACCAACAAAAATCAATAAAATGAAACGTATCTCTTTTTTAATGGTGGCTCTTCTGGCTTGTTTGTTTTCGGTTGCACAAACCACTACAAGTTTATACAAAATGTCGAACAAATTCCCGGTAGATGGCGATGGCGGATGGGATTATATCAACGTGGATGATTCGTCTCACCTGGTGTATATTTCGCACGGAACCGTTGTGCAGGTGCTCGATGTAACCTCTGCAACCGTGGTAGCAACCATACCCGACACCAAGGGCGTTCACGGCATCGCTCTGGCAAAAGATCTTAACAAAGGCTTTATCAGCGACGGCAAAGATACCGCCGTTACAGTTTTCGACCTGAAGACATACAAAACCCTCGAAAAAATTAAAGTAACGGGCAACAACCCCGATGCCATACTCTACGACAAATTCACCCACCGCATTTTCACTTTCAACGGGCGTAGCAGCAATGCCACCGTTATTGATGCCAAAACCGATAAAGTGCTCGGAACTATTGCCCTCGAAGGAAAACCAGAGTTCGCGGTTACCGACGAAAAAGGACTTATTTATGTCAACATTGAAGATAAAAGCAAGGTTTGCCAGATCGACCCGTTTAAAATGAAAGCCGTGCAATACTGGTCTATCGCTCCGGGCGAAGAACCCAGCGGACTGGCCATCGACACTAAAACACACCGTTTGTTCAGCGTTTGCGACAAGTTGATGGTTATTCTTGATGCCGACAATGGCAAAGTGATCACTACCCTGCCTATTGGCGACCGGGTGGATGGTGTGGCTTTCGATCCCGGAAAGAAACGCGCCTACAGCTCTAATGGCGATGGAACCATGACCGTGGTGCAGGAAGAAAACGAAAACTCCTTTAAAGTGTTGGAAAACGTGCCTACCCAAAAAGGTGCACGCACCATCACCATCGACAAATCGACCCACAAACTCTATCTGCCCACGGCGAAATTCGGCGATGCTCCCGAAGCCACCAAAGATAACCCCCATCCGCGCCCTGCCGTTAAACCCGGCACCTTTACCGTCATCGAAATGGAACCACTTAACTAAACCCAAACTTATGTTTTTAGCCAAATACGAATCTCATATTTATGCCGTGCTGCGCATCGCAGCAGGATTTTTGTTCCTGTGTCATGGCACTCAAAAACTCTTCGATTGTCCGGTTAGCGAAATGAAAATGGCTGGCCTCATGCCCTGGATCTCGGGAGGCATCGAATTTGCTGCCGGTTTGCTTATCATGATCGGGTTTCTGACGCGCTGGGCCGCTTTTATCGCCTCGGGCGAAATGGCAGTGGCCTATTGGAGCGTTCACGGGCTGACGGCTGTGTTGCCCTTGGTGAACCACGGCGAACTGGCCTTTATTTATTGTTTTATGTTTTTGTTTATCGCTGCCCACGGCTCGGGAATCTTTAGTATCGACCATCTTCTAAAAAAACCACGGATTTAACCAGTAATAAACTTACTCCGTAATCTGCTTCTCAATTTCAGAAGCTTATTTCAGCATTTCACATTTGCAGAAAAATATCTGACCTTTCCATGTCCATACTAGTTGGTGAAGCCCACTGACTTAGCACTAAATAAACCATAATTTTAAACCAACAAAAAAATAATTAACTTTGTAATCGCATAACAAAGCTTCGGAGTTGTATCCGTCATTATGATATCGCGCTTCGAATAAACTTTTAATAAACAATCAAACTAAAAACAAAATGAACAAAAGACTATCATCTATTTTTGCAACAGGAATCATGGTATTTTCCTTAAATTTAGCTACTGCTTATGCTCAAACCTATAATCTTGTCCAAACATTTGAAAGTGGTGGTTCAGGCACAGATGCTTGCTGGACAGGCTATAATGGCACTTCAGTACCATCAACAAATGATTTCTTTACAGGAACTTCGGTGGTTCAATCGGGTAGCTATTCGGGAGGAATGTATAGTTGTTGTGGAGGAATAAGTACTAATCTGCCTACTTACTACATATCTCCTGCCATCATTAATGGAACTCATTCTACACAGGTATATCTTCGTCAAAGTAGCTATACCAGCGAGAATTTTGAGATCGGAACCGTTAGTGATAATATCGGAAGCAACTTCACTCCTGTTCTAACAATTTCAAGTTGGCCTGCCACACCTGTTTGGCAAAAATCAACAAGCAGTATAACTACCAATTCGGTTAATAATCGTATTGCGTTCAGAGTGCCCTCTGCTAGTTTAAAAACCTATTATCTGGATAGCATAGTAATAACAAACACAGGCAATGCTTCAGTAGGTTGTAATTATATTACGGTAGGTATTGATAAGGCCGATAAAGAAATGAATTCGCTTACAATTTTTCCAAATCCTGCAAAACAGAACCTTACTATTATAACTTCTCAGTTATCAGGTATAGAAATAATAGATCTGCAAGGGCAAATAATAAAAAGAATAAATACTATAGATAAACAAACCATCATTGATATTTCAGATTTTGCGACAGGAATGTTTTTTATTAAAGTAACCACAAACAAAGAAACTACCATAAGTAAATTTATTAAAGAATAAAACAGGCTCTGCATAACCTCAGTTGTAGCGTCTGGAGAGTTCGCAAAATAAATGTTGGATTATTACCAACTAAACAAAAATATTTATCTTTGGGATAGCTTTTTCAAACAGTTTAATGCAAACTCATTATAGAAATGGATTCAGAAAATTAGAAGGTTAAATAACTCAAAAAAATGAAAAAAACGATCATAATTTTAGTACTCTTTGCCATGTTCATCCAAATGAACTTAAGTGCTCAGGTCAACAAAGAACCTGCAAAAACTCAGCTAAAAGCGGCTTTGTTGGTAATTGATATTCAGAATGCCTATCTACCAATGATGCCTGAAAGAGAAAAAGAAGTGGCCATGTATTATATCGAAAATCTTATATCGCTCTTTCGCTCTCATAATTGTCCGGTAATACGCATTTATCAGCTCGATAAAGCTTCCGGTGCAGAACCAGGAAACGAACTCTTCGAGTATCCGGCAACGGTTCCCGTCAAAACCGACGATCCAAAGATCATTAAAACCTATGGGGATGGTTTCAACAAAACCGACCTAGATAAGGTATTAAAAGAAAAGGGATGTAATACGGTATTTCTTTGCGGTTTAAGTGCAGTAGGTTGTGTATTATCGACCTGGATAGGTGCCCAAAACCACGATTACAATGCATATATGATTAAAAATGCCATTATGAGCCCTAATTCGGAATATACCAAACAAGTGGAAGATATGTTTGATGCCGTGACCTATGATATTATAAAACTTTTGCTCGAGACTTCTGATAATAAGTAAAACCAGTTGTCATTTCATTGAAATAACTAATCAAAAATAATTATCTTTGAAATAGCTTTTTATAAGTGTTAAAGCAAACTCTTTAAGAAATGGATTTGACAAATTAAAAATTCATAAAATGAAAAAAATAATACTTTTTACATTTATCTGCATTGCAACATCAAGCTTTTATCCGATATCAATAAAATGTAATGCACAAAACCATCACCCTTTGTGTCCAACAAACAATAACCCAACAATAGTGCCCGGAACAAGCAGCCGGCCTGAAAGTTTTTCGCATTTTAATAAACCTGCTTCACCACAATACCCCACTAACATAAACACCCCTAATGCCAAAGCAAAATCATTGGTCGCTTTATACGACAGCATCTACAATTGGAAATGGGATACACTTACCCATGGCTGGAAAGCAAATGCGTATGAAAAAACCATAAATATTATTTACGACGCTCAAAATAATAAAACAAGTAGTTTGATTCAGCGATGGAACGATACTATCTGGGTGAATAAAAGACTTATGAATGAAAGTTATGATGTCAATAACAACCTCACTAATTACCTCTCTAAAACATGGAACGGAACAATATGGGTAAATACTGATCAGGAAATCTATCGTTACGATGCTTCAAATAATGAAACAAGAGAAACCGATCAAAGCTGGAACGGCACAACATGGGATAGTACTTCGCAATATAACTATACTTATGATGCACTTAAAAACCTGATAACTGAAACCGACCTAAACTGGAACGGAACGGGATGGGATAATGCAACTCAGTTTATCTATACTTATGATGCTCAAAATAACCAGACAAGTGCCACAAATAAAAGCTGGAGCGGAACAACTTGGGATAATTCGTGGCACATTATCTATACCTATGATGCGCAAAATAACAAAATAAACGAACTAGAACAAATTTGGGATGGTATCGCGTGGAATAATACATGGCAATATAACTATACATACGATATCAATAATAATAGAACCAGCGAAATATATCAAGGCTGGAATGATACCGTTTGGACTAATTCCTATAAATATACTTTTACTTATGATGGCAATTCTAACATGATTAGTACTTTAAAACAAGACTGGGATGGTACTGCCTGGAATAATTCAGTATTAAACACCTACACCTATGATGGGGATAACAATGAAATAATTGCTTTAAGTCAAAAATGGGTCGGTGCTGTATGGATCAATTATTGGATTTACAACTTTGGTTATGATGGGAATCATTTCGAGGAAAGTTTTTCATATAAGCACTGGAATAGCGATGCTACTACAATAATCAGCGGCGACAGCACCTACTATTATTTTCACACAAATGTGGGGATAAATGATTTTGCAACACAATCGAAAGACATTTTAGTTTATCCAAACCCTGCCACCAATAATATTACCATCGTGACCGATGCTGTATCAAAAGATGAAACCATAAGCATTTACAATCTTCAGGGTCAAATGATACTCCATCAACCCCTGCAACAAACCTTAACCGTGGTGAATGTCACCAATCTTGAACAAGGCATATATTTCATCAAACTCAGCGACAAAGAAAGAGCCACGGTGAAAAAATTTATAAAACAATAACATAAAAATTATGATGAACGGCTGAGGTTGACTCCTCAGTTGTTTCTTTTCAGGGTTCAGCCTTAATAATAAGTACAAATAATACTTTTATTTGCCTTAGAAATTTTACGTTAAAACTTTTCATGTATCTGAAAATAATTATAACTTTACGTTCTAATCATAAAAATGGAAACCATGAAAAAGACGATCCTTTTTTTTGCAACCATTGCTGTTCTGACAGTTAATAATCAGGCGCAGACTGTAACAGACGTCGATGGCAATGTATATAAAACTGTTATTATAGGCAATCAAACCTGGATGGCCGCAAACCTAAAAGTTACACGCTACCGTAACGGAGATTCCATACTTTGTATAACTGCAAATGATTATTGGCCGGGAATATCCGAAGGAGCTTATTGCAACTATAATTACGAGCACAACAATTTAAAAACATTCGGAAAACTCTATGATTGGGCTGCTGTAACCGATAGCCGAAACATAGCACCAAAAGGCTGGCACGTAGCTACAGATAAAGACTGGAACGAATTGATAACTTATTTGGGTGGCGACGGAGTTGCCGGTGGCAAAATGAAAGAATCGGGCCTGTTGCATTGGAAAGATCCCAATACCGGTGCAAACAATAGTTCCGGATTTACGGGTCTTCCGGGTGGATATCATGCAGATTATGGTTTTATGTCGTTGGGGTCGCAGGGCTATTGGTGGTCATCAGTTGAAACGGAAGACAACCCATCGTATGCGTGGAGTTATGTGCTGTCCTATTCGGGTGAAGGAATAACACGCAGTGGTGACAACAAAACTAAAGCCATGAGTGTACGTTGTGTGAAAGATAAATAAACCATGATGTTTTCATCTTTTTCAGTTAAGCTTGTATATGTTTTGGTTTGGTAGGACACCCATTCATTTAATATCCCTATTTTCGTATCAAAACAGATTAATTAAATTTTTAAACAGTAAATAAAATGAACAAAAAAGACGAAATCCAAAAACTTATTGATGCTTATGATGTGGCTTATTTCGACTATATCCGCTTAAAAAAGCTGCAGATCATTGCCATACTTCTATTCTTTATCGGAGGTTTTATTATCTTTCTGATAATAAACAATAAGAAAACCAAACTAACACGCCAGAAAGCACAAATAAATCGTGAACTCGATGCTGTTGCTCACGAAATACCTATTGACGATTATCTCGAACTGAAGAAAAAGATATTGATGGTTGCAAACCAATAAAATTGGTTTTTCGTTGTGAACTTCATAACAGTATCGGTTTGATTGTTCTATAATTCATCTTAGTTAAAAAGAAACGGTTAGTTACAAAATTCTGTAACTAACCGTTTCTTCATTAAAACACTTTGCTGCCGATTATTTACTTGCTGTTTTGTTTATTGGTGATGAATTTTGGTAGTTAAAAGAAATGCTTCGTGTAACATTATCCTTTTGAACCGTAACCCTGAAATGTTGTTCTACACTGTTCTTATCGTAATAGTATCTAATAGTTTCCTTACCGCCAATAACTTTCCAGTCGCTGTATATGCTATTCGAAAGCGATTCCAGCACCGAAGCAGGAATAGGAGCATTATAATTTACTTCGCGGGTGGCAATAAGAATACCATCTTTTGAATAAACTGCTGACAGGTCGTCACCATTATTAGTTTTCATGGTAACTTCATAGCGGTCGGGCTTCACACTTGAAGCGCCTTTGTCATAAACCCAGCCATATTCTTTCAAGGCATACGGAAATTTTGTCCACGTTTCCGGGTTACTGATATCAAAATCCTTTTTAGCGGCATTAAGAATGGCTACCGGAATCTGATCGGTTGTAAGACTTTGACCTGTTGAAGGCACCACATCGTTAGGATTATAGTCGTGATCTACTTGTGCCAATATTGGAAATACAAATGAAATCAAAAAGAACCCTGTAAAAAATAACTTTTTCATAATACAAATTTTTTAGTGAATTAATCGGTAAATTGTAATTACAAAGTTCGGAACACTAAAAGCCGGAAATATTACACAATTCCCGAAAATAATTGCATCTTTCCGTAAATTTCAATCAGAAAGCCTGTCGTTCTTAACATGCTTAAAATAGGAAGGTGTTAAACCCGTATATTTTTTAAATTGATTGCAAAAGTGAGAAGTTGAACTAAAATGCAATTTCTCGGCTATTTCGTCCAGGTTGAATTCTTCATGAATAAGCAGTTCTTTTGCCCGTTCAATGCGTTGGTTTATAAAAAAATGTTCAATGGTTATCCCTTTCACTTCCGAAAAAAGCCTTGCCAGATAATCATAATCGTAGCCCAGTTTTTCGCGTAAATGATCCGATAAATTCACCTTGATAGTATCGTCAGAATAATGCACCAGGTCGATAATAACGTTGATCACCTTTTCAACCAGAACACTCTTCTTAGTATCGAGCAGGCCCAAACCCATTCTGGTTAAAGCTTCATCCAGTTTGGTTTTTTCATCAGGCGATAGTTCCCTGTTTATTTCAACTTCACCTGATCTGATATCTGAATAGGGAAATCCCAACTTATCAAGTTCGGTCTTTACCACACTCTGGCATCGAACACAAACCATGTTCTTTATATAGAGTCTCATAAAAGTTCAAATACTTCGTCATTTAGTATTACCGTAAAGTTACGATTTTTTACGAAAATTTCCAAACAATACTACCGAAAGTTGATCTGCTTAGTAAAAGTATTTCAATCCAATTCCATGTATCTGTTCTTGGAAACAACAAATTCAAAAGATCCGTTAATTTTTTTTAATAAACGTCACATCCAAAATTTCCATGCTTGTGCGCATCTCCCGACGCGTGTGTTTCACCTGATTACCCATGTAAAAATACTAAATTATTCATTCTCATAAAAAAAACAATAAAAAAAAAGGCTCGCATCTCTGCAAGCCTAACTTATAACTAGTAACTCGTAATTAGTAACTAATAACTAAGCATCGGGTGCCGGAGGCCCGTCATCAATCGGATCCATGGGGAGGTCGATCTCGTTGTCGGAGTCGGGGGTGATGGTGATGTTTTTGAAATAGTTGGCGTAGCCGTCGGCAGAGCCGCGGATGGTTTTGCTGTCGGCAGGTATGTGGTCGTTGCCCCAGGAACCGTCGTCGTCGGTTTCGATGGGTTCGGCGACTTTGTCGAGAAAGACCAAACCATTGGCAATGGGTTCGAGGCTGACGCTGTCGTACATGGTACCATAACCGTTGCCATAGCCGGTGGTGACGGGTGTGGTGCCGTCGTCGGGCTGGACCTTTTTTTGGAGTTTGAGGGTGATGCGCGCGGTGTGTTTGTCGCCGACACTGATGTTGGTGTTGACAACGGTGTTGTAGATCTCGCTGACAGAGGTTGCCGTCCATGCGCCTACTTCGAGGGTGTAGATCTGTATGCAGCCGCGTTTGGTGCTTTTGCGGACCTCGGTGAGACCGCCCTTGGTGAAGGTGGTGGTTACGTTGATGATAGGATCGCCGGTGTCGGCATCGCGGAATTTCATGATGATGGAAACGTGGCGACGACCCGAAGGCTTGCCTATTTTGGCAGCTAAATCGAAAGCTGATGCAACATCGGCCGGGAGATAGGAATGAAAGACACGACCCATGTTGATCTTGTGAGGTTCGACTTCATTGAACAGTTTATCGATGGCTTTGGTGCCATAGTTGGAACGGTTGTCGATGGCTTCTTTGGGAGAATAGAGTGATAGTTTATAGGCTTTGATGGCATCATCTATGCTGGTTATGTCGGCAGGGAGGATGTTGGTGAGGGTGGCTATGTTGGTATTTAGTATTTCTTTGATCTCGGTACATTTGACCGCAATGGCATCGTCTTTTAAGCTTGTGATATTTGATTTTTTGATGCTAAGCAATTTTTCGAGGCCCGGGAGGTGGAGTTCGGAGGCTTTGAACGCCCCACGAAGCATGTATTTGTAGGTGGTTTCGACCATGATGAGGGAGTTGGCCTCTTTGACCGTTGCGAAATTGGAGATATTCTGCTCGTTGATAGCCCTTGCAATTTCTATTTTGGTTACCCCTGAATCGAAGGAGACTTTTAGAGGGGGGTAATCGGTTACAGCAGTTAGGGCGGCAGCGTTGGCGGTGCAGAGATCCTGAATGCGGTGGAGGGAACCGAGGCGGAGTTTGTTGCGTTCTTTCATAGAAATTTAATTTAAATTGTTGATATTTTGAATTTTGAATTATTAATTTGAACTAAAAAAGGGAACAGATGAAGAAAAACTTGTGCCACAGTCAATTTTATTTGTGTCACGTTCAATTTTATTTGTGTCACAGTCAATTTTTTTAGTGTCACAGTCAATTTTTTCTGTGTCACGTTCAATTTTTTTAGTGTCACAGTCAATTTTTTCTGTGTCACGTTCAATTTTTTTAGTGTCACAGTCATATTTTTTAGTGTCACGTTCAAACTTTTTTGTGTCACAGTCAAAATATTTCGTGATGCAGTCAAAAAAACTCGTGACAGCGGAAAATAAACTCGTGACGGTTGCAAAATAGCCGGAAGCGTGTTCGAAATGTTCGCAAACGGATGGTGTTGGACAAGCGGAGATGTAGTGGCGGAGAAGCCCGTAGTTATAGCCATTGCAGCGGAAGCGGTGAGCGGATATGCGAGAGAGGCAGTGGCCATTTTTGCAGGTGATATTTTAGTTTGTATTTGTAATTACAAAATTAGATCGTTTGAAGGTGATGTATATACCGCATAGGCGGTATTTTTTATAAAATGCATATACGCATAAAAAAAAAGTAATAATTTTAGCATAGTTTTTACTACGGCTTATGAAAAATAAGATGCATGAAACAGAATATTTCTGTAAACGCGACGATTTTTCGGGTAAGTTGACGGCAGAAATATTGGCAGAAGTTTTTAAGGATAGCCCGAACTTGTTGTTTGTTTGTGAGGCAGATACGATGAACTTGCTGTGGGTTAGCCATTCGATTTCGAAATTGATAGGGATCAGTCAGGAGGAATGTTTTGGGCTGAACGGAGATCTGTTTAAGACCTATATAGCGGCTGATGATATGGCGGCGCTGCGGGATGCAGTGAGAAAGCTGAGAACGAAAGGGGAGAAACAATCGGTGGTTTTTGAGGGGAAGGATGTGGAGGGGAATGGTTATTTGGTGGCGGGTTGTTTGAAAATGTGGAAGGAAAGCGCGGATGACAAGCGGAATTTGATATTGGGGAGCGGTATGCACGTGGATGAGAATTTTTTGACGGACGGACATCTGAGCAAGATGCAACAAGAGATACGACAGAGGAAGTTTGAAGAGGAAGAGGATAAATTGACGAAACGAGAGGTTGAGATTATGATAATGGTTGCCAAGAATTATACTGATAAGCAGATAGCCGTAGAGCTTTTTATATCGAAAGACACGGTGAGGACTCATCATAAGACTATTAATTTGAAGACAGGGGTGAGTAATGTACGTGCGTTGTTGAAATACGCGATAAATCACGGTTATTGCAGATTGGAGGAGGTTTTGGAGTGAGGAGGAAGTGAGGTAGAGTGACTAAAGTACTTAAAGCCCGCCTGAAAGACTTCAGTCGGGCAGGTGCCTAAAGTTGGGAGTTAGGAAACCACAGAGGCACGGAGAGCACGGAGAGACACGGAGAAGAGACTAGAGTGAGTAGAGTTGGGAGTTAAAATTACGGTCAGGCAGAGCCGCTGTTCGACCGGAAACCATTATTATGTAATAACTTTTGAACAGCGTGTCGAAGCCGACCGAGGTTAGGTTTTACTTTTGTTTAGTTTTGTTCATTTCTTTTTATGTCAAAAAGAAACGAACCAAAGAAAAGGACAATCCAAACGAAGCTTCAACGCGCTCTGAAAAAAATAAGAAAATCAGTAAAAGTAGTCCGCCGGTAGGCGGAAACGTAAACGCCTTTTACGATTTTCTAAATTTTTTTCATTCACAGCCAACGCCGGCCCGCCGTTTGGACAGGCCGACGCACTTTTTTTCTGCGAAAAAATGAAAAGGACAAGCAAAGGGCGGGATTTAATTGGATGAGGCGGGATTTTGGAATTCAGAAGGAAGCCAAGAGCCATTAGCCACGAGCCATGATTTTAGGCGGGAGAAAAAGGGAGAAAAGGGGTTTGGAGGAAAAAATTTTATATGTTTTGTAGGAGTTATTGAATTAAATTTTAAATTTGTGGGTGTGAATGGGTTGGAGTGGTTACACACGCGTCGGGAGACGCTAAACACGGGGAAAGCATTTCCCCGCGAGCGGAGTTCTATAAGGCATATTGAAAAATAATTAAGCACTATGCATAAATATTCTTATATTTATGGAATAACTTTTATATTATTGTGTATATTGTCCCGTCCAAATTTATAAATATTAACCAAAAAATGTATCATGAAAAAACTAACATTGATTGTTTTAATGCTTTCAGGGATTTTATTTCTATTTGGTTCTTGTAAAAAAGAAACTGCCTATAAATTAGATATTGATGCAATGGGCAATATAACTTCAATTTCATACTCCATAAATGGGGCTGTTGCCGGCACAGTGTATAAAAGTGGGGAATTCGATGCTAATGAAGGAGATGATATTTTGATAACACTAACTCCTTCTGGACCAGCTGGCACCGCATGGTTCTTTGAAGTTTATGGTTATAAATATGCTCATGGAAAAAAAGATAGTGATTATACTATTTGGGAAGTAGGAGGTTCAGGTGCAACAAACCATACTACTATATCATTTACTTTGCCACATTAATATCAGATAGGTAAAAAAAAAAGATTGTAAAGAAACTGCAAGAAAATTGTCTTAACAGCTGATTACGCTGATTAAATGATTAGGATGATTGAGTTTTTTTCTGACACGGGGAAAGCATTTCCCCGCGAGCGGAGAATTAGTTGTATCTGATTTACTAACTAATTTCTCTAAAAGATTGACTTTTTTGTCAGTTCGATCTATTTCTTTTGTTAAGTAAATAGTATATCCAGCAAAAAATAGTGTACCAATAGTTCCAACTATTGTAGCCCAATTAGTAAAATGCTGTAATTTAAAACTTTTTTTTAAGGATTTTAAAAAATGTTTTGGCTTCATTTTCCTTCCACAATTTTAATTTCTTCTTCTGTTAGGCCGTATAATTGATATACCATTTGGTCAATTTCTTTGTCAGTGGTTTCAATTTGGTTTTTGAGGTCGAGGGTTTTTTTGCTTTCCTGTTGGAAATATTCTTCCCATTCGGCTTTTTTAGTAAGAGATAGTTTTATTTTCTTTTTTTCAAGTTCTTTAAGGAATTCGGCAAAGGATAACAGATACCAATTTTGAAGTTTGCCCGGCAAATCGACTAATGAAAATTCGCGTTGGATGTTGTGTGTAAATTTCAAGCAAAGGATTTGCTGGTTGACAGTTAATTGGGTTCGTTGGATTGCAAGTTGTGCAAGTTTGGCGGTCTGGTTATCGTTTGCTTGCGGAATGGGGAAATGCTCGAAATAGACTTTACTGATTTCACGTGTACCACCCAGAAGTTCGGGACAGTTGTAGTAAATCCAAAGTTTTGTCAAAGAAGAATTGAGTAAAGCCGTGAGAAATTGTAGTGAAACAGATTCATCGTTTGCAGTGAGGATAAAACATTTTTGATTACTTAACATTCCCGTTTCATCATACATGAAAGGGAACACTGAAGTCATGTTTGGATATATTATTTTAGGTTTGGCAAATTCTTTGTAGTAACTAATGGCGTCTTGTATTTCAAACCATTTACCACTTGTTTTTTTTCGTGCTCCCGGTTCACCAGTTTGATTCAATCGGTTATATCCAAATGAAAGCAAATGTTGTTTGATAGCGGGGTAGTTCTCGATATCCAATTTTATTGAAGGAAATGTGCAAATCAAATACTCAAACCCTGTTATTCCATAAGGTGTAATATCTCTACCACGTACCATTGGCTTAATAATTTCCGCACTTTTTGCATCGGCTGCAATTAGCTTTTCGCGTGTTTCTTCATTTATGTAAAAAGCATCATTGTAGCCCGTAAGTATTCCTCTGTAAATTGATATTGGCAGATACTTCAATTCAATTCCGTTAAGCTTCATCTGCTCTATCTTTTGAGCGTCATTAAATGGTCGGATACTCCATTCGGTTTCGCCAAAATTGGTGGAGGGATATTCGTAAATGTTGCTTGCTACCTCAGAAAGAAAATCACCTTTATATGTTTTCTGATTGAGCGATAAAACTTTTACATTATCATTCGGTTCGCCTTTTTGCGTAACGAAAATGCATACAATTGTTGCAGCTTCTGCAAAAAATTGCACATCGCCGAAGTTGAGTACCTGACGCAATCCGGTTTTAGAAAGAAATTTTCGCAAAGGTTTGCCATACGCCACCAACATCCATTTGTTGGGCATAATGAAGGATTGCAGCCCGCCATGCTTTAGCAATTTATAACCACGTTCGGTAAAGATGCAGTACAAGTCGGCTCCCTTGTCATAAGATTTGTAACCACAATTTTTGAGCATATCGCTCATTACGCCCATGCTTTGGAGTTGGACATACGGCGGATTTCCAATAACCACATCAAAGCCATATTTATCATAACCTTTGCTGTTTTCTTTATAAGAATAAGAAGGTTCTTGTATATCGTCAGAAAATTCATTGTCCTCAAATTCTTTTTTGGACGCTTCAACTTTTGGTTTGCGATAGAAAGGAAAAACCTGCGGAAATTCGATAAACCAATTAAAAGCTTTATCGCCTGCTATGGTTGGATCATCAATCAATGAATTGCCACATTTGATGTTTTTACTCAAATCGTTTAGCTTACGATTTGGGCGGGCAGTGCGCAGCCAAAGAGAAAGGCGGGCAATATCGACACTTTCTTCGTTTAAATCAACTCCAAACAAATTGTTTTCCAGAATACTGTTTTCGATATCACTCAGAACTAATGATGCACCAAATAATTTTGCTTGCAGTTCGTCAATATAACGATGCTCGTTAATAAGGAAATCTAAAGCCTGATTTAGAAAAGCACCTGAACCGCAAGCAGGGTCGCAGATTTTAAGTTGCAAAAGCCAATTGCGATAAGCAGTAAGTTTATCGGCTAAGGCTTGTTTGGTTTGTTTTTGAATTCTTTTATCGCCGGTATAATCTTCTTCATTTATCTGAAGCGCAGCTTTTTTCTCGGTACAAAGTTTGCCGACAGTATTTTCAACGATATACTTAGTTATGTATTTTGGTGTATAAAATATCCCGTCTTTCTTGCGTTTGGTTTTTGATTTGTCGAGCTCGTTACCTTGCAGTTCTGATTGAATTTCTTCGATCTCATTTAAACTATGTTCGAAAATATGACCTAATATATTTACGTCTACTTCGCTGTCGAAATCATAATTGCTAAGCTTTAATGTATGCTCATACAAAATGCTATCATCAACTTTTATGCTATCCAATATTTTATCGGGAGCAAACAGACCACCGTTATAACCAAAAATATCATAAAACTTGCCTTTGCGCCCGATATTCATGTAGCCGAAGTAAAGAATAAACCTTTCATACAAGGGTGTATATCTGTCGAGGTCTTTTAATTGTTCCCATTGATCGAGAATAGTGCGAATTGAATTTGGGGGTAATAATTGGCGATCTTCTGCAAAAAACACAAATAAAAACCTATCGAGCAGTTTCTGAGTTTTTTTAAGTAATATAAGTTTATCGAACTGTGGATTTTGTTCAAGAATATTTTGAAATAAAATTCTTCTGAAAGCAGAATAATCGGAATACAGCTTTTTAGTTATAGTATCCTCAGTACTTAAGGATTCGTCTTTAAGCTGCCTTGGAAGCCCCTTTTCAATATTAGTGGAAGCCAGACATAAATACAATAGTTCAAATTCCTCTTCCGACAGGGTAAACAAATTGAACTCCAAATGTTCGATAGCATTATCAATATAAAACCGAAGTTTTTCGAAATTCGAAATGATAACATAAACACATTGAGGCTGATTGTTTTTATAACCAAATGCCTGTTCTTCTATTTTACCTAAATCGGTTGTATCGGTTCCTTTGAGTTCAATAACCGCTTTAACAACATTATTGATTATTATAGCTCCATCAGCCTTTTTTGCATCTTTGATGTTTTTGTATTCGGTTGTTATGTTGAAATTAGGTGCGGGATTTTTAGTATATCCCAAAATATTTACAAACAGATCGGTGATGAAACCTTCCTGATATTGTTCTTCTTTACTGTTGCGAATATTTTCCTGAATTGTGGAATTGAAAAAATGTGCTTTGAATTTAGTATATGCATCGGCAAGCGCTTGCTTGTCTTGAGTTTTTAAATATTTTGTAATTACGGAATTTTGAAAGAATGGCATATTTTGATATTAAACGACAAATTTAAAAGGAATAGATTTATTAAACAAGAAATAAAAGAGAAAATAATTTTGAGGGAGATAGATAGCCTTTGGAACAGGCAGTGTAGGATAAATTCGTGAATTTATCCTACGGCGAGGAGGGGAGATGCCATCTGTTGGGCTTAGGCTGTGCCTATGACCAGAGAAAATAATTCAGTTGCTCTACTGCCCTATCGCCTCCATCATTAAAAATCAGAAGAAAATAAATTAATATTTAATTTGTTTTATTGAAAAAATATATCTTTACAGTGCAATACGGTAAAATGAATGTTGTATCATGGGCACGCGTCGGGATAGGTCGCGAGCGAGGTGTTTATATATTTAAAGCAACGACAAATAAAAAAATTGTAACAAGGAAATTTATAAAACAATAAATTAATTTTGGAGGATTGAATTATGAAAATAAATCATTTGTATCTTTTATCCTATTTATTATGTTTGCCATTGTTTGGAATTTCACAAATAATAACTAAAGAGGTTCCTTTAAGTCATGAACAAATAGTCTTGAATGATAAAATCCTATTTTCAATAACTGGCGTGCAAAAAGTAGATTCAATTATGATAATTTCTGATTTCATTAAACCAGAAAAAGGGAATCAACTTGTAATTGTTAAATTAAATTATACTGGAAAAATAGGAACAAAATGGGTGTTAAGGCCAACTGATTTTGTTGCTATGTATGATTTTGGAATCTCGATTTATACAATTCCTTCTACCTCTATAAAACTGGGAAATTCATGGATTACAAATGAATTTGACGGAAAATATGGTAATATGAGTGTTAGTCTTGATGTAAAATCAGATGTGGTTAAGAATGATTTAGAAGTTTTATTCAAGTTGCCAAATACTATTACTGATTTTTCTGTCATGAGTAGAACATTATCTTCACTTGGTAATATCTCTTTTACAAAATAATGAAAGAAGGATATAATATAAAATGCGTTAATTGTGGTAAAGACACAAAATTTTATAAACCCTTAGGGTAGAACATCGCCTTTGTTGATCCCCGTTCGGCGCAAGGCTCCTGCCTGCGTCGGTCTATCCATAAAGGCTGCAGCGAGGGGTGTAGGATAAATTCATGAATTTATCCTAAGGCATGGAGGGGACAGGCCTATCGGGGATGGAGGGTTGTGGGGGTGATTTTTACCAGGGGCGTTGCCCCTGACTACCAATATGACGCCTCCGCCGAAAGGCGGACAGGCCGATGGGGCTGGGAAAATTGGAAGCGTTTCTTTGTGTTTCTTAGTGTCTTTGAGTCTTGGTGGCGAATTGTGGTCTCACTTCTCCGCCAAAGGGCGGACAGGCCCGCCTGATTAGTCGGGCGGGGACACGCCAGTCTTTCAGCCGACTTCGACAATCTTCTCCTTACACTATCGTTTCAGGAGAATCTGCTCAGCCTGACTGAAAGGGAACGACTGCTACCAATGACAAGTTTTTATTACTGATTGGAAATCAAGTATTATAAAATAACAGAAATCCGTTTGGGCCGCATTTCTCCGCCAATGGGCGGACAGGGACACGCCGTTCTTAAGTGTTTTTCAAAAACAAA
>CAIWKO010000047.1 GCA_903913285.1 uncultured Bacteroidales bacterium | reverse complement strand
GGTCGCGAAGCTCCAAATACTTATGATTTCGTCCTTTTCGGCTCATATTATTCTCCTCAATATGGTGTCAATTAATGAATACAAACATTGTTTTTCGTAACTGCCTTCAGGTATCGAACCTATAATATAAGATAAGGCCCAAAGTTCGGTATCACAAAATGTGATGGTGGTTTGTTTTTTGGGCATAACCACGCGTCGCTGTAGTTTTAAAAATAGTTTCCGCGATATCTCGAGCACGGCATTTAACTCCAGTATATTTTTAGTATAACACGAGCCATTACACAGCACCGTAATTAACGCCTGTATCTGCGAAGCAGTGAACTTTAGCTTCAGAGGCAGTGATATAGTGTGCGGGTCGTAAAAGTGCCTGTGCGGTGCCATACTATAGTTTGCTGAGATAATATTTGGTGAACACTTCAAACTGGTGATGCAGTTTGTTCAATTCTTTAACGTCGTATTTCATAAGCGGCTTTTTGTTGCCGATCTTGCTATGGTCCATAATGAACTTATCAATGATCTGAAGCTTTTTGGTATTGCTCATTTCGTTTTTGATTAGGTTCATGGTATAGCACATGCTCATGATGCTTTTACGGATGCGATCTCCCGGGGGTGTTACAGTTTTCAATTGTTCACTCAGGGAGTCGATCAGTTTACGAAATTCTGTATCGGTTAACTCCCGGAGGTGATCCGTGCGTCCGGAACTCACCTCGAGCACCAGGCGTTCTTTGGTCTCGGTGACGTCGAGGCCGGTGCTTCTGCTCAACTGATTGAGCAGACTGTATATTTGTTTGACGTTTTTATAAAGCATTCTCAAACATGTTTAAGGTGGTATCATGCACCTGAGTACATTCCGGCGCCTTTCTGAATTCCTTGCCGCCAAAAGTGTAAACAATGTAATGTCTCCAGTAGCGTGATTTTTCAACTCGTTTTTCACGAATACAACCACAATAAATACAGCTGGCAATATTTGTATCAATAGATTTCCATTTATGACTCATAGAAAAACGTTTTAAGTTCCGGGAACCAGCATAACAACAAATCGCTGGAAACATCCTGAATGGTATTAAAATGATGTGTCGAGCGGATGCGGTCCATTTCATTGATGTTGTCTTTTGTTTTGATATCGACTATCATCGGAAACTGGCCAGCGTCGAGGATTATGGGCATCACATGTTCACTGCACATGCGGTTACTGGAATTGGTATCCAATCCGCGCTGACACTCGTCATCGTAGAGCTTTTTATGTGTTTTCCATATCTTTTTCAGCATACCGGCATGCATGAGTCTGCCGGCACCGACAACAAAATTGCCGCTGTTATATGAAAAGAGTATTGCATCGCCCGGGGGAGCATAAAAGTAAAGTTTTCGTAAACCTATGATGTGGTATCCATCCAAAATATAAGGCAGATAAAGGTTCCAAAGTGCGGAGTGCAACAGATCGTCCGATCCGATGTTCATCACGTAATCGCAGCCGGTTTTCAATGCTTCTTTGATGCCGGAATTATGTTTTGCTCCAAGGTTATCGTTTGAATAATGTACAACTTTATACTCAAAAGCAGAGCCTTTTATAATCGATAGCAGCTGCTCGTAAAATGGATCCTCTTTTGATATAACAAACACGATCGTGGTTGCTACATCCGGATGGTCCATAAAACGGTTTAATACATTACGCACAACGCGAAAAACCTCTGGCCGGCCCCACAATGTCATCATTAATGTTACTACTGGTTTTCTTTTCATATTAATCGATGTATCCCATTATTGTTAATGAATTCTGGTCGCATAGAATTGCCTGGTCCGAATATTCAGTACATACCGTATGCCCGGGTATTTTGGAAGGCACTTCTTTGGTGCATAAGTATACAGGCACTTTACCATTGACTAATTCCTTATTATGATAAGTTCTGCCTTTTTTATTGTTTTTGGTCATTACCAAATATCCCGGATTACCCTGCATTTTATTGTTTTTTAGTTTTTGCTCTCCAATGCGTAACATTATCAAATATCCATTCGTCCAAATAATCACACACGATTCCGTTTGAAAACTTAACTTCAATGTCGACAGCTTCCATTGTTCTGTCACCATCAACGAATGGTATCCAACTATTATCTTCAGCTTGTTTTTGTGGCTGAACATTATTTCTGTTTATTATGATTTTGCATTCGCTGGCC
>CAIWKO010000046.1 GCA_903913285.1 uncultured Bacteroidales bacterium | reverse complement strand
TTTGCAAGATAGTGTAGTTAAAATTCAAGCAGCAGAAGCTATACAGGAAAGCAATAATACAGGAGTTACAGATGAGACGAAAGCTGCGAAAAAACAAATGGCGGAAACCATTATACAGTTTGCGCATAAAGGAGTGCCGAAAGCAAGAGATGCCAAAGCATTGGATGTGCTGAAGAAACTGAACCATGAAGTTACTTATATTATGAAAGCCCCAAAGGCAGAAGCATTGAACCGTTCGCGCGAGATTATGAAAATATTGAGTAACGCTACACTTTTTCCGAACATAAAACCAGCCAACAAGACCGCGATGGCTGATAGCATAACAGCTTATGATGCAGCACAGGTTAACCCTATTACGGCGAGAGAAACTAAAAAAGTGGAAGGAACGGCAGCGCTGGATGAAGCGACTAAAAAAGCCGATGCCGCAGCGGAAAATATTTACGATTATTTTTATGGTGAATATCAGGATACTAAACCCGGTTTGGTGAAAGAATTAGCGGATTGTATGGGGCTTGAAATTGAAGGCGTGAGACATACTTCGCTGATAGGAATGTGTGTGGATGCCAATCCGCCCGCCGGAACTTTGACAGCTTTGCTGGAAGGTGTGCTGATGAGAATTTTGGAACTGAATTTGATAGCTACAAGCGATATAAACGGTTTGCTTGGAGTTTCGAAAGTGAAACCGGGAACTTACCATGTTGAGTTTTCGAAGGATGGTTTTGTTACAAAACAAATGATTATAGTTTTTAAACGCGGAAAAACCGAACAGGTTGAAGTGATGATGCAAAGAGTTACGGTTTAGGAAGTGAATAGATAATAGTTAATAGTTTAGGAAGGGCTAGCTTGAAAGAGTTAGCCTTTATTTTTATATTGTTTTTTTTATGGAAGAATTAAATAAAGTAGTATTTTTACGGGAGTAATTGGGTGAAAATGAATTTTAATAAAACAACACAGGTGGAACCTGAAAAGATAAAAACGACTGAGGTTGGAACCTCAGCCGAACGGGGAATAAATAAAATGATAATTAGAATAATATGCAATCAATAAAATATTTTTTATGAAAGTTATACGCTATCTTTTACTTATTCCAGCATGCTTAATAGCAATTGGATTATTATTTTGGGTTTTTGGCCTATTAATGGAATGGTATTTTAGTTTAAGTATGTTCTGGATAATTTTTCTTTTTCTAGTCTTTAGTGGCACAATATGGGGATTGTTTAAAAATTTATCAGGAGCCTTGATGAATCTTGTAGCAAGAATTTCACCAAATAAATATTATAGTTTTTATGTGATTTTGATTTTAAGTATATTAGCTGCTATAAGAGCAATATACTTAGCTTGGTCGCAAGATATAAATTATACTGGTGGAATTATTTTCTGTGCAGTTTTTTATTCAATACTTGTCATCCAATTAGCTTTGGCTTTTGTATACGGAACTATTGCTTTATTTGAGGAAGAGAAATATTAGAATAGAAGAACTGTTGTACGAAATTTAAAATAAAAAAAATGGAAGCACAAGGAATGTACCTTTTATATATCACACTAATTGCTTTTTTTATTTTGTGGGGATATTTGTACAAAAAACAAAGTTTTATAAATAAAGTCTTAAACTCAAGAATAGATGTTGAAAAAATATTAGATAGAATTTCAATGATAGTGAAAAGTTATGATATTACAGATTATCAGATTAGACATCTAAACGCAATGTTCGATAACGACTACATTACGTTTGGGAATTATAAAATTAAGGCCTATAAATGTATAAATGAAACTTTATACTTTCTTTCTATTTCTTTTATTAGTAAAACGGACTATTATTTCATACCAAATTTAAAATTTAAAGATTCGAATAGTTTTTTATTAAAAATTTCCCCTAAAGAAAATAAATATGACATTTACACAGACAATCCTTGCACCACTAACGAAAAAGTGTTTTTAGTAAAGGAAATGGCTGATGAGATTGCAAAATATATAAGGACAAGGATGTGATGGGTAACATGAATCAAAATAGATTAATGCAGGTAGAACCTGAAAACATAAAAACGACCGAGGTGGGAACCTCGGCCGAACGGGGAATAAATAATATAACATTCATCCACAACCAATAATTGTAAATTGACATTAATGAAAAAAATATTATTATTAGTATTACCTGCAATTATAATACTTTCTGCGTGTGAAAGGTTCGAAAATAGAGTAAAGAAAAATAAAGCTTTTGATGATTCTATAGAAAAAGTTAACTGGAATCATTCTATGTCAGAATTTAAAAAATATTGCGACAGTATTGAAAAAGCTGATGAAAAAAATCCAGACCAATTAAAGAAAAGTATTCAGATTATTAAATATAGCACCAGTATACCACATAGTAATGGTGGAGTTGATGCAAATATTGTTTGGAAAAACACAAGTGGTAAAGTTGTAGCATTTGCAGCATTTGAAGTTTATCCATATAATGCTTTTGATGTTATAGTTAAAGGTGAAAAAGTATGGGGTGCTGGACGCTATCTATTTGAAAGAGGCCCGATTTATTCATATTTAACTAAACAAAAAGATGCTAATTGGAGTAATGTATGGCATAACCGTACCATTAGAAAAATGAGAATAACAGGAATTGAATTAGATTATATTGATGGAACAATAATTAAAACTGAAGATTCTTCTATTATTGAACAGGTTTTGCCAAAGGATACAAGTACTAAAAATATAAATTCTGATTTTAATCAAGATTTTAAAGACGCAATGCGGAAATATAATGTGCCAATTGAACAACAGGAAAAAGATTATTCCGAAAAATCATTTTGGAGAATGATTTGGAGATTAATATATGGAAATGTTGGACTTGGTTTGGCTTATCTATTCGTTTCGGGAATACTTAGACTTATTTTTAAATTAATTACCAAGGACAAAACTAGAATTACACTATTTATATTTTTTGCAATAATATTTGCATTGTTAATTGAAATCTACTTATGGATTTTATGGTCATCATTTTGTGTAATTACAATTAGATATTACATTAATTCCCCAACTGTTACTCATGTATGGCTATATTATGTTGCAGGAATTATAGGCCTATTGTTATTATTATTTAATTTAGAAGCTAAATATAAAAAACCAAGTTATAATCTAACAGTTTTTGAAAAGTTTAAAGCAATCGTTTTTTGGCCAGATGTTTATTTTGTTGTCTGTATATTATCCTTTACAATATTCTGTATTTTTCCCAATCTAATGAATAATGTTGTAATTTCATTCATAAATAATTGGATTTATAATTAATTAATATTGAAGGCTGTATTATCTTAAATGGTTTGTTCAAAAATATACAAGAACAGAGGTGAAAGCTTGAAAGAATAAAATCGATTGAGGTGGAAACCTCAGGCGAACGAGCAGTAAAACAAAAGTTAGCAGTTATAATAAAAAACAAAAACACAGACATATGGAAACTTTATTATGCATACAACAAGGATTCGATTGTAGTCAACTTTTGACACCAGCCATTGCTCTAATTGGTATAATCTTGGCACTTATTCAAATAGAAAAAAACAATAAGACACGTCGTGCAGATTTTGCACATAGACTTGACGTTGAATTTTTCACAGACGAAACAAGAAATTGTTTTGAAATAATTGAATTCATTGAATTTATTGAACCTAAAACTAAAGAAGAATTACCTTTCTTTAAAATTGACAAAACAAAAATTGATAAATTATCAAAGGGATATTTTTCCATTAAAGAATTTTGCGATAAGCGAGGCTATGAAATTAGTAGTTCAGAACTTGATGACTATTTATTGGGACAATTCGAAAAGATTGGATTGTATCGTAAGAAAAAAGTAATCGCTATGGCATATATTTATGAACTATTCGACTATTATATAAGCGGATCGCATAATAATAGCGAAATCCAAAAATATATTCAATGGGTTCGCAAGTTTGAAGACACTAAAGATATTTATGACAAGTTTGACTTTGTAGCAAAAGAATGTGACAATTATAGAGACAAAAAATATAAGAAATAAAAATTAAACTGTTTACAGTAACATTTGAATGCTAATAAACTAAAAAAATGATTGATGTCTGATTTAAAAATAATATCAAAATCTTTCAATGAAACATTAAAGGATTCAGAATTACAGAATGTTACCATTGAACTTGCTGAAGCTTTTGCGGATAATTTAATAAATGATGGACTTCTGAAAGAAATTCCAATCATCGGAACTATTATTGGTTTGACAAAATCTACAATAAACCTTGTAGACAGACTTTTTCTTAAAAAAATTCTTTACTTTTTAACAGAAATTAAAAGCATAGAACCGCATAAACGCGAAAAACTAATTTCGGATATTGAAAATTCGGAAAAATGTAAAATAAAGGTTGGAGAAAAATTGCTTTACATAATTGATAAATGTGAAGACCATATATCAGCGATATTTGTTGCAAAACTTTTTAGTGCATTTTTAAAAGAGGAGGTAAGTTATAAAGATTTTTTAAGAGGTTCATTAGTAATTGAAAAAATTTTCATTGAGGATTTTGAAGAGTTTATAAAAACTGATTCAAAAAATATTGAAAAAATAGTCACAAAGTATGATACTATTTCTGAACTTCAAATTAACTTGATAAATGCAGGAATATGTGGCATGATCACAAATGATGTTTCCGTGAGAGATCAAGATGATTGGGACCAAAGTGAAAAGTATGTCGTTGAAGGTGGAAACACTGAGATTTATTATACAGATATTGGTTACAAATTAAAAAAAGTATTAACTAAAAAATGTCTGAACCTTTGATTAAACTGATTTTTATGATTGAGGTGATTTTGTTCAACCTCCTAACGGGGTTGGGAGGTGGTGTGATATATTACCAGGGGCGTTGCCCCTGGCTACCAATATGTCGCCCCGATGGGGCTGGGAGAAATTGTCTGAACTGTTGATTAAGCTGAGTGAAATGATTTGAATGATTTTGTTCAACCTCCCGACCTGCGGTGCGGGATAGACAACATGCCGTTCGATGATATTCTAGAAAAAGATAATGGCTGTGTCCCACTTCGACAAGCCGTTCAAATATTTTGTTGTATAATTTGAATTTCGTTTGGAACGACTGCTCTGTGTGACTATAGAAGGCTGTTTGCCAAAGCGCGAGGGATGGAAGTGGATAGCCCACAGCGAAGCGAGGACTATGAGCGGACAGCCCGACCCGCCGATGAGGCGGGACGCGCCCAAAATAATTAATAGATAATTGTTGTTAAGCAATTATAGCAAAGCAAAGCTGTGTTGGGGCGTAAGAAACTTAGCCCAAAACAAAATAAATCCCTAACTTTGCAAGTTATTTCATTCTCTATGCCCGATATCATAAAATTGTTGCCCGATAATGTTGCCAACCAGATAGCTGCCGGCGAAGTGATTCAAAGGCCCGCTTCGGCTGTTAAGGAGTTATTGGAAAATGCAATTGACGCGGGAGCCGCCGACATCCAACTTATCATAAAGGATGCTGGCAAAACCCTCATACAAGTGGTTGACGACGGTGCGGGAATGTCGGAAACCGATGCACGCTTATGTTTTGAACGCCACGCCACTTCTAAAATAAAAGATGCGCACGATCTGTTTAGCATTTCTACGTTTGGTTTTCGCGGCGAAGCACTTGCATCTATTGCCGCTATAGCACAACTTGAAATGAAAACCCGGCGCGAAGAAGACGAACTGGCCACACTCATCGTGATAGAAGGTTCGGATGTGAAACAACAAACTTCATGCAGCGCGCAGAAAGGCACTTCGATATCCGTAAAGAACTTGTTTTTTAATGTACCCGCCCGACGCAATTTTTTGAAAGCCGAAGCTACCGAAACCAGCTATATTATTGAAGAATTTAATCGCGTTGCGTTGGTGTATCCCGACATCAGTTTTTCGTTCTATAACAACAACAAACTGGTTACCCGTTTGGATAGATCCACTTTGCGTCAGCGTATCAACAGCATTTTCGGCGCCAGCTACGGCGAAAGACTTATTCCGGTAGATGAAAAAACCACTGTGGTGAATATAGCGGGATTTATCGGCAAACCTGAATTCGCGCGCAAAACACGGGGCGAGCAGTATTTTTTTGTGAACAACCGCTTTATCAAACATCCGTATTTGCATCATGCCATTGACAAAGCTTATGCGGAGTTGATTCCTGAGCATACCTTTCCCTCGTATTTTATTTATATGACGGTCGATCCGGCGAAGCTCGATGTGAATATACATCCTACCAAGACCGAAGTAAAGTTTCAGGACGAAAAGACCTTATATGGCATCATGAAAGCTGCCATTCGCAAATCATTCGGTTCGTTCAGCATCACACCCAGTATTGATTTTGATGTCGACGGGGCCTTTGATTTTACCAATATGGATGAAAACCGTCAGATAAAAATACCAACGGTTAAGATCAATCCCGATTACAATCCTTTTAATAGTTCTACGGGCAATCAGGGAAGCGGAGCCTACACACCGCCAAAAGACAAGAACCTGCAGAACTGGGAAAAGCTTTATAATCTGGAAGCAGAATTGCCCGAAGCGGATATCAGTGCGAACCGCATTGAAAAGCTTGTACCGGAATTGCCTGAGGAAACATTGTGTGCTTCGTTCTTTATGTTCAGTAAAAAATATATGATCACACCCGTTAAATCGGGATTGATGTTTATAGATATTGCCAATGCCCGCGAACGGATAGGCTACGAAAAGTTGATGAAAAGCATAGAAAACAATCATCCCTTGAGTCAGCGTTTGTTGTTTCCGCAAACCATCGTGTTAAACCCTTCGGATGCCGAACTTATCAATGATATATTGAAAGATATCAGGTTGCTTGGTATAGAAGTTGAACCTTTCGGACAGAATACCTTTGTGGTGAACGGCTTGCCCACGGATGCCGAGAATCAGGATGCCAAAGACCTGATAGAACATTTGCTGGAAAGTTTTAAGAAGAATCAACTGGATACAAGGCTTGATAAGAAAATGAATCTGGCACGCTCGCTGGCAAAAAATATGGCACAGAAATTTTCGAGAGCTTTATCGGCCGAAGAAATGCAATCGTTGGCAGGCGAATTATTTTCGTGTGCAATGCCTGAAACCTCGCCATCGGGACGCAAAGTGATGTTTGTGATGGCAATGGATGAGATTGAAAAGAGATTTAAATAAGATAATAATGAGTAACAGCTTGTGGCTTTTGGCCTCTTGTTGAAATTAAATCAATAATCAAAAAACAAATAATGGCTTACGAACAATACCGACCAAGCGGATTCAGACTTCTACCTCCGGTAGTTAAAAACCTTTTGATAATCAACGGACTTTTTTTTCTTGCAACTTATGGCATAGGGCAGGCTTTTCATATTGATCTGACGGATGTGCTGGGCTTACATTATTTCGGGGCTGAAAAATTCAGATTTTACCAGATCATCACATATATGTTCATGCATGCAAACTTCACTCACATTTTATTCAATATGTTTGCATTGTGGATGTTTGGCTATGTGTTGGAAAACGTTTGGGGGCCGAAACGGTTCATTATTTACTTTTTAGTAACCGGTATAGGAGCAGCAATAATTCAGTACGTTGTTATTTATTTTGAGTTGCGCCCGGCCATGGAAGCTATAAATTTATACATGAGTCATCCGAGTCATGAACAATTGAGCGCTTTGTTGAATTCGGGCAAAATAGATGGTTCGTACGAACCATTGAAACATTTTATTGCACAGTATAACTCGGTTGTAAACACTGATATGCCGAAAGCATTAAGCCTTGCTAATAATTTTGTCGCCCAATATCAGGTTGATCTGTTGAATGCCCCGGTTGTTATTGGAGCTTCGGGTGCAGTGTTTGGAATTTTGTTGGCATTTGGTATGATGTTCCCCAATTCGCTGATATATCTTTATTTTGCCATACCTGTGAAAGCAAAATGGGTGGTATTGGGATATGGTTTGTTGGAACTGGGCTCTGGAATTGCAGGTAGTGAGGGTGACAATGTGGCACATTTTGCACATTTGGGCGGAATGTTGTTTGGTTTTGTTTTGATAAAAATATGGCAGCAAAAAGCCAAAAGGAACAATTTTTATGGACAACAATAACTTCAGAAATTTCAACTTTAATAATCCTAATTCAAATTACGGACAGCGGCCTCCTTCGCCATTGGATGGGATAAAACGTTTTTTTACAGGTAAATCGATGTTGTCAATATTGATAATCATCAATATTGCGGTATTTCTTATAATCAGTTTATTCAGTTTATATTGTGTTTTATTTAAAATAAACCAACATCATTTTGGTGATTCAGGACCTACAATTTTAGGTTATTGGCTTGCAGTTCCATCTAATATTGAGCTTTTACTGCAACGACCGTGGTCCGTTTTTACCTATATGTTTTTGCACGAAAACCTTTGGCATCTATTCTTTAATATGCTGATGCTGTATTTTGGTGGTGTGATCTTTAATGAATATTTGGGAAGTAAGAAGTTGTTGATCACATACATCTTTGGTGGTTTGACAGGAGCAGCTTTTTATATTGCTGCATATAATTATTTTCCAGCTTTTGAAACGGTTGTTCCTGTATCAACTGCTATGGGAGCTTCGGCTTCGGTATTGGCAATAGTTGTTGCAATAGCAGCTTACATACCTGATTATAAAGTTCGGCTGTTTTTAATTGGTCAAATAAAATTTAAGTGGATAGCTGTTGCATTTGTTATCATGGATTTATTGAGTATTAAAGAACAAGATAATTCAGGCGGACATTTATCCCATTTGGGCGGGGCTTTTTTTGGACTGGTTTACATTTTGGCATTGAAAAAAGGTTTAGTTACCAAGCAACTTTTTAATCCCTTAAAAAAATTGTTTAAACGCAAACCTAAAATGAAAGCAACTTATTCACCAAAAAAACCCGTAACAGACGACCAGTATTATTACAATAAGAAACTGCATCAGCAGAAAATCGACAGCATACTCGACAAAATTAAAAAATCGGGCTATGAGAGTTTGAGCAAGGAGGATAAGGAGTTGTTGTTTAAGGAAAGCAAGAAGTGAGGTAACAGGTAATAAGTAATAGGTAACAAGTAACAAGTTGAAGAGTACAAAGAAAACAAGTTTTTGGTTGAAGTTTATTCTGGGGATCAATTTTCTTATGATCCTGGCACTTTTATTTGCCTATGTTTGCTGTTATATTAGCCCTGCACATTTGTGGTTGCCTGCTTTTGCAGGTTTGGCTTATCCCTATTTGCTTGCGGCTAACATTTTATTTATTGTTTTCTGGCTGTTTGTTCGCGTAAAGTTCACGCTGTTTTCCATACTGACATTGCTTTTAGGCTATACTCATCTGATGACTTTCATGCAGTTTCATTCACCAAAAAATCTTGACCCAAAGGATGCCTATTTTAAAGTTTTGTCATATAACGTCAGGAATTTCGACTTGTATAATTACAAAAAGAATTGGGAACCGAATTACGAAAAGAGAAATAAAATCTATAAATTTATCCAGAAGGAATCGGCTGATATCATCTGTTTTCAAGAGTTTGTGAATGATCTGAGCGGAAAATTTAAAACACTTGATACAATCGTAACCTTTCAGAAAGCTAAAAATGTACATGCCGAATACACGGTGGTTTCGCGCGGCATTAATCAATTCGGGATCGCCACATTTACTTCGTTTCCGATTGTACATAAAGGACGAATCAATTTTCCCAATGCAACCACCAACCTGTGTATTTATACTGATATTCTGGTTGGAAAAGATACGATTCGGATTTATAATGCCCATTTCGAATCCATACATTTCAATTATGCAGATTACGAATTTGCCGAGAATATTGCATCTACTCAACCAAAAAATGAAGAAGATCTAAAAAATAAGTCGATGAGGATATTGCGTCTGATGAAAATTGGTTACGAGAAACGCGCTATTCAGGCTGACATTGTGGCAAAACATGTTGAAAAGTCGCCTTATTCTGTTATATTTTGTTCAGATTTAAACGACACGCCTGTTTCGTATGCATACCATAGCTTAACGGATATTTTGAAAGATGCTTTCACCGAATCGGGTAGTGGGATGGGGAACACTTATACAGAGATTTTTCCTTCGTTCCGGATCGATTATATTTTTCTGTCGAATGCATTAACTTCTGCCAATTTCGTATGCATTCCTTCTGATAATTCTGATCATTATCCCATCGAATGTCTTGTGAAAAAGAAAAGTAAATAGCGCATGAAACTTGAACTTACATCGGAATATTTCCCAACCGGCGACCAACCCGAAGCTATTACCCAGCTTTGCGAGGGGATTGAACGGGGCGATCAATCGCAGATATTGCTGGGTGTTACAGGTTCGGGAAAGACGTTTACCATAGCCAATGTTATTCAAAGGCTTCAATTGCCAACTCTGGTGCTGAGCCATAACAAAACATTGGCTGCACAGTTGTATGGAGAGTTCAAGCAGTTCTTTCCGAAAAATGCTGTCGAATATTTTATTTCATACTACGATTATTATCAGCCCGAAGCTTATTTGCCTGTTACCAATACTTATATTGAGAAAGACCTGTCGATAAATGAGGAAATTGAAAAGCTGCGACTGAGTGCCACTTCGTCGTTGTTGTCGGGCAGGAGGGATGTTATTGTGGTTTCGTCGGTTTCGTGTATTTATGGTATCGGCAATCCCGAAGATTTTGCCAACAGCGTGATCCATATAAGTGTTGGCAACGCTGTGGTGATAAAGATGTTTTTGCAGGCATTGGTCAATATATTGTATTCGCGTAATGATGTAACTTTCGCCAGAGGAAATTTCCGCGTGCGTGGCGATACTATTGATATTTTTCCCGCTTATGCTGATATCTGCATACGTGTTTGCTTTTTTGGCGAGGAAATTGAAAGTATTGAAACCTTTGAACCGGTGAACGGCAGATTTCTCGAAAAACTCGATTCCATTTCTATCTATCCTGCCAATTTGTTCATCACATCGCAGGATAAAATGAAAAAAGCCATAGCCGATATCCATTCCGATATGATACAACACGTGGCCTATTATAAAGAAATGGGCAAGAATCTGGAAGCAAAACGCATCGAAGACCGTGTTTCGTACGATTTGGAGATGATGCGCGAGTTAGGGTATTGCTCGGGAATTGAAAATTATTCGCGCTATTTTGACGGACGCAAACCGGGCGGGCGACCGTTTTGTTTGCTCGATTGTTTTCCGGATGATTATTTGATGGTTATCGACGAAAGCCATGCCACCGTGCCTCAAATACGGGCCATGTACGGCGGCGACCGTTCGCGCAAGCAAACTCTTGTTGAATATGGTTTTCGTTTGCCTTCGGCCATGGATAACCGTCCGTTGAAGTTCGACGAGTTTGAAGGCATGCTGAACAAAGTGATTTATGTAAGCGCCACACCTGCCGATTATGAATTGCAACAATGTGAAGGGGTGGTGGTAGAACAGTTGCTGCGCCCCACGGGATTGCTTGAGCCGGAGATTGAAGTGAAACCCAGCCTGAATCAGATTGATGATTTGTTGAATGAAATTGATTTGCGGACCAAGCAAAAAGAACGGGTTTTGGTTACTACTCTTACTAAGAAAATGGCTGAGGAACTCACCAAATACATGATGAAACTCGGAATCAAATGCAAGTATATCCATTCGGAGGTTGATACCTTGGAACGTGTGGATATATTGCGCGAATTGCGCATGGGCGATATTGATGTGGTGGTAGGAGTAAATTTGTTACGCGAAGGATTGGATTTGCCTGAAGTTTCGCTGGTGGCAATACTGGATGCCGATAAGGAAGGTTTTTTGCGTTCCGAACGCGCACTCACCCAAACTGCAGGCCGCGCTGCCCGCAACATCAACAGCAAGGTTATTATGTATGCCGATAAAATGACCGAATCGATGCAGCGCACCATCGACGTAACCGACCGCCGTCGCGATAAGCAGATAAAATACAATCTCGCCAATAATATCACACCCACGCAGATCATAAAATCTACCGATTCTGTTTTGGGACAATCGGCAGGTGCAGCTTCGCGACATAGCGAGCAGAAACCTTATGTTGAAAGCGATCGCATTAATGTTGCCGCCGACCCTGTGGTGCAGTATATGAACAAGGCACAGCTTCAAAAGAACATATCGCAGGTGAAATCGCAAATGGAAAAAGCCGTGAAAGCACTCGATTTTATGGAAGCTGCCCGCCTGCGCGATGAAATGTATGAGTTGGATAAATTGCTGAAAGAAAAGAACTAAAAATAATAGCTTATAATTGAACCTCCGAAGTCCAAAATTGCACTTCCGAATTACAGAATTGCACTTCCGAATTACAAAATTGAACCACATTTGTCCAAAACTATTAGATTAAAGTCGACAGTGAAAACATTCAATAGATTTATTAATAATATTTTACAAACCTAAAAGAAACATAATTAACTTTTCTTAACAAATACATTACCGGGTTCATGGTGTTTTTTTCTATTTTTACAATCAAATTAAATCTTCTAAAATGAAAAAAATCTATTCAGCGTTATTTATTGTAACATTTTTGTTTCTAACTTATTCGGGCAATGTTAACGCACAATGTCCGGGATGTACAATCAATGTGGGATGTACATCAACTCCGGCACAACCAACCATTTGTCCTTCTGTGATGCCCGATGGCGTTGCCATGCAGCCTTATGATCAGGATATTTCTTTTTATTTGCCAAGCAATTTTAACGATGCCGGAAGCGGATATAATGTTGACCTGACTCAACTTGATGTGTTGAGTGTTTCGGGTTTGCCTTATGGGTTGAGTTTTCAAACCAGTGCTGCACCGTCGAACAGCTATTATCCTACCAGCAATCCTCCTACAACAGAACATGGTTGTGCCAAGATATGCGGTACACCTATTATGTCGGGAACATACACCATAACAGTATTTGTTCTGGCGCATGTTAATGTCACCAGTTTAGGTGGATTATCTCAAACATCAAACTCATCGTTTCAATTACCTATCACTATTCATCCGGCTGTAGCTTCAAACAGTGGCTTTACAATCGCAAATGCATATGGATGCGCTCCACTGACTACAACTTTTACAGCAAACAGGCACAGTAACGGTAATCCAAATTATCATTATACCTGGAATTTTGGAAACGGAAATATGAGTAATTTAGAAACACCTACTGCTCAAACCTACACCAACCCGGGCGATTATGTTGTTACTCTGCATACACAAATTGATACCTTACCTTATTATTTCTCAGGTTTCACTATTAATGCGGCACCCGATTGCAATGATTATCCTTTTAGCGATCCGGATTATTATTTTGTTTTATTATTGGGTGGAACTACGCTTTATACAGCTCCCTATATTAGTAATACTTCAGCGCCTGTAACATTTTCGTTTACTGCGATACAATTGACGAATGCAACTTATTCTATCCAAACATGGGACAGCGACGGTGGTTTAGCTGGAAGTGACGATCATTGCGGAGATTTTACCTTTCCGGGATATACTATTGGAACCTATACACTGACTTCAGGAAATGTTGTAGTTACCTATACAGTTACACATCCTGTTTTGAATTTTGATGATGTGGATACTATTAGAGTATATCAATCGCCTGTAGTTAGCGCCTTAGCAATATCACCCAATGATTCGGTCTGTAAATTGGATTCCGTTATGCTTTCTGTAACGGCAACCAACGGTGATATCTATCAATGGTATAGCGATACCAATGCAATTAACAATGCTGATACCTCGATTTATTATGCTAAAACAACCGGTAACTATTATGTTGAAGTATCCAATTCATTCGGATGCCGGACAAACTCCAATGCCAAGAAAATAACTTTTATTGATAACCCGCCGAAACCGGGAGTTTGGATTATTGGTAATACTCTTAATACGAATTTAACAGGTTATAATCTGCAATGGTATTATGAAGGATCTTCTTTGGGTTCTGTTGCTACCGGAATGACTTATAATGTTACACAAACCGGTAATTATTTTCTGATAGCTACTAATTCTTTTGGGTGCTCAACTTCATCCGATACCATTTATGTAACCTATGGTTCTGGTATTGCCGAAAACTCTGCAATTAACGGAATACAACTTATGCCGAACCCTAATAACGGTGTATTTCATTTAAACTTCAATACAGATATTCAAAACGCAGTGCAGGTTCGCATAAATGACATGATCGGGAAAGAAGTTTATAACCAAACTTTTGTTTCTATCAGCGGAAAGGTTTCGCAGGATATAGATCTGAGTAATATACAGAAAGGCATTTATATGGTTGAGATTGATGCAGGAAGTTCGAAAGCAAACACCAAAATGATCATTCAATAATTGGTTAATAAATAGATTCGCAAAACGCCCTGCTAAGCAGGGCGTTTTTTTTAAATAAGTTTTTTTGCTATGTCCATTAAAATATACATTTCTGCTGCTTCAGAAAACTCAAATTCATGAAGATCATTTTCGGTGAATTTGGCATGTATCAATTCAAATCCCGAACCCATAAAACTAGCTGTTACTTTATCAGTTTCAAAAGTAAAGAGATTATTTTCAAAAGTTAATGTTTTGATCTCTTCATAAGATTTCTTAATGAAAACCATTTTGTTTGGGAACCTGCTAAGCAAATATCCCGATTCAGATTGTCTGAATTTAGAACCATTAATAAAAAAACGCGGTTTATCTTTGAATGGCTTTCCTGAAGTAGGGCAGAAGGTAGTGCAATTTCCGCATTCATTGCATAAATCAGCAATATTTAACACCTGATAATCTTGTTCAATAATAATTTTTCCACTATCATAGAAATTGATTTCATTATTTGATTTTAATACAGCTTTCTGCAAAATTAACTGTACCGGATCAATTTTGTATGAAACGTTAGCGCGATTCGGGCAAACTGTAATACAAATATTGCAAAGTTCATCGCAATGCAAGCATCGTAGCGATTCTTTAATTGCTTGCTCTTTTGTTAAACCTTCTGCAGGCAAAGTACTTAATGATGTTGTTGGGTTTTTGGTTGAATTGGTTTTACTTTGTCTGAATTCCCGTTGCGAACGCTTTATCATAAGTTCGTTAAAGTCATGTTTTTTTGCAAACGATTTGGTGACTTTGTCCTCTATTACTGATCGCGAAATAATTTCAGCTGCGGTTTTTCGTCCGTCGGCAACTGCTTTAATAACATTGGAAGCACCTCTTAAAGCATCACCACCAAAATAAACATTCGGAATTTGTGACAAATGGCTATCAGGGCTTATCAGAACTAATTTTTTATTTAAGAAATCAACAACTATATCCTGGCCTAAAGCAGGAATCAAGGTATCGAATTCCATAATAAATTCCGAACCTTTTATTTTTTCCGGTTTTGCCCTTCCATCTGAATCGGGAATTCCGGCTTTCATTCTAACACATGTCAGGCTGCTTAATTTATTATTTTTTGTTTCGATTGCAACAGGCAAAACGTATTCAATAATTTCGATATTTTCATCCAATGCTTCTTTAATTTCTTCTTTGGCTGCCGGCATGTCAATGATAGAACGACGATATAAAATACATACCTTTCCCTTGTTGCCTATCAAACGTTTTGCGGTTCGGGCAACATCCATGGCCGTATTTCCACCACCGATAACAGCAATTTTATTTCCGTTCAGTATGTTATTGTCTTTTTTAATCTCCGAAAGGAATTTTAATGGATCTAATATGCCGGAAATAGAATAATCAGCGATATCCAGTGGTTTGGACATTTGAGCACCAACAGCTACGTATACAAAATCATTATGCTGTTGCAATTGTTTAAATGTATTACTATCAATTTTAGATTCATAGTGTATCTGAACGCCGAGAGCCTTAATTCGTTCAATGTCGGCATTGATCGCCTCTCGCGTTAAACGAAACTGTGGAATTGCATCGCTCACCATTCCCCCTGCAAATGCTTTGGTTTCGTATATATTTACTTCAAAACCTGAAAGAGCAAGAAAAAAGCCGCAAGATAAACCCGATGGTCCGCCACCTATTATCGCAGCTTTCAGAGTCTTTGTTGTTGCGTGTTTTAATATAACCTTTGTATTCTGTTCTGAGATGAATCGTTTAACTTCGCGTATCATTAAAGCATCGTCATAATTGATGCGTGTGCATTTTGTCTGACATTCGTGATCGCATACCATCCCGCAAATTGCCGGCAATGGATTGGTTTTTAAAATCACTGCCATTGCTTTATCAAATTGGTTGTTGGCCGTATGAAACAAATACTCGGGTATATCTTGATTAGTGGGACAATTATTTACGCATGGAGCGGAAATACAATCAAAGAGATTCAGTTTTTTTCCTGATTTGATATTAGGTTCGGTGAACTTATCTTTTTTGTAATAATTATCTGTCAATACCTTTGATGCATAATTCTCCAGGTTTGTAAGCTTTTTCTCATTAGTCATTTTTAGAAGCAAAGAAGAAAAATTAACCTGATTTTCATTGTTAAGCATCATTGAAATATTGTCTAAGTATTGTTTTAATCTTCCGTAACCACCAGGCTTTAAAATATCTGAGCAAATTGTTGCCGGATAAATGCCACATCGAAGTACTTCACTAACATTAAAACAATCTACTCCTCCTGAAAATGAAATATTCAGGTTCCCTCCAAAATGAGATTGAAGTTTGTTTGCTAAATTTACTGATAATGGATGCAATGCTCTGCCACTCATGTACATCAATTTTTCATCACTGCTAAAAATTTTACGATTATTAATACTTTCAAGCGTATTTGTAAGCTTTACTCCAAAAAATACCTGATTTTTAGCAGCAGATTCAGACAATGATTTAATGATATCGATTGCATCATCGAATTTTAGATCATGAACAAATGCTTCATCAGGAACTAGCGTTTTAAAGTCTAAATTATCATTTAATATTTTGTGGAGTTCTTCTTTTCCCAGTAAAGTAGGATTAAGTTTGATAAACGTATGTAGCTTTTTTTCTTCAATCAGGTATTTACCAATTTTCTCGATCTCTTCCGGAGGACAACCGTGCATTGTCGATAGAGTGATATTATTTGAAATAGTGTTAGGGATACTAATATCGAGGATGTTCGGATAAAATAAAGCTACTTCTTTAATCATTGCATCTTTTTCCAAATGACAGTCTTTCATTTTGCCGAAAAACCATTGCACATTTTCTTTACGTATTCCCTCATAATTGTAACCAACACTCATATTAAATAGAGTATTGGGGCTTGCACCATAACCTAGCTTATACGATATAAGATGAATGAATATCCATGCTTTCAGGTATTCATTGAAAGATTGCTCGATTTTTAATTCTTGCGACCATTCGCAATTATAACCTTCATTCTGCATATCAATGCATGGTTTTGAAATTTTGAGTTCATCTAAGGTTTGAACTGTTTTTAATTCAATATATCTTGCCCCGCAAAGCCAGGCTGCAATAATATTCTGAGCCAATTGAGAATGAGGGCCAGCAGCAACTCCAATTGGGGAATCAATCTTCCTTAGAAAGATATCCGTGCTTAATATACTTGATTTTGAAGGTTCGAAAAGAAGCTGCTTAGAGATTCCAAGTATTGTATTGTTATTTGAATCTGAGAAAATAAAGTTATATAGCTTTGTAATAGATAATGGAGCAAAAGAATCATTCATAAAAATAGTATTCAGATTAAGCAAATTTACGTATAATTGTAGAACCTTTGATGTTGCTAAAATTGAAATTTGCTAAAAATGAAATAAAAAAACAAATGGCAGTAGTAATTTTAGCTGCTGGAAACTCATCACGCATGGGAACTCATAAAGCTTTACTGAAATTTGATGATAAATATAATTTTATTCAAAAAATTGTAGAAGAATACAAAAATGCTGGATGTGAAAAGATAATTATTGTAGCTAATTCTCAGAATATTTCAGAAATATCAGCTTCGGTTTCAGAATATATTAACGAGACTCTTATAATTATCGAAAATCAACATCCGGAATGGGAACGGTTTTATTCATTAAAAAAAGGTCTTGAGAAAATAAAAGATTATTCTTTTTGTTTTATTCAAAATTGTGATAACCCTTTTGTAAGTGAAGAATTAATTTTACAATTAATACAGAATTTTCAAAGAGATCATGTTGTTATTCCTGAATATAATGGTTTGAAAGGTCATCCGATTTTGTTATGTCAGAATATTATAAAGAGACTTATTCAAATGGAAAATATTAATTTAAAATTGAATAAAATTTCAAATGGTTATAAGTCTAAAATTGTTCAGGTAGCAGATGGTTCTATTTTGCTTAATATTAATACTATAGAAGAATATGAGAAATTGTTTTCTAAATAATTAAAGAATAATATTGAAGTTATTCTAAAAAAAACAAATTATTTCTTGTGTATTAAAAGATTTATTTATATTTTTATAAAAAAAAATAACATGGAACCAAAATCGAAAAACACTATTTTATTTCCTTACGATTTTTCAAAAGAATCGGATTCTGTTATGGAATATCTTTCACAATTTTCTAAAATGTATGAATTTTCAGTTAAATTTTTAAATATTCTTGATCCTGGAACGAAAAAATTTATGTCTGAGAACCATATGAATAAATCATCACTTTCACAGAAAATTAGTGAGATGGCTAATGATTTTCAAACAAAAAATGATGTTTATTCTTCTTCTCTTATAAAAAATGCACCAATTAAGAAAATAAGAAAGATTTCTATAAAAGAAGATGTAACTTTTACCATGCTTGGAATAGCCGAGCCAAAAAAATATTCAACTAAAATTATGAAGGTTGTCACTACCTCTCCAGTTCCAATCTTTGTTGTTCAGGAAGGTGTTTCTTTTAAACCCTACAGAAATATTGTATTTCCATTGGATGAAGCGATTGATAGTCGGCAGAAAGCGGGTTGGGCTCTAAAAATTGCAAAAAAAAGCAATGCAACGATACATATTTTTTCTATTAGCCCGGCTGCATTAAAAAATAAGGAAAAAGAGCACAGACAATATAAAGTAATAGATACTGTCGAACGTTTTTTTACAAAAAACCACGTTAACTTTCACACAGAAACTTCTCAGGGAGGTTATAAAGATTATGCCGAAGACACAATGAGATATGCAGATAAAGTTAATGCAGATTTATTTATTATTATGATTGTTCCGAAAAAAATTATGAAACCGATAAATCCTGTTGATTTTAAATTGATTTTTAATCCTTCTAAAATTCCAATACTTTGTGTCAATCAACGAGATCTCTTTGTTGGTGGTGGTATTACCTAAAGTTAGTTTGTTGAATTTAAATTAATAAAGTTGTCTTATAGTTCTCTTAATATGTAAAATTTGACATAATTACTTGAATTATTATGGATTATTTCTAATTTTGCAAAAATTATAAGATAGTTCTATGAAAAAATTAGCGGTAGTAGCATTTGGTGGAAATGCATTGCTTAGAGGAGATCAAAAAGGTACAATTTCAGAGCAGGAATCTAATGCACGTGAAACTTGTTTGAACCTGCTTGGGTTGGTAAAAAATGATTATGATATTGTAATAACGCATGGAAATGGTCCTCAAGTAGGGAATATACTCCTACAGAATAATGCAGGTTCAAAATTATATGGAATTCCTGAAATGCCTTTAGATATTTGTGGGGCATATTCGCAAGGTTTTATTGGGTATGTTATTGAACAACAATTTCGTAATATTCTTGAAGAACAAAATCTTGAAAAAGATGTTATTACAATCGTAACTCAGGTATTAGTTGATGAAAATGATCCTGCTTTTCAAAACCCTACTAAACCGGTTGGTCCTTTTTATTCAAAAGAAGAAGCGGATAAAATTATTTTAGAAACAAAAGCTGTTTTTGCTGAAGATCCTCGTGGTCGTGGTTGGAGAAAAGTAGTTGCTTCTCCTGTACCTTTGAGAATTGCTAATAGACAAACAATTGAAAGTATCGCAAGAAATGGACAAATTGTTATCTCTGTTGGCGGCGGCGGGATACCAGTTTTTTACAAACGGCCTAACTTTTTAGAAGGTATAGATGCCGTTATTGATAAAGATTTGGCATCCTCATTATTGGCTATTCAAATTCATGCAGACGAATTTTATATACTTACAGATGTTCCTAAAGTTTGCATTAATTTCCATAAACCTAACGAAGAACAACTTGATTTGATTACTGTCGAAGAAGCTAAAAAATATCTGGCAGAAGGTCATTTCACCGAAGGAAGTATGGCCCCAAAAATCCGTGCAGCTATCAATTTTACTGAAAATGGAAAAGGTGAAACGATAATTACAGAAGCATCACGATTATCAAATCCAAATTGCGGAACTAAAATAGTTAAGCAAAAATAAATCAATCATTGTTTCGCATATAATAAGTTATGGCTCTATCTGAATTTAATGGCGTTGGTAATAAATTGAAGGACTGGCAATCAGAAGAGATCAAATATTATAGAGGATTACCTTTCAGCAATTATCTGATATCCATAATTGCTTTTATTGGTATTGTTTCAATATGCATGCCCTGGGCTGATGTTACGATAGGTTTTTATAGTGATGCGATGGCAGTAGGACTTCATTTTTTTCTGGGATGGTTATGCTTTTTATCATTTTCTTCAATAATTTCTCTTTTATTATTTAATAGATATTTAAAAATTCATGAAAAATATATTGAATTAGTACCTCTTATTGCCTCAATTATTTCAATACTATTATCGCTTGCATTCACAATTTGGCATTTGTTTCATGTGCATTTTGGCGTTTATCTGACTTTTGTTTCAGCGCTTTTTATTGTAATAATTTTCTTTTATTTCAAACGTTATCAAAAATAGTTTATGGAAGAAACTTTTAATATGTCTTCTTGTCCAAGTTGTGGTACAAATGTTCAAGGTGATGAAAGCCTTTGTCATCATTGTGGTTACAGATTGATTTTGGAGAATAATGGTGTTGAAAAAAAAGTTCAGGAAAAACCAATAGTAGCAGAAAACAATGTTGAAACTGCCTCGGGAATTAATTTGTTTGATGAAGATATTCAAACTTTAGATGATTCATCGGATTCTGTAACCATAAATACTGAACGCCAGCAGTCAAAAGAAAATAATGTTCATCCTGAAATATCAACGGAAATTATACCTGATTTGGGTAATCCGATAAAGAAGAAACGTAAGTTGATACCAAGTATTATTATTTTAATTGTTTTGTTGGCAATCATTTGTTTTGCATCGGCGATTATGCAGAAAAAAGGAATTATCCAAATCAAATTATTGAATTTTTTAATTTCTGTTGACCAACCTAAAACATTGTCGGTTATTATTAGTAAGAATTATTATGTGGTTTATTCAACCTATCTTAACGGTAATAGTAAAGAAATTGCAATTTCTAATGTGATAAAAAAAACGGATTCGAAAAACAGGATAGTATTTGTTATAACCGATTTTAAAGAAAAACTTTTGAAATTGTATCCTAAAGATTTTAATAAATTTACATGCCCGACAGTTATAAAAAGCAATACTTTTGTGGATGCATTTAATGCCCGAGAAACTACTAGAAAAAAATTTATGCAAAACAAATTCGATTTTAGAATTATTGAACTGAATTAAAAAAGTGTATAAAGTTAAAATGATTAATAAACAAACTAAATGGAGGATTTATGGCTTTTAATTTGAAAAACAGAAATTTTTTAAAAGAACTTGATTTTACACCCGAAGAGATGAAATTTTTATTGAATCTTTCGGCCGATCTGAAACGGGCTAAATATACCGGAACAGAACAACAGATGTTAAAAGGCAAAAACATAGTGTTGCTTTTCGAAAAAGATTCAACCCGCACACGCTGTGCTTTTGAAGTTGCTGCTCTCGATCAGGGTGCTCATGTTACTTATTTGGGACCTTCGGGCTCGCAAATGGGCAAAAAAGAATCGATGAGAGATACTGCACGCGTGTTGGGCAGAATGTATGATGGTATTGAATATCGCGGCTACGGTCAATATAACGTAGAAGAACTCGGGAAATATGCCGGTGTGCCGGTTTGGAACGGGCTAACCAACGAATTTCATCCTACGCAGATTTTGGCTGACTTTTTGACGATGATTGAACATTGCGATAAACCTTTGAACCAGATTTCTTTTGCATTTGTTGGTGATGCTAAAAATAATGTTGGCAATTCACTGATGGTTGGTGCGGCGAAAATGGGTATGGATTTCAGAGCAGGTGCTCCAAAATCATGTCAACCCGATAAAAAATTAGTTGCCGAATGTGAAAAAATTGCAAAAGAAACCGCTGCTAAAATTACTATCACTGATGATCCGAAAGCTGCTGTAAAAGGTGTTGATTTTATTTATACTGATGTTTGGGTATCGATGGGAGAACCTGATAAAGTATGGATTGAACGAATAAAATTATTGAAACCGTATCAGGTTAATGCTAAATTAATGAAAGCAACCGGAAATCCTAAAACAAAATTCTTGCATTGTTTACCGGCATTTCATAATCGTGAGACTACAGTTGGTGAAGAAATTTTTCAGAAATATGGTCTCGATGGCATGGAAGTTACCGAAGATGTTTTTGAATCAAAAGCTTCTGTTGTATTTGATGAAGCCGAAAATCGTCTTCACACGATAAAGGCCGTGATGGTTGCAACACTTGGATAAAAAAACAAAGGCTGGTTTTTAGAAATCAGCCTTTTTTATGAAAAAGAAATCGCATATTGCATCTAAATTCAAAAAACTATTTTATTTCAAAAAATGGTACACTATTTTTATTAAGAGCAGTTTGTTTCGCAGATTAAAGCGGGCAACTGCTCTTTTTATTTTATTGTTTCTTTTGTTTTATTTCTTGGTTAATATATGCGTTTACACCGAATCACGAAACTTTATTTATTCAGATATTGATCTGATACCGGGCAGTTATACCGCGCTGGTATTGGGTGCAAGTGTTTATTCGAGCGGGCGTCCGTCGACGGTTTTGGCCGACCGCCTCGATAAAGCCATCGAACTGTTCGAACATCATAAAATTAAACGTTTTTTGCTTAGCGGCGATCATGGGAAACCTTATTATGACGAGGTGAATAATATGAAGACCTACCTCAAAAATAGAGGCATACCCGATTCTGTAATTTTTACCGATCATGCCGGTTTCGACACCTATAATTCTATAGTGCGGGCCAAAAATGTGTTCGAAGCAGACAGTCTGATCATCGTTACTCAAAATTTTCATTTGAAACGTGCTGTTTATATTGCCCGCCAAAAAGGTATGGTGGTAAACGGTTTTGCTGCCGATTCCCATACCTATCCTTCGATGCCATATTTGCTTTTTCGCGAAAGTTTTGCCAACCTCAAGGCTTTTATCGATGTGTTCTTTAATTTTAATCCCGTGTTTGGAGGCGAAAAAATACCGATAAAGGGGAGCAGCAGGTTGAGCTATGATTAATAAATTGTCTCTGCAGCGAACTGTAATTAATAATTTATTTAAGTTAAAATTGTAAGTTTATTAATTTGAAATTACCTTTTACCAATAATTATTTTAAAGTATTTAAGTGGAAACAAGCAGAAAAGATTCTTTTTTTACTTGTTGTTATTGTTTCTTCATGGCCAATTATGGCTACGCGGGTTTTTGCTATGCTCGATGCTCCCGCGCATTTATATAATGCCAAACTGCTATATGAAATGCTTTTCAAACACAATATTGCCATCGGACAATGGTATTCATTCAATAATTTAATTGTACCCAACTGGACCGGTCACGCGTTGTTGGTATTTCTTTTGATTTTTTTTAATGCGCTTTGGGCACAAAAAATATTCATTTTGCTCTATTTGTTGATTTTTCCTTTTTCATTTCGCTATTTAATTAGTTCTACAAAAGGGAATATTGCAATTTCGTATTTTGCTTTTCCGTTTGCTTTTTCGTTTTTCTTTTTTCTTGGCTTTTTCAATTTTCTAATCGGTTTGCCCATCATGTTTTTTGCAATGGGGTACTGGATTGAAAATTTAAATTTGGTAAAATTTAAATTTTTTGCTGTTTTAACTCTATTTTCAGTTTTAATTTATTTAAGCCATCCCATTATATTTGCCATTTGGTGTGTGTTTTTGTTATTAAATTTTTTGTTTGGGATTTTATTAATATCCGGAAAATCACGTTTGAGAGATTTATTAAAGCGTATAGTATTTTTGACAGCAGCAATTTTACCCTCATTAATTATAGCTGTGCTTTATGTTTTGTATCAACCCAAAGATGCAAAAAACATTATTGTGACAACAACTCAACTTGGAACTTGGCTTAAAAATTTAAGATCATTAGTGGTTTTTAATTTTGAAAAAGAGTATAACTATACTCATCTTCTTTTTTGCACTATTGTTGCAATGTTTTTTTTAGGAATTTTATATTCGATTTATCGTTTTCGAACGGAAATATATAGAACAATATGGGCCGCAGGCAGAAAAAGCATTTGGTTTGTTTTGAGCGGAGTGATATTAGTTTTGTATTTTTGGCTACCCGATCAATCGAATGGGGGAGAGTTCATTTCGTCAAGACTAAACTTCTTATTTTTTATTTTTTTTGTATTAGGGATTGCTCAATTGAAGCAATTTAAGATAGTGAACATTACGGTTGTCATCATCATAGTAATTGCATTTAATCTTCAATTATTTTATTACAATGAAAATATGAAACCATTGAACAAAAATGCAGAAGCGATAGCTGGAATTTCCGAATATATTGACGAAGGAAAAACAATGATTTCTATAGACAGAACACAAAACTGGATGCAGGGACATTTAATCGATTATGCCGGGGCTGGAAAATTGGTTTATTTGCACCAAAATTATGAAGCCTCTAAAAAATATTTCCCATTGGTTTGGAATTTAAAAACAAAACCGGAATTATATTTTAGTGATATAACCCCTGGTAATCCGTGCATTTACCTAATGCAATCTGAAAGTAAAAAAAAATGCCAGGCAGATTATGTGATGATTATTGGAAACAATTCTATTGATATTAAGTGCGATTCATTGATAAGTAATTCTTTAAGCAATCACTATACGCTTTTTTATAAGTCGGCTGATGATTTTGTAAGTTTATACAAATTACAAGTTAGCAAATAATATTAATACAATGCTAAGTATAGGTCTAATGAACACCAAACTTCGCTTATTAAAATTAGTTATTCTGGGAGTATGGATTATTAGCTATTGACCTTTTCATCATTTCAACATTTCCACATAAATTTCGTTACTTCCGGGGAAAAGCAAGAATATGGCTGCCATAAACTTTCGCTCATCGGCCGAGCGCGAACTTTCGCCGTTCAGCAGGTCGATATTCAGTGCGGTGCCCAGCTCGGTACACAGCTTTTCTTTCTGCAACTGAAAATCCACCTTATCCATAGCGCGCGCCTTGTTTATTATAACTTTTGCCTTCACTATCATGGCTTCCTTATCTTTTTTCTTGATGCCGGGCAGTTTGTCCTCCACAAGGTCGCTGAGGGGAATAATGTAAAGCTCTGCATATTTCAGCCAGTCGCTTTCGCTGAGTTTCCGGATGTCTTTAAAATATTCTATCCATTCGTTGGTAACAAATGATTGGCCAATAATTCCCGGGTCGGCCACATCTTCGGGCGGAATCAGGCAACATCTGAAGTTGCCGAAAACATATCGCTGTTGTTCCGTCAGCAGGCTGTCGACCTCCGATTTCAGTTCCCACAAAAGCAGGGTGCCCTCGTCGCCGAAAAGACCTTTGATGTGAGCCAAATCGATATCTTTGCGGTCGTTGGCCGAAATTGCAGGGGTGTCCTTGTCGGAAATGCTTCCCTTGGGAAACAGGGTCGGAGGTGCATGGCAGTCGCGGCAGCCTTCGCCCGAATATCCTGCTTGTTTTGAAGCCAGCAAACTGCGTTTTATCAGGTCAACTTCGCTTTCGCGATTCCGGTCCACTTCAAGTTTCAGCGAGTCGCCCAGTTGTTTCGATATTAAAAGTTTTTGAATAAGTTTGGCGTAAGTATCGCTGATTTTTTGAAAACCATTAAAATACACCTTACAATCGGGCATCTGCAAATGGAGTGCATCGATCTGCAGCGACAATTTTTGCAAATGAGTGATTTGCTCTTTTGTCAAATAAAGTCCTTTTATCAGGTTGATGGAAGAGGTGCGCATCACCAGGTAATTCATGCTGTTCAGCTGTTCTTCCCAGGTATCGGCCGGCTGGCGAAAGACTTTTTTTTGCTGATGATTTAATGTGTTTGTAAACGAAGCAAGAATTGCAACTGTCAGAATCAGGATTAATACAAGTGGTTTTCTCATTCGGTTTTTTTATAAATGGATGAATTATTTCCAGACTCCGTGTATGGTTTCGCCGCAATAGCCGCATTTCCCGTTGCTGATATGGTTCGAAAGCTGGGTGTAACCTTTGCGCTGAACCAATACCTTTTTGCATTTCGGACAATAGGTGTCGTCATAACTGGTTCCCGGCACGTTGCCGATATAAACATATTTGATTCCCGCATTTAAAGCTATTTCTCGGGCCTTATTCAGCGTTTCAACGGGTGTTGAAGGAGTTTGCGTAAGTTTATACATCGGGAAGAAACGGCTGAAATGCAGCGGGCAATCCTGCAGGCCAGAGCTATAAAGCCAGTCGCACATCCGTTTGATCATATCCATATCGTCGGTCCAGTTCGGGATCACTAGATTGGTGATTTCGAGCCAAACGCCTTCTTCTTTAAACACTTTCAGCGAATTCATAACGGTTTTCAGCATCCCGCCATTCAACTTGCGGTAGATATCTTCGGTAAAACTTTTCAGGTTGATATTGGCCGCGTCGATGTGTTTGCACAATGCCCGCAACGGCGTTTCGTTTATGGAGCCGTTGGAGATAAACACCGTTTTTAGTCCGTTTTCGTGAGCCAGAACCGATGTGTCGTAAACGTACTCGTAAAACGTAATCGGCTCGGTGTAGGTGAATGCAATGCTTTGACAGTTGTTTTTCTTGGCGTAGGCAATAATATCCTTGGGCATCAAATCAAAATTCTCCGTATCGAAAGGCGATACCTGCGAAATTTGCCAGTTCTGGCAATTCATGCAGGTGAAATTGCATCCCGCCGTGGCCAGCGACAAAGCAGTGGTTTGCGGCAAAAAATGATATAAAGGTTTCTTCTCTATCGGGTCGGTATTGATCGAACAGGGGTTGCCGTAATTGATGGCATAAAGTTCGTCTTTATACGTCACACGGGTTTTGCAAATGCCCGTGGCGTTGGGTTTTATTATGCATGCATTCGGACACAGGGTGCATTTCACGCCTTTATCCGTTGTTTCAAAATAATGTGCTTTGGTGTTCCATTTCCAGATATCCACAGGTGGTTTCATAGCGGCTTTTTTAGGTTCTTCGGCAAAAAGTTCAAAATCAGATAAGCCTATGGCAATGGCTCCCGAACAAATAGCGCAGATTTTTATGAATTCACGTTTCGAGATGGTTTTTTTGTGGTGCATAGGTTGATTCCGAATCTCTGTGCCTTGATATTATAACGGATTATCGCGGTTTGTATTTTGATTTACTTCTTTTTTCTTGGTCTATCTTGGGTTTCCGCCGTTTTCATAAGCGTTTTCCAGTCGTCTTCGTTGTCTTCGGCCAGTTCAATGGTTGCCGTGTAGTTTTTTTTGCTGATTTCTAAAACGCTGATATGCTTTCCCAAAAATTCTTCTATTTCCGCCAGTATTATCTTTTCTTCCGGGCTGCAAAACGAATAGGCCAACCCTTTTTTTGTTCCTCTGCCGGTGCGTCCAACCCGGTGCACATAATTTTCAACCTGCTCCGGCAAATCATAATTCACCACAAAATCCACATCGGGTATGTCGATGCCTCGTGCGCTGATATCCGTGGCTATCATAACCTTTGCTTCGCCGCTTCTGAAATCAGTCATAATTTTTGCCCGCTCCGTTTGCACCTTGTCGCTGTGAAGTGTCAACGATTTTATCGTCGCGCGTTCCAAAGTTTTATACACCCGTTCTGCCCGAACTTTTGTCCTTACAAAAACCAGTATCTTGCTTTCCGGATTTTCCAACACCAGGCGTTCCAGAAAAAAACGCTTATCGTCCATATCTATGTATGCTACAAAATGCTCAATATTTTTGGCAACGGGGTCTTTAGGCGAAATTTGTATGCGGATGGGATTATGAACCAGCGAATACGCCAGCTTTTTAATTGTATCGTTCAGTGTAGCCGAAAAAAACAAGGTCTGACGTTTATGTGGCAAAAACTTTATCAAATCGCGTATATCTTTTATGAATCCCAAATCAAGCATATGGTCGGCTTCGTCCAATATCAGAATTTCTATCGAGTCGAGTTTCAAAAATCCCTGACTCACCAAATCGAACACCCTGCCCGGCGTGGCCACCAAAACATCAACTCCGTTTTCCAGCTCTGCTATCTGCGGTGCTTGTTCCACACCTCCGTGTATGCACAAAATGCGGATGCCGGTTTGATTTCCTATCGTCTCAAAAACATCCGTGATCTGCAGGGCCAATTCGTGAGTTGGCACCATCACTATGCAGCGGATGCCTTTTTCTGCGGCTCTCCTCGATTTCTGCAGCAGGTGCAAAACCGGTATGGCAAAAGCTGCCGTCTTTCCCGTGCCGGTCTGCGCAATTGCCATCACATCTTCGCCTTTCAAAATAGGAGGGATAGCCTTAAATTGTATATCCGTCGGTTTCTTATATCCGAGTTTGCTTATGTTCAGCTTAATCTCCCGCCCGAAATTGTAATTCTCAAATTTCATTTTTATTATAATAGATGACAAAGGTACAAAACCTATGCTTAATTTAGGTAAAAGGTATTTGGTCTATAGTATCTGGAACAAAACTTCAACTCGTAACTAATAACTCGTAACTAATAACTAAACAACGTCCAGTTCCACCTTCAAATTTGCAATAATAAATTCCTGTCGGTCGGGTGTGTTTTTTCCCATGTAGAACGATAGCAGATCGCTGATGGGCGAATCTTTAGTGAGCATCACGGGTTCGAGTCTCATGTTGGCGCCTATGAACTGACGGAACTCGTCGGGCGATATTTCGCCCAGTCCTTTGAAGCGGGTAATTTCGGGGTTGGGTCCCAGTTCGCTGATGGCATTCACGCGTTCTTCGTCGGTGTAACAGTAAGATGTTTTTTTCTTGTTTCGCACGCGAAACAGCGGAGTGTGCAATATGAACAGGTGGCCGCTGCGTATCACCTCGGGATAGAACTGCAGAAAAAACGATAGCAGTAACAACCTGATATGCATTCCATCTGCATCGGCATCCGTGGCAACCACAATTTTATTATACCTAAGGTTTTCGATGTCGTCTTCAATGTTAAGCGACGATTGCAGCAAATTGAACTCCTCGTTTTCGTAACACACTTTTTTTGTTTTGCCGTAGCAGTTCAGTGGTTTGCCTTTCAAACTGAATACTGCCTGAGTGTTTACATCCCTTGATTTTGTGATAGAACCGCTTGCCGAATCACCTTCAGTGATAAAGATCGTGGTGTCGTATCTTTTTTCCTCGTTGCTGTTATAATGCACTCTACAGTCGCGGAGTTTTTTATTGTGCAGGCTAATCTTTTTGATGCTTTCTTTCGACTGTTTTTTAATATTTGCCAGTTCCTTGCGGTCTTTTTCCGATTGCATGATTTTCCGCAACAGCGCGTCGCTGGTTTCGGGGTTCATATGCAGATAATTGTCGAGGTGCTTTTTGATAATATCGTGCACATAGTTTCTCACCGTCACGCCGTTCTGTTCAATATGAACCGACCCCAACTTTGTTTTAGTTTGCGATTCAAAAACAGGCTCCTGCACCTTGATGCTGATAGCCGCCGTGATGGATTCCCTGATGTCGCTCGGCTCAAAATCTTTTTTATAAAATTCGCGTATTGTTTTCACCACCGCTTCCCTGAAAGCCTGCTGATGGGTGCCGCCCTGCGTGGTGTGCTGCCCGTTCACAAAAGAGTAATACTCTTCGGCATATTTCGAGGCGCTGTGGGTAATGGCGCATTCAAAACCGTTTTCCTTGATATGAATAATAGGGTAGATCGTTTCCCCGTCAATATAATTGTTCAGCAGGTCGAGCAGGCCGTTTTTCGCCACAAATTTCTGCCCGTTAAAATGTATCGTCAGTCCGTTATTCAAAAATGCGTAGTTCCACAGCATCTTCTCCACATACTCGAAAATAAAATGATAGCTCCCGAATATCTTTTCGTCGGGCACAAACTTAACGCTGGTGCCGTTAAACTGGTCGGTAGCCGTAATCGGTTCGTCCACTATCAGGTTGCCCTGGCTGAACTCAACCGTTTTCACCTGATTGTCGCGGATAGATTGCACCCTGTAGAACGACGAAAGCGCGTTCACCGCCTTCGAACCCACGCCGTTCAAACCCACCGCGTGCGTAAAAACCTTCGAATCATACTTGGCTCCCGTGTTGATTTTCGAAACGCAGTCCACCACCTTGTTCAGCGGAATTCCCCTTCCGTAGTCGCGCACCGTAACCGTTTGTTCCTTTATCGAAATCTCTATGGCGCGGCCGTTGCCCATCGTAAACTCGTCAATCGCGTTGTCTATCGTCTCTTTCAGCAGCAAATAAATTCCGTCGTCGGGCGAATTCCCGTCCCCCAGTTTGCCTATATACATCCCCGGGCGCAAACGGATATGCTCGTTCCAGGCCAGCGACCTTACCGAATCATCGCCATATACATCTGCATCCATAGTGTAAATTGTTTCGGCAAAATTACGCTTACTTTCTTTTACCCATCACACTTCTCCGAAAATTTATCAACAAAAAAGTAAACAAACCCCCAACCAACTTTTAACTATTCACTAGTATCAATTCACTAATTTGGGCGGCCCCTTCGGGACGGGCTATACACTTCAAGTCCTCGCGTCGCTGCGCTCCGCTGTGGGCTTTTCGTTTCTATCCCTGCCGCGGGGGCTAACAGCCTTCATCTCATTAAGTGCACATCACCCATCCATCTTTCCATTTTTTGATAGATAATAACCCAAAAATCTTCTCACTCAAAAAACAAGTTACACAGCCAAAAAATATACAACACACCAAAAAAACATAAAATAACATTCAAAAATCAAAACAACATGGTTATAATTCAAAACAACAGTCAAAAAACAAACAACATACCCAAAAAACAACGTCACACGGCTCAAAAACAACCTAACATCCCCAAAAAACAACCAAAACATGCCAAAAACAAGCGGCACTTTAGCTCAAACAAACAAAACATGACCAAAAACAAACAACACATCACCATTTTGGCACCTTAACATCTCCAAAAACAAGCTTCGCAATTCAAAAAACAAGCCTCGCAAAACCCAAAAAAAACTACGCAATTCAAAAAATATGTTTCGCACCTCCAAAAACAAGCTTCGCAGGCCCAAAAACAAACAAAACATTCCAATAAATAACTTCGAAAAATCAACAAATATTCAACGCAAATGCTCAAACAAACAACGCAAATGCAAAAACAAACAACGCAGAAGCAAAAACAAGTTTCGCGCAAGCAAAAACAACTTACACAGTCAAAAAACAAACCTCGCAATCAAAAACAAAAAACCTCCCAAAACCCAAAACAACAAACCCACCAAACAAACAAACCCCATCTTCCACATGAAAATTTTGCATTTCGCCTTAAGATTAGTATTTTTGTCAGACCAGCAAATCATGGCTCATGGCTCATGGCTGTTGGCAATCCAATCGCTAATCGCTAATTTTATCCTGAGCGAAGTCGAAGGGCACTAATCGCCAGAATAAAATTATCTTTGCATAAAAACAAGCTTTGCTCTTCACCGACACATATCTCACCATCCGAAAAACTTCCGAAAGCACCTTCCGCGACAGGGCAAGCAGATTTATTGGTTTGGCCATTCCGGTTACAACCGAAGCCGAAATGAAACAGGAACTGGAACGGGTGCGCAAAAAATATTTCGATGCAACCCATCATTGCTATGCGTTCAGGCTGGGGTTCGACAAAAGTGCCTTCCGCTTCAGCGACGACGGCGAACCATCGGGCACGGCCGGTCGGCCAATATTCGGGCAAATTCAATCGAAAGACCTGACGAATGTTTTGTTGGTGGTTGTGCGCTATTATGGCGGCACCAAGCTTGGCGTAAGCGGCCTTATTAATGCCTACCGAACTGCAGCCAAAGATGCGCTTGAAGCCAATACCATTGTTGAAAAAACCGTCAACGACCTCTATGAAGTAGATTTCGATTATGCTCAGATGAACGATGTGATGCATCTTTTGAAAGAAGAACAATTAACCCAGCACTCTCACACCTTCGACACGCATTGCAGCATTCGGTTTTCGGTTCGCAAACTAAACTCTGCCCGTGTTTCCGATATGTTTGCAAGTTTAAAAAACGTGAATCTGAAGTTTCTCGAAACATTTTAATCGTTTATTTTTCGATTTGATTCTGTTTAATTGTTATTTTTGAGTGCTGTAAATAAAAAAGGATAAACCATGGAAACGAACGAATTTGAACGCGCACAAACTTTTCAGTTTTCAGAAATTGTAGATTATGCTCCCGGAGCCGTGGTGAGCCGCACTATTATAAAAAAACAAACCGGCACTGTAACGGTTTTTGCATTCGATAAAGGTGAAGGTCTGAGCGAACATACAGCCCCTTTCGATGCCATGGTGATGATAGTGGATGGAAGTGCTGAAATTTTTATCAACAAAATTCCGCACCTTTTGCATGCCGGGCAAAGTATTATCATGCCTGCCAATATCCCTCATGCATTGCAAGCTTCCGAAAAATTCAAAATGGTACTAACCATGATCAAAAGTTAAATCATAAAATTCAAATCCATGAAAAAAACAACTGAAACAATCGGAATCCTGACTGCATTAATAATAGTAGCAGGAGTTATTTGTAAAACCTGGCATTTTCCGGGAGCAAATATCATGCTGATATTTGGTATAAGCGTTATGCTCACCCTCTTTTTGGTTTTTTCCACTATCTTGAAAGCAAAAGATTCTCAAGGATTGGAAAAGGTGATGCATATTATTAAAAATGTTGCCTATTTTTGGTTGGCATTTGGAATTATGTTCGGAGTATTGCATTATCCCTTAGCAATTATTTTGCAGGCAATCGGGCTTATTCTTTTTGTGTTGGGGTATTTACCGATAAAATACAGCATTGTAAGGAAAAAATATCCTGAAAAAAGTGCAATTGGGAAGGTTGTTACTCCCGTGATTATTTTGGCTCTTGTTTTTGCATACGGGAACCGTAATATGAGCAATAAGATATTTGAAGCTATTTCAAATTCGGATATTCAGGTGCGAACCATGACGGCATCAGCAGATAGTTCTATGCTTCGTTTGATGACCGACTTCGATCTGAATAAAAGCCAGTTTCCTGCTCAATTTTCAACCAAATACTCGAAAGCCGTAAAAATAAAACATTTGAGCGATAGCCTGATCGATTTCCTGAATAATTGTAAAACCGAAGTTACGCAACTTACAAAAAAAGAAGACGACTGGAAGAAACTGAATTTGGACGAACTTTCTGAGAGGGATAATTTTAAGGAACCCACTGCTTATTTTGTTGGAAAAACAGAGGATGTTACCAAAGCCAAAGCATTTGAGATAAAAAAACGAATGTTAGCCATGAACGATTCGATAAAAGCAATAATTAATCCAGAAGCAGCTTCTCAGCTATTTATACCGATGAATTTTGCTGATACCAAGAACATAAAGACCGGAGAAAAAGTTAAATGGGAAATGTCTTTATTTTCTCATACCATGCTTATTAATGACTTGGCATATCTTGATGTATTGATATTAAATATTAAACAAACGGAAAAAAACATTATCACATCGTTGCAATCGGATGCCCGTTCGGAAGCCATGTGGACTTTCTGGAAAAAATATAAGGAATTGGTGCCCGATAAAAATACGAAATAATTACTCTGCAAAATCCAAAAAGTAACAAGTTTATTTGGAATATTTATAAATAAACTTGTTTTCCCACTAAAAATATCGTAATTTTATAAAAAGGATTTTTTCAAAGAATTTTGAAAAAATAATTACTTTTGCGCTCGATATGTATAATTATGCATAACGAAAATAGTAACCACTTATAAAAACCATACTAAAATGAATAACGCAGTCTTTGTATTTGAGAACCCACAAAATGAGGCAATATTGCCTTATATGAAAGGAAGTAAGGAACGAGTTGAGCTAGAAAAAGAACTTAAAAAACAGGCTTCTGAAAAAATAGAAATACCCTTGATTATTGGTGGCAAAGAGATTAGAACCGGTAAAACAGGAAAGGTCGTGATGCCACATGCTCATGGACATGTTTTAGCAGAATATCATATGGCTACTGATAAGGAAGTGCAACTGGCAATAAAAAGTGCGTTGGAGGCAAAGGAATGTTGGATGAACTTATCGTGGATAGACCGATCATCTATTTTGTTGAAAGCAGCGGATCTGCTTTCAACAAAATATAGGTATGTAATTAACGCCGCTACCATGTTAGGCCAAGGTAAGAATGTATTTCAGGCTGAAATAGATGCTGCTTGTGAAGTGATAGATTATTTGAGGTTCAATGTTCATTTTGCTTCGCTGATCTATAAAGAGCAACCCCATTCGGATAATTATTCAATAAACAGATTGGAATATAGACCGCTGGAAGGTTTTATATATACGATCACTCCGTTTAATTTTACAGCAATAGCATCAAATCTTAACACTTGTGTTGCCTTGATGGGAAATACCACAGTATGGAAGCCAGCCACAACCTCGCTGCTTTCAAATTATTATCTGATGAAAGTATTTAAGGAAGCAGGATTGCCTGATGGAGTCATAAATTTTGTACCTGGCAGTGGTTCGTTAATCAGCGACGTTGTATTGAATCATAAAGATATGGCAGGAATCCATTTTACAGGATCGAATCAAACTTTTGATCATTTGTGGAATGAAGTGACAGAAAAACTACATAATTATAAATCGTATCCAAAACTGGTTGGAGAAACGGGAGGTAAAGATTTTATATTTGCTCATAGTTCGGCTAATCCTCTTGAATTGGCAACAGCCATTGTTAGAGGTGCATTTGAATATCAGGGACAAAAATGTTCGGCAGCCTCGAGAGCCTATATTCCAAAATCAATTTGGAATGAGACGAAAAACATAATGCTGGATATGATCTCGGATATAAAAATGGGTGATGTTAGAGATCTGAACAATTTTGTGAATGCTGTAATTGATGAAAATTCGTTCGACAATATTATGTCGTACATCGGAAAAGCGAAAAATTCGAGCGAAGCAAAAATACTGGCAGGCGGAACAGGCGACAAGAGAGAAGGATACTTTGTAAAACCAACGGTTATTCAAACAGAAAATCCACATTTCTTGACGATGGAAGAAGAGATATTCGGACCTGTGATGACCATTTATGTTTACGAGGATAAAAACTTTGAAAAAACACTCGAGATTTGTGATCAAACATCACGATATGCATTAACAGGTTCGATTTTTAGTAACGATAAATATGCTATGGGCATTGCATGTCGTAAACTCAGGTATTCGGCCGGTAATTTTTATATCAACGATAAACCTTCGGGAGCTATGGTGGGTCAGCAACCTTTTGGAGGTGCACGTTGTTCGGGAACCAACGATAAAGCAGGAAGTCATTTAAATTTACTGAGATGGATTAGTCCCCGTACTATAAAAGAAACGTTATTGCCTGCAACTGATTATAAATATCCTTATATGGAAAAATAAATTACTAACCGAAAAAACTTTTATTTATGCAAATGTTTATTGATGGAAAATGGATTGACAAAAAAGAAAAGATCAATGTTTATGATCCATTTGACAACTCTGTTATTGACACTGTTCCAAAAGCAGACAAAGAGGATGCTTTGGTAGCTTTAAAATCAGCCGAAAAAGGTTTTAAGATTTCAAAAAGCCTTAAAGTGCACGAAAGGGCAAATATCCTATTTAAAACTGCTGAGTATGTTGAAAGGAATCTTGAAGATTTTGCAATTACTATTGCAAGAGAAGGTTCAAAAACAATTAAGGAAGCCAGAAAAGAAGCCAGAAGATGCGTTAATACACTTCGGGTTTCGGCTGAAGAATCGAAAAGGATACAAGGAGAAACCATTCCGTTTGATTCTTTTCCAGGTGGTGAAAACAAATTCGGATATTATTACCGTTTTCCAATCGGAATTATTCTTGCAATAACACCCTTCAACGATCCGTTGAATTTGGTGGCTCATAAATTAGGACCTGCTTTTGCAGGAGGCAATAGTGTGATACTGAAACCGGCAACGGTAACTCCTTTATCGGCAATTAAACTTGCCCAAGCATTTCTGGAGTCAGGCTTGCCTGCGGAATGTCTTCAGGTGATTACAGGAAATGGCAGTGAAATTGGGCCGATATTGGTAAAAGATGATAGAGTAAGGATGGTTTCGTTCACCGGAGGAGTTGAAGCTGGGAAAGAAGTTGCTTCTATGGCAGGAATTAAGAAAATTGGAATGGAGTTAGGATCCAATTCACCTGTTATTGTTTGGAAAGATACCAATATCGATTATGCTGTTGATTCATGTGTTTCGGGTGCATTTTGGGCTGCGGGACAAAATTGTATCGGAGTTCAAAGAATTTATATTCATGACGAAATTTATGATGTTTTTAGGGATAAATTTGTTGAGAGAACATTGAAGTATAAAATTGGTAACAAACTGCAGGATGACACTGACATGGGACCCATGATCACAGAGAAGGAAGCTATCAGGGTTGAACGTTGGGTTAAGGAAGCTGTTGAAATGGGTGCAAAATGTTTATGTGGTGGAAAAAGAACAGGAGCTTTGATGGAGCCAACAGTTTTGGAAAATGTTCCTGAAACTGCTACTATACATTATGAAGAAGTCTTCGGACCGGCTGTAAATCTATACAGAATAAGCACTCTTGAGGAAGGTATTGAAAAATCGAACAGTCTCAATTATGGATTATTGGCAGGAGTTTTTACAGCGGATATAAATATTGCCTTTAAGGCGGCATATGAGCTGGATTGTGGTGGAGTAATGATTAACGAATCCACAGATTATCGTTTGGATTCGATGCCATTTGGTGGAATAAAAAACTCAGGACTGGGAAGAGAAGGTATTAAGTTTGCTTTGCAAGAAATGACAGAGCCCAAAGTAATTTGTATTACCCAAATATAGCATAAAAGAAAAAGCCATTCATTTGAATGGCTTTTTCTTTTTTGGAGGATTGTTTTAAACAAGTTCGAGCTCTTTAATAGCTTTTTCTTTTAACTTTCCTTCGTTGTCCCAATCTCGCATAACATAATAGTCGCTGATGATTGTCTTGAAGTAGTCTTTTTCAAGTTTCTTTCCTTTCATAAATCCGGCCAGACTTTCTTCATTGAAAAAACGTGCTGGTAAACTATCATCGTCGCTTGTACGGCCATTGCGGGTGTTATATAATCGTGCCAGATTTGTAATTCTTGCGCCGATCTTTAATAGGTTTTCTGTTGTGTGATTGCTTCCTGTAACTGCATTTAACAGATCAGCAAGGACAGGTAGACCAAGCGGTAAAAAATCGCAGACAACCATACTATTTCTTACGTTGGTTGTGTCGATGCCTTCGTAAACGGCAGGAAGTATATCTTCAATTTTAAAGTCGGGCCCCATTTCAGTTTCAGCTATCCACAAACGTGTGTGGCTTGCGAAATCAGCTACAGCCATAGCCACACCCATTGTTAAAGAGCCTTTGGGATTGATTCCTGATAGTTCCATGCCGCATATCTGAATTGCAAAATCCATGCTTCCTTTTCCGATCTTTAGTGCTGCTTCGCGGGTACCATCGGCAAAGATCTCACCTAACCCTGTACGATACGACATTTGTTTCAAAAGTTCACGCTGTGCTTCAGCATTTCCCCAAGTTAGTGGTTTGCCAATAGTATCACCTATCAAACCTTTTTCAAAACATTCCATCGCGAAACCAACCGTTCCGCCGGCACTAATGGTATCTAGACCCAAATCGTTGCAGATCTCATTGCCAAAAGCAATGGCTTTGATGTCGGCGATTTCGCATGAAGACCCAAGAAATGCAGCAGTTTCATACTCAGGACCTTCAATTTCATGACCATCCCAACGTGCCCATTTTGAACAACGGATAGAGCAATTGTAGCATCCTGTATCTTCCCAGTTGAGTTCCTGACGGGTGGTTTCCGAACTTATTTTTTCAAATTCATCGTACTGAACTTTTTGCCAGTTTTTAACAGGAAGTATTTCGTTGTTCTGACAGCTGCGAATGCATTTCATTGTTCCTTTCAGACGACGGAATTTTACATTCGGATTGTTCAGTACATTTTTTGTAGCTTCAAGATTCAATGTCTTGAACTTTTCTTCATCGAAATATTTGATAGGAATATTACCGTCAACTACAATTGCTTTGAGGTTTTTTGAGCCCATAACAGCACCAACACCACCACGACCGAACTGACGATGTTTATCTACCCCGACACATGATATTTTAGACAGATTTTCGCCTGCCGGGCCTATAGCTGCAATACGAGGGTCTACTCCGGGATGACGTTTTATTAGCTCATCATTGATATAGAAAATTCCTTTACCCCAAAGCTCCGTAGCGTCCAGAAATTGTATTTTATCTTCGTTGATATAAATGTAAACCGGCTTTTCCGATTTTCCGGTGACATACAAATAATCATAACCGGCAAATTTTAATCGTGGTCCAAAGCTGCCTCCACAATGAGAATCCTGAGCACATCCGGTAAGTGGTGAACGGGTTACAAGCGTAGTTCGCGCACTGGTTTGCATTTTAGTACCGGTGAAAGGACCATTGATAAAAATTAATGGATTATCAGGACTTAAAGGTTCAGGAGATGGGTTCAGACGATTCAATAATGCAAAGCCCATCCCTTTCGCACCAATATATTGATCGATCAGTTTTTTTTCTGTTTGACCAAACTCGAAGGTTCGGGTAGTCAGGTCTATTTTTAGGAATTTTCCTGTATAACTCATAAATTTCAGCTTATGTTAATATTCTCTTTTCGAAAAAAAGATTATCGTAACTTGTAACTTATAACCTTTACCCTCTGTTAATCTCGAGCATATCCGTCAATATCGAATATCCTGTTTCGATTCTTCCTGCACCGGGTCCGACTATGGTTACATCACCCAGCATATCGGTAGTAAATGTAAGTGCATTTTTAGCACCCATAACACCAGCTAGGGGATGAGTTAGTTCAACCATTTCGGGGCTTACTGAACCGGTAACAACACCGTCTTTCTTTTCAACACAGCCGATAAGTTTCCAGCGTTTCCCGGCTTTTGCAGCTTTTTCTATGTCTTTCGGAGTGATCTTCGTGATACCTTTACAAGCGATGTCAGCAATTTTTAACGGAGTGCCCATTACCACATTCGCCAAAATACAAACTTTTCCTCTGGCATCATAACCTTCAACATCTCCCGTTGGGTCAGCTTCGGCATAACCCAGTTCCTGAGCTACTTTTAGTACGGAAGCATAGTCCATACCTTTTTCCATTTCGGTGAGCATGTAGTTTGTAGTGCCGTTCAAAATACCTTTGATCTTGGTGATCTCGCATCCGGCCAACGGACCTCGAGTCAGGTTGATGATAGGTGTTCCGGCCACAACTGTTCCTTCAATCATGAATTTTACACCATTTTTATCGGCCAACTTTTTAAATTCAAGATATTTTAACGCGGCAGGTCCTTTATTGCTGGTTACCACATGTTTTTTTGAACTCAATGCAGCTTTAACATGGTCGATTGCCGGGCCGCCGGTTTTCAGGTCGGTGTACGTCAATTCGCAAACAATGTCGGCATTCGATGTTTTTATTAATGTGATGGTGTCTTTTTTGTAAAGATCTTTTGTGAATTTTTTCTTGGCTTTTGCTTCTTTAAGCATTTGCGGAACATTAAGTCCTTTTGGGTTATAGCAATTTCCGTAAGCAAAATCTGCCACAGCAACAATTTCGAACTCAAATTTGTATTTGTCTTTCAGATATTTCTTTTTATTCAAAAGTATCTCGCTGATACCCTGGCCAACTGTGCCAAAACCAATTAATGCAATGTTGTGTTTCATAAATTATTTTTTTTACTATTAATATTAGTTTATTTATTTCTTAAAGAAGCAGAGGATGCTCCGCCGGCTGAATATTCAGGTGATGTGCTGTTTATTTGTTTCCCATCGAGGGTAGATAATGCCTGATCGAGATCGGCAATAATGTCGTCGGGATGTTCGCCGCCAACGCATAAGCGAATGAGGTTCGAAGGTATTCCGGCAAGTTTGCGGCCTTCTTCGCCTTGTTGCGAATGGGTCGATATAGCTGGTATGGTTGCTACCGATTTGATTCGACCCAGGTCGGTTGCGCGCCAGATGCGTTGCAGGCCATCGAATACTTTGCGGGTTTGCATGGCATCGCCTTTAACATGGAACGACATCAGATGTCCATAACGGTTTACAGGCTTACCATACATTTCGTCGTATTCTGCATCCACAAGCCAAAGATATTTCGAAGCAAGTTCATGCAAAGGATGCGATTCGAGACCAAGATAATCAACCTGACTTATATGCTTATGTTGTTCCAGATATTTTGCTATTTTCATTGTGCTGCAGCTCATCATATCCACTTTCGAACGCAGTGTCCGCATATCGCTCAGGCTCAACATAGCGTTCATAGGCGAAATATTGGGCCCGTTGTCGCGGTTTGGCAGAAGTTTTATGTAAGTTGCAAAGTCGGCTTTCATTTCGTCGGGACCAAAACGTGAAGTAAGATTTTTGCGGGAAATGACTGCTCCGCTTATACCCATTCCGCTCGAAGTAAGAGTTTTTGTTACTGACTGTATAACGATGTCGGCGCCTAAAGCCAGCGGACGAAGCAGGGCAGGGGTAGCCACGGTTGAATCGACGATAACAGGAATGCCATGCGAATGTGCAAGCTCAATAACTTTTTTCAGATCGAAAAAAGCCTGCGAAGGGTTGCTGGGCATCTCGCCATAAATAAAACGGGTGTTTTCATCAATTTTCGAAGCCCATTCGTTGATATCGTTCGAGTTGATTACTTTGCGCCATTCGATGTTCTTTTCCTGTTCTTTGCGAACGCCAAATTGCTGAAATGTTCCGCCATAAACCTGACAGGTGGCAACAAAGTTCATCTTTTGGTTGGGTTTTTTCGGATCGACACAGAGAAAAGGATCTACGGCACTGGCAATGGCTGCCATACCCGATGAGGTTGCACAACACGATGTTTCGATGTCGGCTCCATAGCCTTCCAACAAAGCCATCGCTCCTTCAAAATAATACATGCTGGGGTTGGCGATGCGTGAATAACACCATGTTGGTATTTGATAGCTCAGGGCAGCTTCCATTTCGTCAGAATCGCGATACGCTTGAGAGGATGACATGTAAATGGGTTCAATAATGGAGCCCTGATTGAAATCGAGAGCTTCCTGCATGGAATAAATGCCGTGAACTGCTATAGTGTCGAAGCGGCATTTTTTCATGCCGCTGATATATTCTTTGTGCCATTTAGCTGCGCGCTTTCCGGCTTCTACATAAAAATTAACTCCTTTGGGTTCCATGTTTTTTTTAGTTTTTTAAAAGTTGTCAAACCTACAAATTATTTTTGAATCAGGCAAAAAAACCAAAGAAAATAGTAGCAAGTTAATAGTTTGCCAATAAGCCAATAGCCATGAGTCAAGATTAGTATATTACTCAGAACTTTGAACTAACTGAAAAGAAGTTTTTCCACATATATGCGATAGTCTTCCATAGTAGAACGTATCACTTTCAGGGCTTCTTCTTTAGCATAAATTTCGGGGATCTCCACACCGCGTTTTTCACCCGGCATATCTTTATAAGAAAGGAAATAATGTTTCAAACGGTTGATAACGGCTGGAGGACAATCGGAAATATCCTGATAATCGCCATACACGGCATCATCTATCAATACGGCGATAATTTTATCGTCGGCTTCGTTGCGGTCCACCATGCGAAAACCGCCAATCGGGCGGGCTTTAACCAGCAAGTTGCCATGAGTGATCTCTTTTTCGGTAAGCACACAAATGTCCAAGGGGTCGTTGTCGCCGATGATATCGGTGCGGTCTAAAGCTTTGTTGGTGATAGCTGCATGGATGTTACCACAATGAGTTTGCGGAATGAAACCATAAAGTGCAGGAATGATGTTCGAATATTTTTGAGGACGGTCAATTTTTAGATAACCACTCGATTTGTCGATCTCGTATTTAACCGTATCGTAAGGAACTACTTCGATGAAGCAGGTGAGAACTTCGGGAGCCTGAGGCCCCAGGTCGATGCCATGCCAGGGATGCGATTTGTAGCGCAATCCCATGAGTTTTCCGATGGGGTCGATTGATTTATTCATGGTATTTTTTTGCAAAGATAACTTTTTTTTGAGTGCCTGAAGTGTCTAAAGTTTGGACATTTTAGTATTACTCTCGGGCTAAGCAAAAGGGTATATAAGCTACTGTTGGAGAGATGTTGTTTATTATAAATATTCCCCTATCACGATCTTCCTTTGCGACATCATCACTTCCATGGAATTTGGCTTACTCATCAATTCACCAAAATTCTCAGGCAAAACCTGCCAGCGTAGTCCATATTTATCTATACACCAGCCGCATTGCGATTCTTCGCCCTCTCTGGTAAAATAGTCCCAGAACTTATCGATCTCTTTTTGATCTTCACAATTGATGGTAAACGAGAATGCATCGTTTAACGGATGATGTTCTTTTTCAGTACTCATCAACGAATACTTCTGCCCAAAGATCGTTACTTCACAGATTTCGGTGTTTCCGCTGGGTGTTTCGCCGAGAGGAATAATATTTCCTTCTTCAAGATCGTTGCCAAAAACAGTTTTGTAATAGTCAACAACTTTCGAAATGTTACCGCCATTGGTGCAAAACCAAAGACAGGGAATGATTTTATTTTGGGTCATTATTTTTTTTTAAATACTTAATGCAGCTATTTCGGCTGCTCCTTTTATATCATCATAGAATTTGGCTCTGCTAACCTCCACATAAGGCACAAGCCATAAAAGACCAACTCCCAGCGTTAAGATACTCAGCAAAAACCATCCGAAAAACCTCCAATACAGACAAAAATATTTCCATTTATAACCATACATCATTTTATTGCTTTTTTCAAGCGCAGCCGTAGCGCCTATTGATTCGTCCTCTGCAAGAATATAAAAGGTCATGGAATACGAAATGGCAGCAATAATGCCGGGTACTATAAGTAAAAGCATCCATAAAAAAATAAAAAGCATCATCAACAAGTAAGTTCCCAAGGCAATACCAAAGCGCCTGAACCCTCTGAACAACTGTTCTGATCTTGCTTCCTGTTTGCGCGATAAGGCCAACGAAAATATAACCATACCCAGCATCATGGGGCCACCCAAAATTAGTGAAGCAACATTGCCCGTATGATTAGGTAAAGACGAGGCACCTGCAATGATTACACCATACAACAGATAATTGCCAATTGCCAAACCCCATCTGCCTGCCAAAGCTTCGCGGGCTTGTTTCATTAATTCAACGTTTGCAGTTCCCATATTATTTATGTTTTTTAAGATTTCTTTTTAATGGTGCTATATTCATTTCCACCATTATGCATTTGTAAAGATACAGTTTAATTAGTCGCTTAATAGAAAAATTAAAATAAAGACACAACATCTGCCTGCTTGGTTTTTGCCGGATATTTCTATTATAAACGAAGATATATCAAGCCGCTATTAAAATATCCCCTTGCTCTTCTTTTCATCAATTTTTTCGATCTCTTTTTCTTTCTTGTTAACCGATTTTCCTTTGTTAAAACGATAGGTAACCTGAAGTATCATGATGTTTTTTAGCAGTTCGATGTTGTTATATTTGCTTTCTTTATAATAATCTGTATTGATAAAATTGCCTTGTTTGTAATTAACGCCCAGAGAAATAGGCGTAATATATACAAATTGTAAGGTAAGCCTTTCTTTTAAAAATGGCTGTCTCACAAACAATATCCAGTAATCATTATTCCCGGTGTTATATCCCTGAGCTGTGATGTTCTTTTGATTGGCTTTCTGATATTGCATACCGAGCAGTGTTTTTGCTTTATGGTTTTGGTATATCAATTGTCCGCTCATCGAAAAATCGTTCACTTTGTTTGTTCTGTCTGCATATTTTATACTGTTGAAAAACACATTTGCACTCGATTCCAAAAAGACGTTCTTCCCAAAAGGTATGGTTACACTGGCCTCAACACCAAAGCTTTTATATTTACCCGCATTGCTTGTAGTGTATTCAAAAATACCGTCAGGCCTGAAGATGCCTGTCTCGGTAATATAATTGTTCGAGAAATGATAATAGGGTTCTATGTTTATCAGGCCTTGTAAAATGGTGGTTTGCAACGATATTTTATTCACCACCTCGGGCCTCAGATTCGGATTACCGGTTCTCACACTTTGCATATCAATAAAAACCGAGTAGGGGTTGGTTTGGCTGATTTCGGGGTAGGTGCTACCCGAACGATATTTTGCCTTGAAAATCAAATTCTTCGACGCATCTATTTTAATATCGAGATAGGGCTGAAAAATTACATACGACCTTTTCATTCCATCCGAATTCGGGTTGCTGGTTTCGCCCGCTGCTCCGATCTTGATACTGAATCGTTTTGCTATTTGCCACGAATAATACGAATACAATTTGTGGCGCATATCCGTATACTTGAATTTGCTGCTGGTATCCGATATAAAATTGCTGTTAAGTCCTTCCCAGGTATTGCCGTAACCTACCTGCAGCGACGATCGGTTTTTAAACGTATGAGTATATTCCAGATAAAACTTGGTGGAGTTTTCGTTATCGGTTCCCGCTTCGTTTATATTCATATCTTTTTGCGAGAACAGGTTTGTATAGTTATTGTTATAGTTCAAAAACGTGAAATTTGAATTGATAACGTTCTTTTCATCTATATTGCCTTCATAAAACAGAGAGGCATACATACTTCTGGTCGATGAAGTGCTTTTGGTCATACTCGTATCGCTGCTCAGTAAACTTCCGTTCAAACTGCCAACCACATGATCATACTCGCTATTGCCATTATAGCTCTTTGGCTGCATCGACAAATTGGCTTCAAAACTCAGGGTGTGTTTCGGGTTGATGTAATAATCCGATCCCAATGTGAAGTTATGACTTAGCTGATTAATTTTAGTGTTCAGATCAGAGTTCGAAACAGGATTGTGTTCAATAAGCAATCCGTTATAATACTCTTTTTTATCGAAGGTATTGAAGTTGAATTTGGCAATGTTGTTATCATATTTGGCATACAAATTCACCTTGTTGTAAACATAATTCACGGTGGCCGAAAAGTTGTTCGAAACGGGAATGTAATCGGTTTTCAGGGCATCGGGGTCGGCAATAAAGCTGTCATCTGCAAATATCTCTGTGCCCTGATAGTCTTTTTTCAGGATAATATTTATCACAGCCGAATAACCCTCAAGGGCATATCTTCCTCCCGGATCGCGTATCACTTCTATCTTCTTCAGGCGGTCGGGCGACAGGTTTTTTATGTATTGCTGGTCTTTTTCAATGCCATCAACCAGAATAATAACTTTCGCGTCGTTATCAACCTTTATGGTGTTGCTGTATCGGTCTACACCAACTCCCGAAACCCGGGTCAGCACATCCTGAGTGGTTGCCGCTCCGTATTTCATTTTTTCGGTAACGATCTGCACATCGCGGTCGGTTTGGGTTTCTCTCGAACTTTCTGTTACCGACACCTCCTTCAGATTCACCACCGAAGGTTTCAACTGTATAACGCCCAGAAACTTATTCTCGCCAACTGCAATAATGCCTGTTGTATCGGTTTTATAACCTATCATGCTAAAAATAAGTTTATAATAACCTGCAGCTACCGTAAGCGAAAAAAAGCCATTCTGATTGCTCGCTCCCATAGTAATAAGACTGTCTTTAGTGTTTATTACTAAAACGTTACAGAATTCTATTTTTTCTTTAGTTTCATTGTTCTTTATCTGACCGGTTATTTGAATGCTTTCCTGCGAAAACGATACTTTTGACAGTAGGAGGGTAACAGTAAAAAATGCAAGCGCAATTTTCTTCATAGAGATTAAGTGTTTTTTGATCTCCTATAAGACTCTGATGTGGTCAGAAAGTTACAAGTTTTGAAGTATAAAAATGAGATGATATTTTTATGATAAGTTTAGCAGCGTTGTAATAAGGCAAATTAACAACCATTAAGAATAATGGAAAGAAAATATGTCGAACCTTGCTACCTTCGCATATCCCAGCATTAATTTCCACTTCTTTGCAATGTAAAAATACATATTTATGCACCTTAATTTAATTTGGTCTAAAATACATCCTTTTTAAAGAAAGCTGCCAGTTCTTTACCAATAGTATAAAATATTGATGGTTCCATTCCTGGATATTCTTTACTTGAATAATAACGTTGTGAATTTATTAGGAGTCTTACAATTATCTCATTATGATTGTCAGATTTGACAATATCAATATATGTCCCAATAGAATGACCGTTAAATTCATCGTATTTAATAAAAACCGGGCGTATAATCATTGTATAATCTGTATTTTTTCCTTTAACAATTGTAGGTATTTTTGAGTCCACAGCGTCCTCCAAATATCCTCCGATAAGAGCAGGCAAAAAATATGAAGCAGTGGTTTCCCAATCCTTTTTCCATTTATCACCCTTTCCTGCTTTCTTTATATTTAATTCTTCGACCTTCCTTTTTATATACAAAGAATCAGGTTCTCCATTTATTTTATCAGTCAGTTTCTCACTTTTTAAAATTGAACCAGCGAAAACAACATCATTAGCACCAACTTCCGTTCCTCCCAAAATCAAATCCTTATTTTTTAAAATCACATTAAATGATTTTATGTTACCAAGAGTTGCAATTTTCCCAGAAATAATAGCAATTTTTGTATTCCTGTGGTGGTAATCATTATTGTATTCCACACTTTTTTCCTGCGATGAAACATTAAAAGAAATCAGTAAAAGTATGATGATAATTATTCGTCTCATTTTTTTAAATGTATTTGTTTCCTATTTTCTTGTATTTGCACATTTCTTCATTTCTTCTATTACCTCCGGAAATACTAGTTGTCTGTTTAGTCGGGCAATTTCACCCGAACTTAAAGCAAATTTGCAAATTCCCTTATGTATCAGAGCAATGATAAAGTCAGCAGTATAACCTTCTTTTGTCATTTTTATAATATTCTCATTTGTAATAGTGTCTTTATTCGACCCATTGAATCCCTTACTTTCCGAAATATCAAATTTAGAACTTGCATAGTGATATTCTACGGAATAGGTTTTTCCTGCTTCAACTTTTATGGGTTGAGCAAACGCCTGATCGCCACCCGATGTAATGTTTTGAATGATCATAGTTCCGGCAGGTCGGTCCCAAAAAAAAGAATCTCCCGATTCAACAGCGCCGACTATTCTGCAATTAGGTGTTTTCGAATCAATATTTTTGTAATATCCCAGTTCTTCAGCTACTGCATGCCCAACAATTCCGAGCCCGGATATTGGAATATTATCAATAATAATTTTCTTAATGGGACCCGGTATTGTACTTATAGTCGGAAAATCAGCTATATTAAAAGGGGTTTCAACATAGGTGTCGCCTTTAGGTGTTTTTCCGATCAACTTTATACCTTCTCTGTAATTAATCTTAAGATATAATAACCTCACATTTCCTGCCTTGCCAAAATTATATTGATTGGTCGTGTACGTTTTATTTTCATACACGCAGCCGTTAAAGTTTAAACTGTCTCCCTTATCGATTACGATGTGTGAACCCGCAACCCCCAAAAGATTCGCACCTCTGTGAAAAATTATTCTTGCCATCCCCGGATTAAGAGGCGTTGAAACTTCATAATAGTCTTGTCCGTAACTAAGATTTGTTGAAAGAGAAATAAATAAAAGTGCAATAAAAGTTGATGTAAGAGTTTTATGTTTCATAATTTCTGTTGTTGTTTTGATTTGTAAATAAAATTATAAAGTTCCGTTTATATCTTTGTTTGATTGCATCTCCCGACGCTGGCTTATAACGTAGCATTCATTTCCACCACTTTGCATGTGTAAAAGTATTCATTATTTTTTTATCATAAAAACAAATAATAATTAAAATTCTGCGTTTTATATTATGGCAAACCAAAAACCCGATGAAAGCGCGAAAAAGATATCTTTTACGAGACAAGCAACAGAATAAAGTGGCAACCGTCATCACATTTTTCGATACGGTGTTAAATTGCGAAGTAGGGTTTATCAGCACCTTCGATCATGCGGCACATACCTCCTGCATCTATCCAGATAATTGGGATGCCGATATCATCGCCGATCTGGCCTCACAAATTCATATCACCTACCACGATTATATCGAAATACCCATCAAAAACCAGGGCTGATCACACTTCTGACTTCTGGCTTCTCTTTTCTCAAAAAAAAAACTCCCGCAGCCAACCAGCCAAGAGAGTTTTCTCATGTTAAATTTCAAATTAAATTCATTCTTTCACAAATCTCATCACTATTAATCCCTTGCCGTCGCTCACTTTTAGTAAATAAACTCCATCAGCCAAACCACTAATATCCATGTCTATTTTCAACTGAAGCATTGCTTGTTTGATCAATAGCTGTCCCTGCATATCATAAATCCTGATCATTGGTTCTCCATTCAATTCAGCAATTTCAACCGTAAGCAGATCATTTGCAGGATTCGGATATATCTTGATTAAATCAGCCTGACTATTGTAATTTATTCCTGTGCATGGACTTACTGTTACATAAACTGTATCAGTATTTGAGCAGTTATTCCCATCCGTAAATGCATAGACGATCGGATATGTTCCTGTTCCTGCATTATTAGGATTAAATGTATTACCTGTTATACCTGCCCCGCTTAAGGTTCCCCCGCTTGGCGTTCCCGTAACCACAACAGATATTGCATCAATACAATAAAGATTATCCAAACCTGTAATATTAACTGTTGGCAATGCATTTACCGTAATGGACTTTGACGCTGTGTTGGTACACGAATTACCATCGGTATAAGAATAGGTTATTGTAAAAGTTCCCACACCGGCAGTTGCAGGGTTAAAGGTACCTGCACTTACGCCTGTTCCGCTGTATGTTCCTCCTGTCGGGGTTCCGCCTGTTAAAGTGAAGGGTGCTGCGCTGACACAAACGCTGCTGAAACTTGTAAGGTTAACTGTAGGCAATGCATTTACCGTAATTGATTTTGAAGCCGTGTTTGTACACGAATTACCATCGGTATAAGAATAGGTTATTGTAAAAGTTCCCACACCGGCAGTTGCAGGGTTAAAGGTACCTGCACTTACGCCTGTCCCGCTGTATGTTCCTCCTGTCGGGGTTCCGCCTGTTAATGTGAAGGGTGCTGCGCTGACACAAACGCTGCTGAAACTTGCAAGGTTAACTGTTGGCAATGCATTTACAGTAATGGACTTTGACGCCGTGTTGGTACA
>CAIWKO010000045.1 GCA_903913285.1 uncultured Bacteroidales bacterium | reverse complement strand
TTTGCAAGATAGTGTAGTTAAAATTCAAGCAGCAGAAGCTATACAGGAAAGCAATAATACAGGAGTTACAGATGAGACGAAAGCTGCGAAAAAACAAATGGCGGAAACCATTATACAGTTTGCGCATAAAGGAGTGCCGAAGGCAAGAGATGCCAAAGCATTGGATGTGCTGAAGAAACTGAATCATGAAGTTACTTATATTATGAAAGCCCCCAAGGCAGAAGCATTGAACCGTTCGCGCGAGATTATGAAAATATTGAGTAACGCTACACTTTTTCCGAATATTAAACCTGCCAACCTGACCGCGATGGCTGACAGCATAACAGCTTATGATGCAGCAATGGTTAATCCTATTACGGTGAGAGAAACTAAAAAAGTGGAAGGAACGGCAGCGCTGGATGAAGCGACTAAAAAAGCCGATGCCGCAGCGGAAAATATTTATGATTATTTTTATGGAGAATATCAGGATACACAACCCGGTTTGGTGAAAGAATTAGCGGATTGTATGGGGCTTGAAATAGAGGGTGTAAGACATACTTCGCTGATAGGCATGTGTGTGGATGCCAATCCGCCCGCAGGAGCTGTGACTGCTTTGCTGGAAGGTGTGCAGATGAAAATTGTTGAACTTGATTTGATAGCAACAAGCGATATAAACGGTTTGCTTGGAGTTTCGAAAGTGAAACCGGGAACTTATCATGTTGATTTTACAAAGGATGGTTTTGTTACAAAACAAATGATTATAGTTTTTAAACGCGGAAAAACCGAACAAGTGGAAGTGATGATGCAAAGAGTTACGGTTTAGGAAGTGGATAGATAAAAGTGAATAGTGAATAGTTAAAGCCTGCATGAGAATGTGGGCTTTTTTTATTTAAATTAAAAAAAATGAAATATTTTTTGTGTATTAGAAAATATTTTTGTAAATTTGAACGTTATTATTTTACTTCCTTTACTCAAGTTTTATACCGGGGCATTACTAAACCCCCAAATTGACCGGATACATTTGAGATTTAACGCGTGAGCGTGTTACAAGGAAAAAGAGATTGATTGATTTGTAATTTTTTTGATTATGAAAATATCCTTTTTCCGTTTTTACTTTTATTTTTTTGATGATGGCTATGCGTATGGCACACATTCTTAACAAAAGAATGTGTGAGGAAATAATGGCTAAAAAAATAATTAATAATCAAAAACAATAAATTTTAAATACAATGTCACAACCAATTATAATAAATCCATATTCTTCCATAGGTGGACTACACACTGATGGATTGGACGCTGTTATTGCAGATTATACCAGCAGCCCAGATAATTTAAATACCCTAATTTGCACTTATATAAAAGGAGTATTCGCTTATAAAACCAGTTCAGTACCTGTTTTAGAAGATGTAGAACTATCCTCAATATTTACGATTGCTCAGAATGCTTATATTAATAATGAAATAAGCGGACTTTCGAGTCAACAATCAATGTTTATCAATCTTTTGGTTAATGGAATAAAAAATATTCCTCCATTAGATATTCCTCAATATATTGCAGATATTGAAGATAATATTTCGAAATCGAGTTTATGCCAGAAAGGAAAAATGCCGTTATTTTTTGCTACAAGTATTGGATTAGCAAATTATAATTACTGGATGGCAGCAATTGCCGATACAGGTAGCGATTGGCAAACCTATTTTAACAGCAATGCCGCAGTTAATATTGCTAATGTGCCAAATTGGGTATCGGCAGCTATACAAGCAACACTCTATTTTTGCTTTAAAGGAAGTTATTTTACCGGAGAAGGCGAACCACCAAAAATGGCAGGGCCTGATTTTGTTACAGCTTTGACGGCTAGTTTGGCTGTTGGAGCCGGAAAAGTTATTTACGGTTGGGTGCCTAAAATAAATTTAGGTGGTATGTTTCTTAGATAAAATAATCATTAAATACATACTACTATGTCAGAACCAAGTTTAATAAATCCCTATCCGAGAATAGGTAAATTACATGTTAGCGGTATGGAGTGTATTATTGCTAATTATACTAGTAGCCCTGATAATCTGAACCCGATTATTTGCGAATTTATAGAGAAAGTCTTTAATTATGTGAATAGACGCATAATGGTATTGGAAGATGTTGAATTAGTTTCAATATTTACTATTGCTCAAAATGCCTATATAAACAATGAAAGCTTGGGCGCAATTTCAGGACAAGTGAATTTTGTGAATTTGTTGATACAAGGTATAAAGAAAATTGCTCCCCTTGATATTCCTCAATATATTGCAAATATTGAAGATAATATTACAAAATCGAAGCTTAGCCAAGAGGAAAAAATGCCATTATTCTTTGCCACAAGTGTCGGTATAGCAAATTATAATTATTGGATGACTGCTATAGCGGATACTGAAAGCGGATGGCAAAGATATTTTAACAGTAATGCTGCTGTGAATATTGCTAATGTTCCTTTTTGGGTATCAGCAACCATGCAGGCAACTTTATATTTTTGCTTTAAAGGAAATTACTTTACAGGGGAAGCTGAACCACCCAAAATGGCAGGACCTGATTTTGTTACTGCATTAACGGCAAGTTTGGCAGTTGGCGCTGGAAAAGTGATTTACGGATGGGTGCAGAAACTGAAATTAACAGCCATTAATAACTTTGGTACTATTAATGGGAGATTCGCTTCAAATGGAAATGCTTGCAATTGTAATAAAACAAAATCTTTTGACTTCAATAAAAATATTATATCAAATAAAATAAATCCTTCTTTATTGAGTAGTAAAGGAACAAATAGACAATGGGTGCCTTATAATGATAGTAATATTTTTGAGGATGGTCAGGCTAGTGTTAGTGCGGTTGATCGAATTGATTGTGCTGGATGGCCTGTGCCTAAAGCAGGTTATGAACTAATCAATGAAAAACTTATGTATGATGATTTAAGTGCTATACATTGTGCAAATGGCGGAGACTTCTATATTACTTTACATACTGGTGAAATTGCAATTTTTGGACAAGATTTTGTTAATAACCCCGTTTTAGGTACCGGAACCTATGGAAGCTTAGGCTTAGTATTTGATGTAACCCATTTTAATGGGATGCCAAATCAATGCCTTACTAAGGACTTATTAAATCAATATTTAGCAGGGGCAAGAGCTGTTTATAAAAGTTTGCATTCAGGCTTAGCTGGAAATGAGATCATTTCGGTTTTTCAGCTAGGAAGATACAAGGAATGTATTAATACAGGATCATATATTGAATGTGAAATTGCAATGCCAATTGTTTACCAAATTTCTACTTGGGCATGTACATCAGATATACCCGATTAATATTACCAATTTGCATTTTATAATAATACTTTAAAATGATGAAAAAAATCATATTATTACTGATATTTTTCTCGTTATTACTATTTCATAATTTATTACAAGCACAAAATATTTCATTTATTAAAAAAGTGACCAATAATGGTTATAATAATTATGGTATGAGTATTTTGCAAGGGATTAATAATCATTATTATTTATTTTATTGGACAAATAATTTAATAGATAATAAAGCAAGAAAAAAAATAGTTGAATTTGACAACTATAGTAATAAAGTTGATAGTATTGAATTGGATACAATATTTAATAAATACGAAACAGGTGCTTTATATATTGAAAAAAAAGGCAATGATTTTCTTTATTATGCAACACTAGTTGACTCATCTTATAATTTAATGTATATTAGAGTGTTTGATACGAATTTGCAAATTATAACCGAAAAAGTAATTGATACAATAGCCCCCAATGAATATATTTCAAAACAAATTGTAAGCAAAAACGGTCACCATATTTTTTTAAATGTAATTACTATGGATAGCGCCGGATTTACCAGGGGATATAGAATTTATGAAACCGATTCAAATTTTATCCTTATACGTAAAGGAATAACTGGTTTTAGAGATGGGATCGATAATAGTATAGTTGAAATAGCTGCCGATAGCAGTTATTTGATAACAACGCGGAATGTCATTATGAAAACAGATTATTTGCTAAGTCATTTTGATACGGTAGATATAAGATGGATAAATGAACATTGGTGGACATGGTGTAATACCTTAAAATATAATGATAGTCTTTATTTTGAATCGGCTATGACAGGTACAAGTTTGACAAGTAATTATCCGGGGTTTTATATTCGTTCTAAAAATTCTGAAGTTATTGACACGATTGCAATACCTATGAATTCTACTTATACGGATAACTATATTACACAACTTTGGAATTTTATGGATTTCAGAACACCAGATACCATTTATTATACATCACAAGCAGATTCAAAAGTATTTGACGATCCATCGTATTCTGGTTTAATGATTGCTAAACTAAATATTGATAAAACGATTTTTTGGCAAAAGTATTTTGGCTTTGATGGAAATTATCAGAATGGATCAATTACAGCAACCAACGATGGAGGATGTATTGTACAATGGAGTTTTTGGGATTGGACTTTATATCCTAGTAATTCATCTCAGGAAAATATTGTTCTGATTAAAACAGATAAGTATGGAAATGTTGCAACCGGAGTAAATGAAAATATTACTATCAATGATAAACAGATATTAGTATATCCCAACCCTGCCAGCGATCAAATTAATTTCGAAACGGGTTTATATAAAGATATTGATATTAAAATTTATGATATAAACGGTCAGATGCAAACCGAAAGTGTTTTAAAACAAGGACAGAATAATATTGATTTAAGAAAGTTTGCAAACGGAATATATTTTTATAAAATCTGGGATAAAGAAAGGTTTGTTGAGGATGGGAAGTTTGTGAAGGAATGATACAATGATGTTGAAATAAACTTTCTTTCGTCATCCTCCCCTACTTATAAAACCCCATCTCATCTATATAAATCCATACTTTTTCGGGCAGAAAAAAGCGGATATCCTTATTTTGATGGATGGCCCGGCGGATGAAACTCGACGAAATTTCCATCAGTGGCGCATCGACCCAGGTAACCGAGGGATGATCGCGCAAAGCGCCGCCATCGGAACCCGGACGGGGATAAACATAAAGCTGATAATACTGCAAAATGCTTTCGTAGTTTTTCCACTTTTTGAAATTGCTGAGATTGTCGGAGCCCATGATGAGCACGAACTGTTTTTGGGGATATTTTTCGCCCAAAACAGTTAGTGTATTTATGGTGTAGGACGGCAAGGGAAGTTTAAACTCGATGTTAGATACCTGAAATTTGCTGTAATCTTCAATTGCCCGCATCACCATGGCATAGCGATGGTGGTTTGCCAGCAAGGTTTCTTTGCTTTTGAGGGGATTTTGAGGCGACACCACGAAACAGATATCATCCAGATCGGTGAATTCGAGCATATAGTTGGCAATAGCCAGATGCCCGATATGAACGGGATTGAACGAGCCGAAGTAGAGACCTGTTTTTTTGGAGTTTTGCAGCATTATTGATATTGGCTATGAATACTATAATCGTTGATAAATGTAAGTTATTTTTACCACGGAGACACGGAGAACACGAAGAAACACTAAGAAGATCGTTTCAATTATTCGCTCCTTTTTGCTGGCCTTTTTTCCATTTTTCTTTGTCGATCACTTCGCCGGTTTCGGTATAATGTTTCCATTTGCCTTGTTTCACACCGTCTTTATAATCGCCTTCAATTTTAATAACGCCGCTTTCGTAATAAAATTCTGCATCGCCGTTGGGCAAACCGTCTTTAAATTTCAGCATGACTTTGCGGTTGCCGTTTTCGTAAAACTCGCGGTAAATATCCACAATTTTATCGTCTTCAAAAGTTAGTTCAACGCGGGTGGTTTGTTTGTCGTTATCGAAATAAAACATAGCGATGCCGTTTGCCATACCATCCTTATATGTTACTGCACTTTTTATCTTGCCGTCTTCGAAATAGCTGCGCCACAAACCCTCCGGTTTGCCGTTTTCGAGGCGGCCTTCGGCTTGTATGGTGGTGCTGTCGGCATAACGGATCTTATACGGCCCGGTTCTATTCACCATGTTCGAACCAATAACTACTTTATATTTTCCCGAATCGATCTGAAAGAGATAAAGGTCCTCGGCTGCCGATTCGATGTTTTCGAGGTCGCTGCTGAAACCTGCCTGTTCGTCGAAATCGGCGTGAAGTTTTGTTTTGAACATACCGTTATCGGAAACCAATTGCAATCCAACCCGTGTAAAACCTAAAATAACATCTTTGTTTTCTTTAATGCCCTGACGTTTTTCGCTTGTGCTGTAATAATAAAGGTGCGAATAAACTTTGGGCATCTGCACAAATGCCGACATATTGGCTTTGGGATCGAAATTATCGAGAAACTTCATGAAATCGGAGTTATGAGCCAGAGTTTTCCCCACAGTATAATCATCTATCATTTCAATCAAACACGAAGGCGAGTTGCTGAAAACAACATAATCGTCCATTATGGTATAATAGGGTTTATCGAACTTGTTGAACAGTTTGCCGAAGAACAATTTCAAGAACCAGCCGTATTCGAGATACTTTATGGTGAAGTTTTTATATTCGGTATCGTTAAATTTAACCAGGCCAAAGGTTTTGCGACGCACGTTTTTTGTGATCTTATCCATACCAGCTTTAGCCCTTTCAATATCCGAAGCATGGATCATGGCAATAGCATCATCTTCGTTTGCATTGGGTGATGGCTGAAGTTTTACAAAGGCGATTTCGCTTCCGATCCAGCCGAAAAAGTCGTTGTCAAGATTAATTCTTAAGTATTTTTCGACCTTTTTGATCGTCTTTTCATAATCCTGTGCCTTGGTGGTATCTTCCGATTTAAAAACTTCTTTCAGCTTATCGAAAAATGAAGCCTGATTATTAAAACTCATCGAAACATAAAGAGCCGCCTTATCAGAAATAATATCGTAAGCATTCCATTTTCCGGGGGCTACATTAGCCAATGCCTTAAAATAAGAAGGCAAACTGTCGTTCACACTGGTATAGCCATCCCACTGAAGTTTTTCGTTATCGAAAGTTACATTAAAAGCAGAAAAATAGAGATTCGTACTAATTGAATTTACTATGGAGGAAGGCTCGGAAAGATAACATTTCAGGTAATCGTCGAGTTGACTGAAATTGAGATAAAAGTTAAAGAGTTTGTTTCCCTTGATCTCTGTGGTGACAAAACGCACATTGGGGTTTTTTGTCCAATATTCGCTATCTTTTTGATGAATAGATTTTTCGATAAGCATGGGCGAATAGCTGCACACCATAATATTATCGATAAAACAAATAGAGAGAATTTCGGTTGAGTTTGTCTTAGTGAGCTCAAGGATCTCGGTTCCTTCGAAGGTACGTTTGGTCATAGAATAGTCAAAATAACCCAGAATATCTTTAATATAGTTCTTCAAAAAAGAAATTTTTGAGGCCCTTTTTAAATCAACAGCAAAAATAAAATCGTAATCTCTTTGAGTGGTCATTTGAGCTGCAATAACCAGTTGCCTTTCGGAAAATAACATATTCAAAGTTTTATTTCCTTTGACCAGAGAATCGAGTTGCATGGCACTTTGGTTGATCTTATCAAATTTGGGGCTCGATAACAAATGTTTCCACATTTTACTTTCGCTCAAAGTGGACCAGCCTTCTGTAAGGTTCGATGTCTCGATTATAAACACAGCTTCTTTTGGAATTACGGTCAGCGCATTTCGTTTGCCCGATTCACCAAAATACAAATACGCAACAATAGATCCTATAATCAATAGTATTGAAACTAAAAACCATAAAATTATTTTTAGCCCTCTATGCTTCTTTTTCATACTTTTATTTTTTATTACAAAAATAATAGAAAAATGATCAGAAACAAATAAAAGAATTATTAGTTGATAGCTGAAAATCAATTTTAAATTACTTTTTTAGAAAAAATTTTTGATGTAAATAAAAAAAAATGTGTTTTTCAATTCTAATAATATTAATTTTACATAAAATTAAATAGGATGAGAATCAAAAAGATAATTGTAACCTTTATCATATTAGTTGTTGTTCTGTTCCCCGCAATCATGTGGGTAAGCTGGTTGCTTACACCCAAAAAACCATTTAAAATTCTTATTGTAGATAAAACCGTATTAAACCGATATTGCAGAGAGCATCGGGGACTGGACTGGATACTTGAGAATAGTAAGTATGTGAAAGAAAATCGGGATTATTATGAAATCGATACTGATTATTACGGTTTCTATCCCAAAGATCACAAGCAATACAAAATCCACGATCTAAGCAAGTTTTCGGACAGACAAATTGACAGCATGGCCAACTATTATGATGCCGTTTATTTTGCTGATTCATACGGAATGTATTATAACGAATGGTATCGGGATACATTACAGCAGGAACATTCTGAAAAAATATATGGAGGTCTTGACAATAATGAATTGTCGTTAATACGGAAAATGAAAGACCAGAAAAAGTTGATCGTTACGGAATTTAATTTCTTTGCATCTCCTACCCCTTATGGCATCAGAAGAGAACTTGAATCTATTTTCCACTTAAAATGGACCGGTTGGACAGGGCGTTATTTCGATTTACTTGATACCGTAAAAAATCCCGAATTACCTCACTGGGTAGTGCATTTATATAAACAACAACATCATAATGCCTGGCCATTTACTTCTTCAGGAATTGTTTTTGCTAATGAAGATGATCGCGTTGAAATTCTGGGAAAAGAGTTACATCTTAATTTGGAAGTTCCATTAATTCAGACATTCTATAGTGCAACCGAAAAATATGGATTGCCAGATGTATTATACTATCCGTATTGGTTCGAAATAACATACAGTACTGATACTTCCAATCATGTTTTTTCATACTATGAGATTAAATCAAACGCTAAAGGTGATTCAATTTTAAAATATCAAGGTATACCCAAATTATTTCCTGCAACATTTGAACATACTAAGGATTATAAATTCTACTATTTCGGAGGAGATTTTGTGGATTATCCTGCAAACTTTAATTTCATTCAGTTGAAAGGAGTTTATTATTTACACTTGTTTTTGCTTGGAAAAGCTGCCCCTGCTGAAACCGATCACTTTTATTATCGTTATTATATTCCTTTGGTTTCTAAAATTCTGAAGGATTACTATAACGGAATGGATAAGACTAAATAAGGCGGAAAGAATTAAATTTTATTACCGGGCAATGCTTTATAATAATAAGGTATAAGAAGTAATCTTACTTATTCTTATTTCTTATTCTTACGTATAAAAGTTAGAATCTCAGAAGAGAAATACAAAACAGATCCTGATAAGTTGATAATTATTCTGTAATTATCAGGCATTACTTGCTGACCCAAATCCTTTACGATCCATTTTGCCCCATCGTCTTTCACCTACTAAAAACAGGTAATTTCCTTTTAACGCAAACCAAACAAGCATCGGATGGAAAAAAAGTGGTTCGAAAAAAGCCATTACTATTAATCGAAACAGATCTATCGGCTTTTTATACTTCTGATAGGAAAGCTGCTCATATAATATTGCACCAACAGAAAAAGTAACTCCAAAACAGTATGCAAAACCAATCATTAGTGAAAACAACACCCAATTAGGATTTCCAAGAGCAATGATCAACAAGAAATATAAAATCCCAAAGAATTCAACAAAGGGTGCAAACCATTCAAAAATTACCCAAAAAGAAAAACTTATCATTCCGATAAATCCATATCGTGGGTTAAAGAACATTTTTCTATGAATTAATAAAGTTGCAACGGTTCCACGGGTCCATCGATTTCTTTGCCTGGATAAAATCTTTACTTTAGCCGGAACTTCAGTCCAGCATAATGGATCGGGAATATAAATAACCCGGTACTTCTCTTTAATATCATGCATATATCTTCTCATTCTCACGATCAATTCCAGATCTTCACCGAGGGTAACTGAACTATAACCGCCAATATTAATAACAATTTCCCTGTCGAACATACCAAAGGCACCAGAAATAATCAATAATCCATTTAATCGGCTCCATGCCATTCTCCCCATAAGAAAAGAGCGGGTATATTCTAAAACCTGTGCGCGGCTAATTAAATTTTTAGGAACTGTTACTTCAACAACCTTACCATTAACAACTGTGCATGAGTTAATAATTCGGATTGTTCCGCCAGTTGCTATTACTTTCTTGTCAGTAGCTTCAAGGAAAGGTTTGACCATCTTTACCAGTGAATCACTCTCCAAAACACAGTCAACATCTATTGCCAAATAATATTTATTAGTTGAAACATTTAACCCTGCGTTTATTGAATCAGCTTTGCCACCATTTTCTTTATCAACAACAATAAGTTTGGAAAAGGATTCGTTCCGTGATCTATAAATACCTTTAATCGGTTTGGTTATCAATACACTATTATAAAAGAAATCTATTTTGATCAGATCGAATTCCTCAATTATTTTTTGCATTGAATCATCTGTACTCGCATCATTAACAATAATTACATCATAACTATTGTAATGTAATGCCAATAAAGATCTAATGTTTTCAACTATAGTTCTCCCTTCGTTATAAGCAGCAGCAATAACCGAAATAGCCGGAACGTAAGGAGATGCAAGTATTTCGGAATAATCAACAAAGCTATTCTTTAAAATATACTTTCTCATTTCAAAAGCCGAAATCAATGAAAGCAAAAAATAGCTGCTAAATAATACAGAAGTATAAATAAAAATACCTGATTCGAAAAAGTTTCTGAAAATATGAAAAAATTGATACATAATTATTCAATATTAGATTCTTTAATCTGGTTTATAAATCCCTGCAAATTTTCAATATTACTTTCAAGCAATTCATTCAATTTAGCCTCACCAAAATCTTTCATCATTAATAGCCCTTTGACTGCACTTAACGACCTGTTAATATAACCTTCTTCTATTATTTTTGCAAAGAAATCCACACAGCCGTCGCAAGGGTTGTCACTAACAATTTGGACAATTGTTGTTTTATTAGCCGGAGTTTGGGTGTCATAGTGCTCTATGAGAATTTTTGAAGTTTCAACAGTACCCATATTTCCTAAAGAAATAATTGCAGCTGCACAAATATCCTCATTTGCATTTGTTAAAAAACCACTTATCCTTTCAGTATACTCGTATCTTTTAAACAGTCCCACTGTTTGTAAGCCAAAAATAATTATTGAAGGGTTTTTATGATCCAATAATTTCAGATAAGGATCAATATCAACAATTTGTTTTATGAGAAATCCAAACACATGCATTTTGCCCCACTCAGTAAGAGAAACCGTTTCGTTTTCAAGATATTTAACCGGAAACTGAGGATTCAGTTTTGTCCAGGCTATTCTTGATTCGACTTTCAATATTATATTTTTGCTGTCCAAATTATTCTCAACTTCCGGAAGCGCACTATTAATACACATCTCAGCAACCTCACGAAATCCCCTGGCCTTAATATACCAAAATTTACTCCTTACTTTATCAAGAGAATAAGCATCTAAACCAATCTCGAAAAAAAGTTTTTCAAGTTTATAGCCATAAACACCGATAAATTGGGAATGAAGTTTAATAATTTCTTCCAACAAAATTTTCCGATTAAATCTCAATTTAATAATTTTACTAAAGAATTCTTTATTGATGATATAATCGTCATCAAAAATATAGCGAATAAGTTCGTCAAGATACTCCAGCCTTAGTTTCTGTGATTTCTTTTCCGTATAATCAAAATAGTATCTATTTACCGGAATAGAAATCGTTATTAAGATAATAAGCGAAATAAATCCAATTAAAAGAAAAACTACAGTTTTAGTAATAGCTGAATTATTATATGATTCTGTAACTAGTTGAATATACGTTTTAGGAGGCTTTTCTTTGATACGGTAATAATCCGGAAAGTATGGCATATAAGTTCCACTCTTTCTCATGCTGTCGACATATCTCTTATAGCTTATGCTTTGATTATTTTCTGGAGAATAACTAGAATTTGCTTCAACTGTGTTTGAGATCCAAAGAATAACAACCAATAGTTTGAATATCTGCCTCATAAATTTATTTAATAATATTATAAAATAACACTTCGTAAGCTAGTTTGTCTCTATTTGATTTTTGAATAAATACAAAATCACAAATTTTGTCAATTTGAAATATTACGGAAAAACTCGATATTAGCAAAATAAATTCAGAGAGTAGTTTTTGCATAAAATTGATTCTTAATTTTGCTAGATCATTTTTTTTGCTTCCGAGATTGCTTTATTAGTTTGGATTTCAAGCTCAGTAACAAGTGAAGGAATTCTGTACATGTCTTTTTTATTCGTAATTATTGTAATGATCTGCTCAGTAATTAAATTTGCAGAATAAATTCCAAGAAATGTTAATTGTCGTGAGAGTTTTTCACACTGCACTAAAAGATCTTTACAGTTGATCTCATTTAAATACTTTTTGATTAAAACTATTAATTCTGATGCGACATCAATAAAATGTCTGATAATTTCAGCTAAATAATCATTATCACCTTCCGTAATCTGATTCAATTGTTCCAGATCGATCATCTGAACGTATACGTACGTATTGATAATTTTTTTCGGAGTTTTATAGAGTAGGTTATTAACTTTTCTAATCAAAACTTCAGGGTTAAACGGTTTTGTGATAAAATCATCAGCTCCCATTTTTAACGCTTCTTGTTTTTCATTTTCATCATTTAATTTTGTCAAAATGATAACCGGAGTTTTCTTTTTTAAAACTGTCCGTAAATGATGAAGTAACTCAAAACCAGTATGAAAAGTGATAAATAAATCTGTAATTATTAAATCAAAATCCATTGAATTGATCTTCAATAGCACCGAATCACCGTCCTTAACCAAAGTAACTGTATGTCCGTTTTTCTGTAAATAAAAATTTAATGCAAAAGCAACGGCATTTTCATTTTCACAAATAAGAATATTCATTTCTAATTATTTAATAAGTTTAAAGACCAGGTTTTATATACTATAATACGTAGACCTTTTACATTATTTTTAACAAATTTAATACTTTTTTACTTCCATGTCAATATTCTGTACAAAAAATATTTAAAGATGTAAAAATAAAAAAATAACTCGACAATTTTAAATCCATCAAAATAAATTATTATCCCTTTTCTTTTAATCAGTAAATCATATTTTTTAAATTAATAAAGAAAAAATTTAACCAACAACATTTTGTAATAGAAATTTATTTATCTTTGCAGTCCAATTTTTAAAAAAACGTTAAATCCTTTACAATGTACGCAATAGTTGAAATAGCAGGACAACAATTTAAAGTAGAAAAAGAACAGGAAGTATTCGTTCATCGTTTAGAAGCTGAAGAAGGCTCTACTGTGACTTTTGATAATGTATTACTTTTTGAAAATGCTGGTAAAGTTAAGGTCGGTGCACCCAAAGTTGCCGGAGCTACTATTACAGCAAAAATACTGACCCATTTAAAAGGTGATAAAGTTATTGTCTTCAAGAAAAGAAGAAGAAAAGGTTATCAGAAATCTAACGGTCACAGACAATACCTTACAAAAATACAGATCGAAGACATCAAAGCATAATTCAAAGAAAATTAAAAATTAAATTATATGGCACACAAAAAAGGTGCTGGTAGTTCGACAAATGGTCGGGAATCGCACAGTAAACGTTTAGGAATAAAAGTATATGGCGGACAGTTCGCTCAATCAGGAAATATCATTGCACGTCAAAGAGGTACCGTTCATCATCCGGGATTAAATGTTGGCATGGGCAAAGATCATACTTTGTTTGCTCTCATTGACGGGATCGTTGAATTCAAAAAGAAAAAGGATGCAAGATCATACGTGTCAATTATTCCCCTTGAACAACAAGATACCGTAAAAAATTAATAAAGAAATTATCTTTAAGAATCTCCGGTTACTTTTGTGATCGGAGATTTTTTTTAGTATCATTATCGTTATTTTTGTTTAAAAATTTATTATGATCCAACTTAGTATTTTACGAAACGATCCTAAAGCAATTATCGAAAAACTCGCTTTGAAAAATTTCAATGCCTCTGATCCGGTTGATAAAATCCTCAAATGTGATGAAGATAGAAGAATCGTGCAAAAAACTCTTGATGATAACTATGCCGAATCAAACAAAATAGCAAAAGCAATTGGCGAATATTATAAAACAGGAAAAGTTCAGGAAGCAAATCAACTTAAAGAAACAACAGTCAGTTTAAAAGAAAATGCCAAAAATCTGGAAGAACAATTGAAAAACCTGGAAGCTAATCTGAACTCGCTTTTAGTTCAACTTCCAAATCCACCCCATTCTTCAATTAAACCTGGTAAAACTCCTGAAGATAATGAGATCGTTTATTCGGAAGGTGAAATCCCCGCATTGCCCGAAACTGCTATGCCCCATTGGGATCTGGCTTCTAAATATAATATCATTGATTTTGAACTCGGCAACAAAATTACCGGAGCCGGCTTTCCGGTTTATAAAGGGAAAGGTGCCAAACTTCAACGCGCTTTGATCAATTTCTTTTTAGATAATGCCATTGAAGCCGGTTTTACCGAGATTCAGCCTCCATTGATGGTTAATGAAGCATCAGCTTACGGAACCGGCCAGTTGCCCGACAAAGACGGACAAATGTATTTTGCCCAGATCGATAATCTTTATCTGATACCTACTGCAGAAGTTCCTGTTACAAATATTTATCGTGATGTGATCCTGAAAGAAAAAGATTTCCCGATTAAAAATGTGGCTTATTCATCTTGTTTTCGTCGTGAGGCAGGCTCATACGGAAAAGATGTCAGGGGTTTGAACCGATTGCATCAGTTTGATAAAGTTGAAATAGTCGAAATTCAACATCCCGACAAATCGTATGAAACACTCGAAGAAATGCGCCAATATGTTTGCGGTTTGCTCCGTAAACTTGAACTCCCCTTCCGGGTTTTAAAACTTTGCGGTGGTGATATGAGTTTTACGTCGGCACTGACCTACGATATGGAAGTTTATTCTGCAGCACAAAAAAGATGGCTCGAAGTGAGTTCGGTTTCAAACTTTGAAAGCTATCAGGCCAACCGAATGAAACTTCGCTACAAAACCGACGACGGGAAAATTAATTTTGCGCATACACTAAACGGAAGCGCACTGGCGTTACCAAGAATAGTTGCATCTTTACTGGAAAATAATCAAACCGAAAAAGGAATACTAATCCCGAAAGCATTGGTAAAATATACAGGATTTGATGTAATTGATTAATTTTTCGTTTACGAAATGAATATCCGTCAAAAAAAAAACTCTAAACCAAAACCTTTATTTATCAAAGGCTTTTTGTTGTTATTGTTGTTTTTATGGGGAACGGTTTCTTTCGCACAAACCAATACAACCGAGCAATTAGCAATTCAGTATTTCCAGAATAAGGAGTTCGATAAAGCCGTTCAGCTTTTTGAAGAACTTTATGCCAAAACCCCTACCCCCTTTATTTACGATTATTATTTTAAATGTTTGATAGAAACCAAAGATTTCAAAAAAGCCGAAAAGTTTCTGGTAAAACAAATAAAAAGACAGCCCGAAAATCTTGCTCTGAGCGTTGATCTGGGTTATGTTTATCAATCGGAGGATAATCCTGAGCAGGCAAAAAAACAGTTTGAATCGGCCATTAAGTCGGTTGATGCGAATAAGGACCAAATTATTATGCTGGCCAATGCATTTCTGGTTCGCGGGGAAACGGATTATGCAATTAAAACATACGAACGCGGACAAAAGTTGCTTAAAAACTACTACAATTTTAATCTCGAACTGGGAGAGATCTATCTGAAAAAAAATGATTTCGAAGCCGCCATTAACCAATATTTCGATCTCATTGGCAGTGATCCCGATGAATTAAAAAATGTGGAATCGAAATTTCAGGACCTGCTTTTGGATGATGCCGATAATAGTAAAAACGATATTTTTAAGAACACCCTGCTGCAGCGCGTTAAAAAAGACGCTGACGTGAAATCCTATTCATTGCTGTTGCTGTGGTATTTTATACAGGAGAAAGAATTTACAACGGCGGTTATCCAGGCCAAAGCTATCGACAAACGTTTCGGCGAAGACGGCGACCGCCTCGTGATGCTTGGCCGCATCGCCGCCTCGAACGGTAATTATGATGATGCCATCGATTGCTACGATTATGTCATCACGAAAAAAGGAGTTCTGTCGCCCTATTATCAAACGAGTTTGGTGGAAAAACTTCAGACAAAATATCTGAAAATTACCGCTGCTACCTCACCCGAAAAAGCCGATCTTGAATCGCTCGAAAAAGAATATAACGATCTGCTGATCTATAACGACCAAACCGATTTCGGGCTTCAGCTGATAAAAAACCTGGCTCATTTGCAGGCTTTTTATCTTGACAAACCCAAGCAAGCTACCGATCTGCTTCAAAAAGCCGTTCAATATCATAATGTGTCAGCCGACCAAATTGCTTTGTGCAAGATTGAACTGGCTAACATCCTTTTACTGACAGGCGATCCGTGGGAGGCATGCCTGATGTATTCGCAGGTTGATAAGGCTTACAAAAATGATGTGGTTGGATTTGAAGCCAAATTCAGAAATGCGCAGTTGTTTTATTATATAGGCGAGTTCGATTATGCCAAGGCACAGCTCGATGTGCTGAAAGCCGCCACTTCGAAACTCATCGCCAACGATGCCATGGAGCTTTCGCTTTTTATCGGCGATAATATTGATGCCGACAGCAGCTACACCGGTTTGAAAATATTTGCTCATGCCGACCTGTTGCAGTTTCAAAACAAAGATGAGCTTGCGTTGAACACCCTCGATTCAATTTTTATGCTGGGCCTCGATCATCCGCTTTTCGACGATGTTTTGTTTAAAAAAGCCAAAATAAAGATCAAACAGCGAAAATTTGCCGAAGCCGACAGCCTGCTCGAAAAACTGGTGGCTTCCTATCCCGACGGTATTCTGGCCGATGATGCCTTGTTTTTGTTGGGACAGTTGAACGAAAATCAATTTAAGAACCTGGCCAAAGCCATGGAATTTTACCAAAAACTTATGACCGATTATCCCGGAAGCACTTTCACGGTTGATGCCCGCAAACGTTACCGGATTTTGAGAGGAGACAAAATTAACTGATGAATAATTTTGTTCGGCCTAAAAAACATCTCGGTCAGCATTTTCTGAAAGACGAAGATATTGCCCGCCGCATCACCGAAAGTCTGACGCTCCACCATAACTATAAAAAAGTGCTGGAAATAGGGCCCGGCATGGGGGTGCTGACCAAATACCTGATACAATCTCCGGCTTACGAAACTTTTTTGATAGAGGTCGACAATGAGGCATTTGAATACATACAGGATAAATTCCCGGAACTAAAGGCCAATATGCTTCACAGCGATTTTTTAACCTTCGATATGCGTGCTTATTTCGATGAGCCGTTTGGTGTGATCGGCAATTTTCCGTACAACATTTCGAGCCAGATATTGTTCAGGGTATACGAAAACCGCGACCTGATACCCGAAGTGGTGGGCATGTTCCAGAAAGAAGTTGCCCGTCGCATTGCTTCCGGCCCGACCTCGAAGGAATATGGCATACTGAGCGTGTTGTTGCAGGCTTTTTACGATATAGAATATTTGTTCACGGTGGATGAAGATGTATTCAATCCGCCGCCAAAAGTTAAATCGGCCGTAATCCGCCTGAAACGAAACGCGGTGGAAAAACTGGATTGCGACGAAAAACTTTTCAAGACCGTGGTGAAAACCGCCTTCAATCAGCGCCGCAAAACCCTGCGAAATGCTTTAAGTTCACTCAACATTGATAAGGCTCTGCTTGCTTCCGAACTTTTTGCCAAACGAGCCGAACAGCTCACGGTGGCGCAGTTTGTGGAAATAACCAATATGGTATTGTTAGGGGTTAGGGGTTTAGGAATTTAGACGTTTAGCTGTTTAGGTAATATTTCGGGCTTCGTTCTTCTGAATTCATATTATTAGACCTTCCAAACCATTTTTCACTTGTTATAGGATAGCGGAGAGATACTTTCCAAAGGAAAGTAGTATATTGCACCTGTGAAATACGATACTTTCCAAAGGAAAGTAGTATATTGCACCTGTGAAATACGATACTTTCCAAAGGATAGTTGTATGTTGTGCTTGTTATATTTATCTCTTTCCAAAGGTATGTAGTATATTACGCTTGTGAATTGATATATTTTCCAAAGGAAAGTAATATATTGCTGTTATGTAATACGATACTTTCCAAAGGTAAGTAGTATATTACGCTTGTGAATTGATATATTTTCTAAAGGAAAGTAATATATTGCTGTTATGAAATACGATACTTTCCAAATGAATGTATTATATTGTGTTTATAAAATGCATTACTTTCCAAAAATAAGTAGTATATTGCGCCTGTTATTTGATGAAAATAACCAATGCAACTAAGATTAAATGCTCTTTTTTTATAGAATACATTCATTAAGAAAACAAAATTTATACAGTAAATAAACCCTCTAATTCAGAAAAAATGAAACATTTCAGCAGTTATGCAGCATACCCGACAAAAAATACTCTGGTTGGTCGTTTTACTTTTGCAGGATTTTTTTACAACCATTGGCAATATCTGGTTGCCGCCAATAATCCTGCTTACTCAAGCATCATAACCGAAACCGAAAACCTTTATAAAGAAACTTACGGAGAAATAACCCAATTCATCGAGGCTTTGGGTTCGAAAGAAGCCTCCACCAAACATGTTGGCAATGTGGTGGTGTCGTTTCACCAGCAAGTTGATATTTTTTATGAAGCCGTGGTTTATAAATTTCACAAAAAATCGGTAAAATACAAGGAGTGTTTTCCCGATGGTGTGTTGGGCTACAAACGCAATCGTTTGGACGAATACCCGGCCAAAATCAAGCAAGCGCTCGACCTTGCCGACAAATATTCTGCCGATCTGGGCACCGACATAAAAGATGCGTTCACTCAAATTCAATCCGATTTCGATGCCGCAACCTCATTGCTCTCAACCATCCACGGACATGTTAAATCCATTATTCCGAACTATAAAGCCAAAAAAGAACTTATCGATAAGCAGATCCTGAAAAACGTTTGTACTATTTTGCTCCAAAATCTCGACAACCCCATGGCGCTGACCAGCTTTTTCGACGAACACCTGATCAATTCGAAAAAGAAAAAAAAGACTGACAAAAAAATTAAAGATGAAGAAGGCTCTGACGTGCCATAGACAGGCTTGGATAAAAAAAAGACACGACATGTCGTGTCCCTACTTTTAACTTTCAACTCTCCCCTCAAATCGTCCCTTCGGCGTTTTTCATAATATTATACAGGAATTCGCGCGCACGAAACAACTGTGCTTTCACCGTGCCCAGGGGTATAGCCATTTGTTCGGCTATTTCTTCGTACGACAGTTCTTCGAAATAGCGCAACTGAACCAGTTCGCGATAATGCGGCTTGAGTTTTTCAACCACTTCGCGCATCAGTTTTATCTTTTGTTTCTCGATAAACTTTTCTTCGGGGTCGGGGCCATAACCCGGCAAATTGTGCGACATCTCTATACCGTCTTCGTCGTCGTAGGTTTTATTTATCGACAACAGGTCCATCTTTTTCCGGCGGATAAAATCAATACAATTGTTGGATGCAATCTTAAACAGCCAGGTGCTGAAGGCATATTCGGGCGTATATTGGTCCAGTTTCTTGAAAGCCTTCCCGAACGCCTCTATCGTCATATCTTCGGCATCGTCGGGATTGTTGGTCATTTTCAGCAGCATAAAGTAAATGGCATCTTTATAATATCCCATCAGCGAAGCATAGGCTTTTTGGTCGCCCTGTCCAACGGCAAGCTGAACGAGCTTGAAATCGCGCTGTGCTTTTTCGGTGAGATTTAATTTTACTTCCATCCGCTTTGTTGTTTTGTCATATTCGCAAACATGACGTACACATTAAAAACAATAAAAACTATTTCAAAAAAGGGCGAAAATAATAATAAATTCCTTTCTTTCAACCGAATCATTGTATTTTTTGTTACAATAAGTTGGCTAATCAATCGTATTATTAATAACGTTGCCACGATGATAATAGTATATAAATTCAGGTAAAGCAGTATCATTGCCACTGCCAAACCGTAGAAAACCACCGTTGATAGCGGAAACAAGGTCAGGATGAATTTGTGTTTCATTTTATAGAACCTGCCCGAGGTGGCGTGACGTTTTTTTTGAAACAGCCACGAATCATAGTCGGTTTTCGGTTCCGAAACCGTGTGGCTGTCGGGCGCAAACTCTATGGCAGTATTTCCGCGCGTGGCATTTTCGTTCACAAACAGGTCGTCGTCGCCCGAACTAACTTTCAGATGGTTGGCAAAACCTTTTTTATCGAGAAAAAAACTCTTGCGATACGCCAGATTTCGGCCCACACCCATGTAGGGCATGCCAATTTTGGCCAGCGAAAAATATTGCAGGGCGATCATAATCGTATCAAACCTGATAAGCTTATTCAACAAACCCTTGCGGGAACTGTAGCCGCCGTATCCCAACACGATCTTTGTTTTCGGATTCGAGAAATGCGATTGCATGCGGTTGATCCAGTTTTTGTCGACAGGATAGCAATCGGCATCGGTCAACAAAATAATATCGTGCTGCGCCGATTTAATTCCCAGCGAAAGCGGAAACTTTTTCCCTTTAAAAAAATTCTTGTTCTCTTCGATATGCAACACTTTCAAACGCGGATACTGCCGCGAAATATCGTTCAACAAACCCGTGGTATCGTCGTCCGATTCGTCGTTAACCACTATCACTTCAAAATCGGGATAATCCTGTTCGAGGATGAGCGGAAGATAGGTTTCGAGATTATAATATTCGTTGCGGGCACAAACCACCACCGAAACGGGCAAGCTGCTCCCAGCAATTTGTTTTTTGCGGCTGAAAGCAAAGTTTGAAAAAAATCCCCAGAAGTAAATAATTTGCACCAGAAAAACCCCCGCCAAAGCATAATACAAATACAACTGAAGGCTATCAGCAAAAAAATTTTCAAAAATCATACGTATGTATTCTTGTACAAATTTATTCGTAATGCGACTAAAATTGAGCAAACGCTAAAAAACTTATAAACTAATTGGTGTTGATTAAGCGGTATAACTACCTTTGCGGAATGAAATTCACATTGCTCGGTCGCGATACCGAAACATCTGCCCGCGCGGGACAAATAGAAACAGCTCACGGAAGCATCGAAACGCCTATCTTTATGCCGGTCGGCACCGCCGGAACCGTTAAGGCAGTTCATCAGCGCGATTTGGCTGAAGATATAAAAGCACAGATCATTTTGGGCAACACCTATCACTTGTATCTGAGGCCCGGCCTCGGCATTTTGCAGGCTGCCGGCGGATTGCATAAATTCAACGGCTGGAACAAACCCATCCTGACCGACAGCGGCGGTTATCAGGTTTATTCGTTGAAGACGATACGAAAATTTAAGGATGACGGTGTGGTGTTTCAATCGCATATCGATGGTTCGAAACATACCTTCACGCCCGAAATTGTGATGGACATTCAGCGCACCATAGGCGCCGACATCATCATGGCTTTCGACGAATGCACGCCCTTTCCGTGCGAATATCAATATGCTTCCGAATCGATGAAAATGACCCACGACTGGCTGAGCCGTTGTTGCAAACGTTTTGACGAAACCGAAGCCTTGTATGGATATGAGCAAACATTGTTTCCGATAGTTCAGGGAAGCACCTTCAAAGACCTGCGAAAAATTTCGGCCGAAACCATCGCCTCATTTCAGCGCGAGGGCAATGCCATCGGCGGATTGTCGGTAGGCGAACCCACCGAGGTGATGTACGAAATAACCGAACAGGTGTGCGGCATATTGCCTCAGGATAAGCCCCGCTATCTGATGGGCGTTGGAACTCCGGCAAATATTCTGGAAGGCATCGCGTTGGGCATCGATATGTTCGACTGTGTTATGCCCACGCGCAACGGCCGAAACGGCTGGCTTTTTAACCTGAACGGACGCATCAATATCCGCAACGAAAAATGGAAAGACGATTTTTCGGTGATCGATGAAAATGCCTATTCGTTTGTCGATACACATTACACGAAGGCTTACCTGCGGCATTTGTTTGTTACCAACGAAATGCTTGGCTCTATGATAGCAAGCCAGCACAATCTGGCATTCTATTTATGGCTGGTGAAAGAAGCGCGCAAAAAGATCGTGGAAGGAAGTTTCGCGCAGTGGAAAAGATCGATAGTGGCCGATTTGGACAACAGGATATAAAAAGAACTATCTATCGAAGGGGTTCTTTTTCCGTTCCATCAATTTTTGTTTCATCATTTTCACCCGTGCCTGTTTGGTTTCTTCTCTAACAGCCGAAGTGAGCCAAAAAACATACTCTTTTTGATTTGTAAACGAAAGATCTTTAAAAAACAGTTCAATATCGGGATGTTTCGCAAAGAAATCAAGCAATTCGGGCGGAATTTCAACAAACCGTTCTTCCAGATCTTCTCTTAAGGCAATATAAACAAGGTCGCCTTCATCTTTTTGGAACTGATTCCGGATATCTTTCAGCACAGGCAACAGCAAAGGCCCGTTCTTCTCCATTCTGACGATCGAACCCCTGTATGGAATCCCATCAATAGAAGCCTTCACTTTAACACGCCCTTTTTCGCTCCAGTCATTCTTATTTTTCGGAACAACCACATAACAAGCATCCATATCAGGCGCTTTTTGCAAAACAGCTTCAAACTTAAAATCTTTCATAATTTAAAATTCAATAAACGAAACAAATTTAATAGAAAAATCGTTTATAAATGTACCCAATTTTTTAAATAAATCTGCGTTTTTTTATCTACATTTGACTTATTAAAAATAATCTGCTAATAACTTTTATTCTTTACTATGGCAACTTCCAAGGTTAAATTGCTTAATACCACCGACAAAAGAAAAAAGTCAAAGACAGCAATAAAACATTCTGCGGAAAAATTATCAGAAAAAAATTCAACCAAAGATCGTTTTTTTTCGATCATTGCTCACGACCTGAAAGACCCCCTCAATGCAATAATAGGATTTTCGGATATTCTATCAACAAATTTTGATTCATTAACCGATACAGAAAAGAAAAAATACTTAAAAAACATCAACGTTTCATCAAAATCGTTGATGCGGCTGCTTCAAAACTTACTGGAATGGTCGCAAACCACCCATATGGAGTTCAATCCTCAGATCATAAACGTATCAGAAACAGCAAACGAGGTCGTTGAGGTGCTTCACCTTCAGGCAAAGCACAAAAATATTAAGTTAAGATCGGAGATAAAATCCAATATTTCGGCTATCGGTGATATTAATATGCTCAAAACTATACTGCGCAACCTGATCTCTAATGCCATAAAATTCACTGCTCAGGGCGGCAATATTACTATCAGGGCTAAAGAGACCAAAAACAAAGAAAACTCTGATGGATTTATTGAGATTTCAGTATCGGATAATGGTGTCGGAATTAAAAAAGAAAATCTGGAGAAGATCTTAAAACTAGATCAAAAGATAAAAACAAAAGGAACAGCTGATGAATATGGAAGTGGATTGGGATTGATCCTGTGTAAGGAACTAATTACGAAAAATAACGGGTACCTGGTTATTGACAGTATAGAGAATTCGGGTAGTACATTCACATTTGCCTTACCAAAAAAATAAACTGTATGATCTTTGAATTTACCAATAAAACTAACCTTGAAGAAATAGTTCGTTCACTCGAGGACCAAATTCAGAAAGGTGTTTTAACCATTAACGAACCTGCGGATTCAACAAATTACAGAATTATTGATGCTCAACAACCCGATGAAGTTAATCGGTTCTTTTCAATTAATTCCACTAAAATAATCGATCTGTTGAACCATATTTCGGAACCCATTTTCATTAAAGATAAAGATTATAAATGGTTTTTTGTAAATCAGGCTTTTTGCGATTTCTTCGGCATGACCTCTCGGGAAATTATTGGTAAAACTGCACATTTTTTATTCCCCAAAAAGAAAGCAGAAATATTTGAATTACAAGATCAAAATGTTATTGAAACCGGATCGGATGCAGATGTGGAGGAAGAAATACAAACTGCTTCAGGCGCTAAAAGAATAGTAATTTCAAAGAAAAAACTTTTTAATGATATTGAAGGAACACCTTATATCTTAGGGACATTTTATGAAATAACCGATCTGCGCAATATTGAAAGTTCAATTAAGCAGGCGAACACAGAACTGGAAAACCGGGTAAGAGAACGGACCGCTTTATTAACACAAATCATTCATCAACTTCAGGAAGAAATTAATCAAAGAAAAATAACAGAGTTGGCATTAAGCACCAGTGAAGAAAAATTCAGGAGTGTTATCGAACAATCTCTTGAAGGGATTATTCTAACCAACAGGGAAGGAAAGGTGATCGAATGGAATAAAGGAATGACTCAAATTACGGGGATCCTAAAAGAAAATGCGATTGGAGAATATCAATGGGATATGGAATTTCAACTCATGAAAACCGAATTAAGAAATGAAAATTATTATTCGAAACTCAAGTCGGAAACATTAAAAACCATTTTCGACGGAAAAGTTAATTCATCCAATCGTTATATTGAAGAATCAATTATTTCAATTGACGGAAAAGAACGCTACATTCAACAAACGACTTTCGAAATTAACACTAAAAATGATTTTTATATCGGCAAGGTAGTTCGGGATATTTCCAGACAACGAAAAACGTCATTAGCCCTTCAACGTTCCGAATCGCAGTATCGTGCAATCTTCGAAAATGCTAATGATGCTATATTAATTGTTAATCCTGCTACTACACAAATTATCACAGCAAACGAAAAAGCAACAGAAATTTATGGATACAGTTTAGATGAGTTATGCAAAATGAACTTAAAGCAATTGTCAAAAAATTTCTCTTACGATCAGATTCAAATTGAAAATTTAAGTGAAAAGAATGCATTAAAAAATTTCGAAACCATACATAATACCAAAAACGGCAAAGAACTTTTTATGCTTGTCAACGGGTCTGTGATAGAATATAGTGGTCAAAAGGCCATTATGAATATCAACCACGATATTACTGAATTAAAAAAATCGGAAAAAGCGCGGGCCGCCACATTCATAATTTCGCAATTAATTCATACAGCTACAAGTTCCGATGAACTTTATGAATCTATTCATTCGATCATAAGCGAATTAATGGATGCCCGAAACTTTTACATTGCACTATATGACGATAACACAGATTTAATTTCATTCCCGTATTTTGTTGATGAAAAAGACGAAAAACCTATAACACGAAGGCTGAAAAGGGGTCTGACAGAATATGTTTTAAGACACGGTATACCATTGCTGACAAATCCCGAAATACTTAAAACCCTCGAAAAGGAAGGCGAAATTGAAATTATCGGAGCTTTATCAAAAGATTGGCTTGGAGTTCCATTGATAACAAGAAAAAAGGTGATCGGGGTTATTGCGGTTCAAAACTATTCGAAAGGGGTACAATATACTTCTGCAGAAAAAGATCTGCTTGTTTTTGTTTCCGAACAGATCGCTTCGTTGATCTATAAAAAGCAGGCCGAAGACCAACTTTTGCACGCAAAAGAAATTGCTGAAGACTCTGACAGACTAAAAACAGCTCTTATTGCCAATATGAGCCACGAACTTCGTACACCCATGACAGGTATTTTGGGATTCGCCTCCTTGTTGCGGCAGCAAATCAAAGACAGCAAATCGCAGGATATGCTTGATAATATCTTGTTTTCGGGCGAGCGATTGATGAGCACATTAAATTCCATTTTAAATTTGTCGCAACTTGAAGCAAGCAAGAAACCTCTGGAGATCGTGAGAACCAACCTGAATAAGTTCATCGAAATGTCGATTTCGCCTATTGAGCATGAAGCAAATTTGAAAAATATCTTTCTTAAGAAAAATCTTCAAACAAATGTGTTTGCTGCATTCAATGAAAATTTTCTGATACAGATCTTAAACAATTTGGTTTCGAATGCAATTAAGTTCACTGAAAAAGGCGGGATTACGATCGAAACGGGAGTTTCTTCCTATCGCGAAAAAGAATATGCCTATATTTCTATAGCCGACACCGGGATCGGTATTTCAAAAGATCACTATAATCTGATATTTCAAGAGTTTCGTCAGGTAAGCGAAGGCTTGAACAGAAGCTATGAAGGCACAGGGCTTGGACTTGCATTGTGTAAAAAAATGACTGAACTCATGGGAGGCAAAATACTTGTTGAAAGTGAACTGGGGAAAGGATCTGTGTTTACGATTTATTTACCACTGGCTGAACCGGAAAAGATCGTGGAAATTAATAACTCCGTTTCAGTTCAAAAAGATAAAAAACCCATTTCAAAAGACATTTCAAAATACAAGGTTTTAGTGGTTGACGACAATAAAATAAACGGCGAATTGATAGAAGCTTATCTGAAGAATGAATGCGTCATCGACATTGCTACAACAGGCACAATGGCTTTAGAACTCATAAAAAGATCGGTATATGATATTGTTTTTATGGATATCAATTTAGGAGAAGGTATGAACGGAGTTGAAACCGCTGATAAAATCTATAGTTTGAACGATAAAATTCCTTTAATAGCTTTAACAGCTTATTCAACAGAAACGGACATTCAGAAGATACTAACAAAAAGTTTTAGCGGTTTTCTATTGAAACCGATTGATAAAACAGGCTTGATGAATGAAATTTTACGTGTAATGAAAAAATGATCATTCTACCACTATCAGGTAATAATTTTTCTTGCCTTTCTGAACCAAAATATATTTGTTGTTGAGCAAATAACTTGTATCTACCAGAGTTGATTCTGCCATTTTTGCCTTGTTTAATAAAACGGCTCCTTCTTTCAGCATGCGGCGGGCTTCGCTTTTCGAAGGCATGATATTGGTGTTGGTACTCAGAAGTTCAATGATATTAATACCTGCAATCAATTCGTTTTTTGAAACTATGCTTTGAGGCACACCTTCGAAAACCGAAAGGAAGGTTTCTTCGTCGAGTTTTTGCAAGGTTTCGGAAGTTCCTTTACCGAATAATATTTCGGAAGCTTCAAGGGCAGCATTGTATTCTTGTTCCGAATGAACTCGGATGGTGATATCTTTGGCCAATGCTTTTTGCAACACGCGCAAATGCGGAGCTTCACGGTGCTGACGGATGATATCTTCAATTTCGGCTTGAGCGAAAAGTGTGAATATCTTGATATATTTTTCGGCATCGTCGTCGGAACAGTTCAGCCAAAATTGGTAGAACTTGTAAGGTGAAGTTTTTTTCGGGTCCAGCCACACATTACCCGCTTCGGTTTTGCCGAATTTACCGCCGTCGGCTTTGGTGATGAGCGGACAGGTGATGGCATAAGCTTCTCCCGCTCCCATGCGGCGGATGAGTTCGGTGCCAGTGGTGATGTTGCCCCATTGGTCGGCACCGCCCATTTGCAGTTTGCAGTTATGATGCTGGTTAAGCCAATAAAAATCATAGCCCTGAACCAGTTGATAGGTGAACTCGGTGTAGGAAATTCCGCTACCCGATTGCATGCGTTTCTGCACCGATTCTTTTGAAATCATGTAGTTGATGGTGATGTGCTTGCCAACCGTGCGCAAGAATGTGAGTACATCCATGCCTTTCATCCAGTCGTAGTTGTTCACAATTTCGGCGCTGTTGGGTATGTTTCCGAAGTGGAGGAACTTTTCGAGTTGTGTTTGAATGCAGTTCTGGTTGTGGCGCAGGGTTTCTTCGTCCAAAAGGTTGCGTTCTTCTGATTTGCCCGAAGGGTCGCCAATCATGCCGGTGGCACCTCCTACCAATGCTATGGGTTTGTGGCCGCAGAGTTGAAAATGCTTCAACATCATGATGGAAACCAAATGGCCGATGTGGAGGGAATCGGCCGTAGGGTCGATTCCTACATACGCTGAGGTCATTTCTTTTTGAAGTTGAAGGTCGGTGCCCGGTATCATATCGTGTATCATTCCGCGCCAGCGTAATTCGTCGACAAAATTCATAGCAGTTTTTTTACAAAAATAGTGTTTTTGGAGAAATGGAAGTTTATTTAAATAGTTATTGGCAATTTGAATTTATCGCCAATAACTAATAGGCAACTGCAAAAGGACTATAGTTTTAATAATTATCGTAATTTTGCATCAATTCAAACATCATGATTTTAGTTACAGGAGGTACAGGATTTTTGGGGGCACATTTGTTGATAGAACTATGCATGGATGATGCTGAGAGCATACGTGCACTGAGACGACCCGCCTCGGACACGGAAATGGTGAGGAAATTGTTTGGTTTTTATGGGAAAGAGAAGCTTTTTGGGCGGATTGAATGGAGGGAATGCGATTTGAGGGATATGGACGCTGTGGCAGAGGCGCTGGAGGGTGTAAGCATTGTGTATCATTGCGCCGCCAAGGTTTCGTTTTGGAAGAAAGACCGCGGGGAAATGCAGCACACCAATGTTGAAGGAACGCAAAACCTGATTGACGCGGCACTGGAAATGGGGGTTGAAAAGTTGTGTTATGTGAGTTCGATTGCGGCTTTGGGACGGGCGGAGATGATTTGTGAGGATACGGTTTGGGACGGAACGGAACGGCATTCGGATTATGCACGGAGCAAATTTGACGCGGATCTGGAAGTTTGGCGGGCTTCGGCTGAGGGGCTGGAGACGGTAATGGTTAGGCCGTCAGTGATAGTGGGTCCGTGGAAACAGGATTCAGGGACAGGCTCGCTTTTTGGACAAATTGGGAAAGGACTGAAATATTATACGGGCGGGGCGAACAGTTTTGTGGATGTGAGGGATGTGGCAAAAGTGATGGTGTGGCTGACGAAAAGCCAGGTGGTGAATGACAGTTTTATTGTTACTGCCGAAAATTTGGGTTACAGGGAAATCATGGGGAAAATAGCCAAATGCATTGGAAAAAAACCTCCTCAAAAACATGCTACACCTTTTATTACGGATATTGCGTGGCGGATGAATGCTGTTAAAGACCTGTTTTCGAAGAGGAAATCGTCATTTACGAAAGATGCGGCGCGGATTTCGCAAAACACTTCGAAATATTCGAACGAGAAATTAAAGAAAGCTATGCCATTTTCGTATATCCCTATTGAGGAATCGCTGGAAAACAGCCAGCGTTTTTATATGTTTATACTTAATTGAAATTTTTTTTTATGAAATCATTTATCAAAGTTTTTTTAGGATTATCTGTATTCTATTTTCTGACGGTTTCGTGCGGAAATAATAAGAAACCCGTAGCCACTAACGAGAAAACCGAACCGAAAGGTGCCCGGGTTCAGGTGCCTGTTTTCAACCAGGATTCAGCGTTTTATTATGTTGAGAAGCAAGTTGATTTCGGGCCGCGCGTGAACAACACCCCTGCTCACGACAAATGCGAGGTATGGTTGGAACAGAAAATGAGAGGCTGGTCGAAAGATGTGGTGATTCAGAAAGCAGTGGTGAGGGCCTATAACGGAACGATGCTGCGAATGAAGAACATTATTGTTACGTTCAACCCCGAGGCTCCTCAAAGAATTATGCTGAGTTCGCATTGGGATTCGCGCCCCTATGCCGACCAGGATCCTGACAGTACCAAGCACCTTACCGCCATTGACGGTGCCAACGACGGCGCCAGCGGTGTGGGAGTGCTGATGGAAATTGCAAGAATACTTTCGACACACAAGCTGAAAATGGGGGTTGACCTAGTTTTGTTCGATGCGGAAGATTACGGCGAACCTCAAAACGACAGACATCAATATAGCGAAGATTATTGGGGACTGGGGTCGCAATACTGGTCGAAAAATCCGCATAAGCAAAACTATCAGGCTAATTTCGGAATATTACTGGACATGGTAGGCGTGCAGAATGTTTGCTTCACTCATGAAGGTATTTCGGAGAAATTTGCTCCGGATATCATCAAGAAAGTTTGGGATGCGGCAGCAAGGATAGGCTACAGCGCTAACTTTATTGATAAGGAAACGAACCCGATAACCGATGACCATTATTATGTAAACAATATCATTAAAATTCCGACCATTGACCTTATACATAATGATGAAAGCTCAGGAACGGGATTTTATAAATATTGGCACACGATGAACGACAATCTGGCTCACGTGGACAAAAACGCACTTAAAGCAGTCGGGCAAACATTGCTGACCGTGGTGTTTGAAGAATCGGCACCTGTGGCAAAAGCCAACTAACTCAGTTGCCGTAAATAAAGCTGAATGGTGTTTTCGAGGCCAAAGAACAAGGCATCGCAAATCAGCGCATGACCAATAGAGACTTCTAATAAACCCGGAATATTTTCGTGGAAATACTTCAAATTATCGAGGTTGAGATCGTGACCTGCGTTAATACCCAGCCCAACTGAATTGGCAATTTTTGCTGCTTCGGCGTATCCGACAATAGCCCGCTGTTTATCGACAGGAAAGTTTTTGGCATAGGCTTCGGTATAAAGTTCGATGCGGTCGGTTCCCGTTTTTCTTGCCTGAACAATCATTTTTTCATCGGGATCAATGAACACCGAAGTCCTGATTTCATCTTGTTTGAATTTGGCAATCACATCCTGCAAGAAAGACTGATTTAAAATCGTGTCCCAACCCGCATTGGATGTTATGGCATCGGGCGGATCGGGAACCAAAGTGACCTGAGCTGGTTTCACCTCTAAAACCAATTTAATAAAGGCATCGGAAGGATAGCCCTCGATATTGAATTCGGTGGTTACTATTTTTTTTAAGTCGCAAACATCTTGGTACCGGATATGCCTTTCGTCGGGGCGCGGATGAACCGTTATGCCTTGAGCTCCGAAGCGTTCGCAATCGGTGGCAGTTTTGATCAGATCAGGTAAATTTCCTCCGCGGGCATTCCTTAATGTGGCAATTTTGTTTATATTTACACTTAATTTGGTCATTCTATGAATTTTTATGACAAAGTTAGAAATTGTGTAATCACTTTTAAAAATAAGTTTCGAAAATTGTCAACTTTAATTTTTTGCGACGAAAGATTTTATGTGGAAAATTTCTTGTAGGTTTGTATAAAATTAAACTTTAAAAAATTCCATGCTTGCGAAGCAACTGTTGACCGATGCTGTTATCCCACTTCACACCTCCGATAAAGCATCCTATGCATTAAAACTAATGGATGACCAAAAACTCAGTCATTTGCCGATTGTAAATAATGTTGAATTTTTAGGATTAATTTCGGAAAATGATATTTTTGCCGAAAACAAACTGGAAGAATCCATCGGGAATCATACGTTATCATTGGTAAATGCATTTGTTTATCAATATCAACACATGTATGAAGTAATATCGCTTGTAAGTGAAATGAAGCTTTCAGTAGTTCCGGTTATTGATAATAATAACTGGTATTTAGGGTCGATAACCACTCAAAACCTGTTGGAACAATTTTCGGAAACTGCTGCAATACGGAATCCCGGAGGAATAATAATAGTAGAACGTAATGAAAATGATTATTCGCTTCAGGAAATTGCCTCTATTGTTGAATCGAATGATGCTAAAATACTAAACTGCTATGTCAGCAGTTTCCCGAATTCCATTAAACTGGAAGTAACATTGAAGATTAACAAAATGAACATCTTTCCGGTTCTGCAGACCTTTGAAAGATACGGATATACGGTTTTGGCAAGTTTTACAGAATCGGATTATACAAATGATTTGCAAGATCGCTACGATTCGCTGATGAATTACCTGAATATTTAACACACCATTATGAAAATTGCACTATTTGCAACAAATTTTACGGAAGAACAGGAAGAATATTATATGGAACTATTGGGGAGGCTCAACTACCATAATTTTAAGATTTGCATTTACAAACCTTTCTGTGAACAGTTATTTAAAAATCATTTGGTAAGTTCGGACACCGAAACATTCTCAAATCATGAGGAACTAAAAAACGGGGTGGATTATTTATTCAGCATAGGTGGAGACGGCACGCTTTTAAAAACAATTACGTTGATAAAAGATTCCGGAATTCCGATTTTGGGATTTAATACAGGCAGGCTGGGTTTTTTATCAAGCATTTCAAAAGAAGAAATTACTGAAGCAATTGAAAACATACTGGAAAATAAATTCATAATTGAAAAAAGAACTCTAATTAAAATTGAAAATCCACAAAATCTTTTTGGAGAAAATAATTTCGCTTTAAACGAAATCACAGTTCATAAGCGCGATTCATCATCAATGATTCTGATTCATGCATATATTAATAACGTTTTTTTAAACACATACTGGGCTGATGGATTAATTGTTTCCACACCAACAGGTTCTACAGCTTACTCATTAAGTTGTGGCGGGCCAATTGTGACACCGGATTCATCAAGTTTTATTTTAACACCTATTGCTATTCATAATTTAACCGTTAGACCCATTGTAGTCCCTGATAATGTTACAATAAAATTAAAAGTTGAAGGAAGAATTGATAATTACCTGGTTACTTTGGATTCAAGTAATGTTGTCACCAGTTCAACAATTGAACTGGAAATCAAAAAAGAAAATTTCCAAATCAATTTCATACATTTCCAAAATAAACCTTTTTTTTCAACGATAAGAGAAAAACTCATGTGGGGATGGGATAAGCGCAATTAGTATCTGCTCCAATTATTATTATTTAATTTTTCATTTCTATTTATTTTTTTTTTACTTTTGTAAGTTTAGCAAATTAAAGATTATGAGAAAACTATCAATCTTTTTAATTATATTTATATTAGCTGGAAGTATTGTATTTGCCCAGCAGAGAAGAAGATATAAGTACAAATCTGTTGAATGGAAAAAAGACAGAAACAAAGTGTTTTTTAATTTAGGAGCAACAAATTTTTTAGGAGATCTCGGTGGTGCTAATAAAATCGGGTCCGGCCCTTTTAGTCTTCGCGATTTTGATTACCAAGCAATCCGCCCTTCAATTCAATTAGGCTATAAATATCAATTTGCAAGGCATTTTTCATCAAGATCATTTTTTAACTATTCATGGTTGAGTGGAAATGACGCAAACACAAAAGAAATTTTTAGGCAAAACAGAAATTTAAATTTTAGAACACCTATTTATGAACTTGCTTCTGCCATAGAATATTCATATGAATTTAATCAAAACGGTCACAGATATAATTTAGGTGGTGTTAGAGGTTTTGGCGGTTGGTCTGCCTTTTCTTATACGCCTTATGCTTATGTTGGAGTTGGAGGATATTATTTTAATGCTAAAGGAAAATATGCAGGTAAATGGAATGCTCTTCGCACGTTAACAACTGAAGGAGAAGGACTAGTATCTACACGAAAACAATATTCGCCTTTGCAATTTACAATACCTTTGGGAATTGGGTTAAGAGTTCGAATTTCAAAAGCCTGGGAGATTGGAATTGAATATACCCAAAATATTTGTTTTACGGATTATATTGATGATGTCAGTACAACATATTTTGATAAAAATGCGTTATTAAACTCAAAAGGAGGACAACTTTCAGTTGACATGGCAAATCCTGCTTTAAATAATAGTCCTGGCTCTCGTTTATACACAAGTACTTTGCCAGGGGAACAACGGGGAGACCCCAAGAGGAAAGATTCGTTTATGTCATTAACATTAAATGTATATTGCTCACTCGGTAGGAGATTCTTTCCTAAACACAGATTCTAAGATTACATGAAAAAGTTTTTTATTATAGCTATAATACCTTTATTGTTAAATTTTAAAATCAAAGCACAAGAATTCTACCATAATGAAATTGGTGTTTTTTTAGGGGGATCTTATTATTTAGGAGATTTAAACCCCTCAACACATTTTTTAGAAACAAAATTTGCCGGTGGTATTGTATATCGATATAATATTACTCCCCGATGGTCTTTTAAAGTCAGTGCACTAATTGGAGAACTTGAAGCAAGTGACGCACGCTCTAAAGCTAATGTTGATCGAAATTTAAGTTTTAAAAGTTACATCTTCGATTTTTCACCTCAAATTGAATTTAATTTTCTACAATACATTATCGGTGACAAAAAACATTTTATATCTCCGTATATTTTTGTTGGGGCTTCGCTATTTAATTTTAATCCTAAAGCTGAACTTAACGGAACATGGTACCCATTACAACCTTTGGGAACAGAGGGGCAAGGAACCACTGGAAGCACTAAAAAAAACTATGCATTAACATCAATAGCGATACCATTCGGATTAGGTTTAAAATATTCTCCTGCCAAATTTATTAGTCTTGGATTAGAATGGGGTATCAGAAAGACATTCACTGATTATATTGATGATGTAAGCACTGTTTATGTCGATCCGGGTATTCTTACGGAAAATAGTCCTAATACTTTACCACTTGCTGATCGTTCGCTCACAAATCAAGGACTACATGCGGGTATGCAACGTGGAAATCCACGGACAAAAGATTGGTATGTTTTTACCGGACTTACGGTTTCATTTCGAATAAAATCTAAAAATAAAAATTGCCCGGCATATAAACAACATCCAAAAATAAAAGCTAAGTACAAGGATTAATTTATTCGTACCAATTATTATACATGAAAGAAAAAATTATTCCTGAAAAATTGCCAGAACACGTTGCTATAATAATGGATGGCAATGGCAGGTGGGCAAAAAAAAGAGGTGCATTACGCATTTTCGGACACAATCAAGGCGTTACTGCCGTTCGGGAATGTGTAGAAGCAGCAACTGAAATTGGCATTAAATACCTTACTTTATATGCTTTTTCTACTGAAAATTGGAACAGACCAAAAGAAGAAGTTGATGCTCTAATGGAACTTTTGGTAAAATCAATAAATAATGAAACTGAAACACTAATTAAGAATAATATTCGTTTACTTGCAATTGGAGATATCGAAAGCCTACATAAAAAATGTTACGACGAATTAATGAATACCATTAATATTACAGCAAAAAATACCCGAATGAATCTTATTCTTGCTCTAAGTTATAGTTCAAGATGGGAAATTACTCAAGCTGTAAAAAAAATTGCTGAAAACGTTAAAAATAATATTATTACAACAAATGAGATCGATCAGAAACTTATTTCAAAATCACTAACGACAAAAGACATCCCTGATCCTTCATTATTAATCAGAACAAGTGGGGAATATCGTGTTAGTAATTTTTTACTATGGCAATTGGCATATACTGAACTATATTTTACACCCGTTTTATGGCCTGATTTTAGAAAAAATGATTTTTATTCAGCTATCATAAATTATCAGAAAAGAGAAAGACGATTTGGAATGACTAGCGAGCAAATTCAATAAAAAATGACACTGAAAAACTTTTATAAATTAATCATTCTTTTAATTATAAGTTTCCCGTTAAAAGCACAGGTACTTATCGATGATAAAGGCGGTATCGATTATGCAACACCAAAAGATTATGAAATTCAAAAAATTGATTTTAAGGGGGTGCATTATACTGATACTAATATCTGCAAACTTCTAACAGGACTTTATGAAGGCGAAGTTTTACAAATTCCTGGTGAAAAAATCACCAAATCAATTCAAAATCTTTGGAACCAAGGTCTTTTTGATGATATTAAAATTTATGCAACTAAAATTGAGGATAAAAAAATATGGCTTGAAATTCAACTCAGAGAACATCCAAGATTATCATCAACTCCTCTGTTTTCTTCAAACATTAAAAAATCGGATGTTGATGATATCCGAACTAAACTTAATCTTACAAAAGGAGATGTAGTTACAAATAATGTAATACTCCGGTCAACTGATATTATTAAAAAATTCTATAAGGATAAAGGGTTTTATAATGTTGAAGCTAACATAGGTGAAACTATCGATTCTTCCTCAAATAAGTATACCGCAAAATTAAATATTGACATAAAAAAACATAAGAAAGTTCGAATTCATAAAATAAATTTTTTAGGCAATGATAATGTATCGTCGTATAGGCTTAAACATTTGATGAAAAAAACAAAAGAACAATCTGTTTTTAATCCTTTGATGGGAATTGATACTCTTATTTGCCAAACCATAAAAAAACTTTTTGTTCCGGATTCTGTGAGTATTGAGGAAAACTTTATGAAGTATTTAGATTCTAAAATTGTTTTGAGAATATTTAAGTCTTCTAAGTTTTTGCATGATGAATATGAAAAAGACCGACTTGCAATTATTGATAAATATAATGAATTAGGGTATCGTGATTCAAAAATTATTCAAGACACTATTGTAAAATCTGGAGAAAACACTATCGATATAAATATTCACCTGAAAGAAGGAAAAAAATACTACTTTAGAAATATTAACTGGGTAGGTAATACAAAATATACCGACAAAGAATTAGGTGCAATTTTAAAAATCTTCAAAGGAGACGTTTATAATGAGAAAGCTCTTGAAACAAACTTAAGTTATAATCCAAACGGGTTTGATATTTCTTCTTTATATATGGATAATGGCTATTTATTTTTTAGTGCTACACCTGTTGAGGTCAGAATTGATAATGATTCTATTGATTTAGAAATCAGAATTATTGAAGGAAAACAAGCCTATATTAATAAAGTAACTATACGAGGAAATACAAAAACTAACGATCATGTGGTTATGCGTGAAATTCGTACAAAACCAGGACAATTATTTAATCGTTCAGACATTATCAGAACCACACGCGAATTAGCTCAATTAAAATATTTTAATGCAGAAAAAATTGTACCTGATATTATTCCAAACCCAACAGATGGTACTGTAGACATTGAGTATTCTGTTGAAGAGACTTCATCTGATCAACTGGAACTATCAGGAGGTTGGGGTGCAGGAAGATTAATAGGAACTCTTGGTGTTTCTTTTAATAACTTTTCGATGCACAATTTCTTTAAAAGTTCTGCGTGGCAGCCTCTCCCTTCAGGAGATGGTCAAAAACTGAGTGTAAGAATTCAAACTAACGGATCGTATTATCAGGCTTATAATGCTTCATTTACAGAACCCTGGCTTGGTGGAAAAAAACCACATGCACTCAGTATTTCTGTTTATTATTCTTCGCAAACCAATGGATTGAAAAAAAGCAATGCAAGCCGTCAAGCAATAGGCATAATTGGAGCATCAGTTGGATTAGGCTCCCGTTTGAAATGGCCAGATGATTTTTTTACATTTTATAATGAAATAGGTTATCAACATTACAGCTTAAATAATTATGTTTCTACTTTCACTTTTACTAATGGCACTTCAAACAATATAAATTATTCGGTTACTTTTTCACGAAATTCTATCGATCAACCTATTTATCCGCGTTCAGGTTCTGAATTTTCGCTAATGTTGCAATTAACACCACCATTTTCGTTATTTAAAAACGAAGATTATTCAAAACTTTCAGATGAACAAAAATTTCAGTGGATAGAATATCATAAATGGAAATTTACTACGGCTATTTATACCAAAATATCAGGAAATTTGGTTCTCAGCACCCGATCAAAATTTGGTTTCTTGGGCTCATATAATAAAAATATAGGGATCCCGCCATTTGAACGTTTTTACTTAGGCGGTGATGGACTATCAGGATTTTCTCTTGATGGAAGAGAAATTATCGCTCTCAGAGGATATTCAAACAATTCACTTACACCTGAAGATGCATCCGGAAACCTTATCGGAGGCGCGGTCTTTGATAAATTTTCTTTGGAACTACGCTATCCTATTTCACTTAATCCATCGGCAACAGTTTATGTTTTGAGTTTTGCTGAAGGCGGAAATTGTTGGTCAAATTTTAAAGCATTCAATCCGTTTGACGTTTATCGTTCGGCAGGCGTTGGGGTTAGAGTGTTTTTACCTATGTTTGGGCTTCTGGGCCTTGACTGGGGATATGGATTTGATAAATTACCAAGTGGTGCAAAAGGAGGAAGTCAGTTCCATTTCTCAATAAATCAATCTATCGACTAAAATAAATTAAAAAATAATTGGAGGTACCTATGAAAAAGTTATTCGTTTTATTATTTCTCGTTCCTTTGTTTGCTTTTCATGCGAAAGCACAAAAATTTGGATTTGTGGATTCGGAATATATTTTAGAAAATATGTCGGAATATCGCGATGCTCAAGATCTTTTGGATAAACTCTCTCTTGATTGGCAAAAGGAAATTGAAACAAAGTTTGCAGCCGTTGATAAACTCTATAAAGATTTTCAGGCAGAAGCTGTTCTGTTACCTGATGATATAAAGAAAAAACGTCAGGATGAAATTGTTGCCAAAGAAAAAGAAGCAAAAGATCTGCAGAAAAAAAGATTTGGAAAAGACGGCGATCTGTTTAAAAAACGTCAGGAATTAATAAAACCTATTCAGGATAAGGTGTATGAAGCTATTGAAGAAATCGCAACTGCAGGTGGCTTGGCTTTTATTTTTGATAAATCAGGAAGCCTTACACTTTTATATGCCAATTCAAAATTCGATAAAAGCGACGATGTTTTAAATAAACTTGGGTATAAACCGGGAGCAATTAAAACTAAAAATGATAAGGATAGTGATAAGGATAAAGAAAAGGACAAAGAAAAAACAAATAATAAAGATCAAGAGTAATCATTAACTTAAAAATTTATTATTCAGTTGATATTCTATAATAACAGTGATAAATTTTCGTTCTAAGGATGCTTGTCTTAAAAAATTTATGTAGGTTTGCACAAAATTTAAATCATTAACAACTTAATATCTATATGAAAAAAGTAACAAGAGTATTAATTATTTTAGCTTTAGTAGGATTTACGGTTAGTTCTTACGCGCAGAAAAAACAAAAATTCGGTCACATTGACTCAAACGAATTATTAAAACTAATGCCGGGCAGAGATTCAGCTATGGCTAAAATTCAAGCATATTCAAAAACTCTGGAAACTCAGGTTAAAGGAATGCAAGGCGAACTCGAAACCAAATATCAGGATTATTTGGCAAACGAAAAAGATATGACTGACCTGATTAAACAAACACGCCAGAAAGAACTTCAGGATATTCAGGCACGTATTGAAGATTTTCAGAAATCAGCACAGGACGATCTGGAAAAGAAACAAAATGAACTCTTGAAACCAATTATCGATAAAGCTAAAGCAGCTATTGAAAAAGTTGCCAAGGATAATCAATACACATATATCTTCGATGCCGGACTGGGTGTGCTTTTATACACAGATCCTACTGAAGATATTATGCCGATGGTTAAAAAAGAACTCGGTCTGAATTAATATTTATTGTGTTTATGAAAAAATCAAAAATCCTTTACCCGGGTTTTTGATTTTTTTTTATTTAACCAGTTATCGTTTTTGAAGAAACTTACTTAATATTATTCCCGGATGTCTCTCATTTTTAAAAATTTTTATTCTATGATACCTTATAAAAAGATCTTTTTTGCAACATTCTGTTTCTTGTTGGCAACTTCCTTTGTTCCGGCTTTTTCTCAGCTTAAGAATGAGGTAAGTATTAAAGGAACGTTGAAAAACAATACGTATACTTCTGCTACGCTATTTCAGATCGGTAAGGAAATGAATCAGGTTGCCATTATTCCAATCGATAAGGACGGAAATTTTACGTATAACCTTGAACTGAAAGCTACTGATTTTTACCGATTGCAGTTTGATAACAGCACTTTCGTTATGTGTATTTTTCAGGCTGGAGAAAATGTGGAGATATCGACCGATGTGAAGGATTTTATGAATCAACTTATGGTTAAGGGATCGGAACAAACGGAGCAAGTTTTTAAAAATCAGAAGTTGATAACAACTACTAAAGCAAAATTAGACAGTATCAGCAATGCTTCGTATCAGAATATGGCAAACCCAAAGTATGATTCGTTGCAAAAGGTTTATTCGGCAGCTTATGATAAAATAAATAAAAAACTCACTGTTGCGCTGAGCGAGTTTGTTGAAAAGAATTTGGGGTCGCTGGCAATTTTGTTCATTCAGGATAATTTGAAAGTGGATGAAAATATTGATCTATACAGCAAAGCCGATTCGGTGATGATGAAACGATATCCTGAAAACTTTTACGTGAATAATTTTACGATGCAAATAGAAGCTTCGAAGAAAACACGCTTAGGTTCGGTTGCTCCCGATTTTACGCTGCCCGATACGAACGGGGTGAACGTGAGTTTGAGCTCGTTTAAAGGTAAATATCTGCTGGTGGATTTTTGGGCTTCGTGGTGCGGACCGTGTATAAAAGAAGTGCCGAACGTGCAAAAGCTTTACGCTGATTTTCATTCGAAAGGATTTGAGATACTCGGGGTTTCGCTCGACAAGGATAAGGCTTCGTGGACACGTGCCCTCAGAACCAAACCTCTTCCCTGGACCCAGGTGAGCGATTTGAAATACTGGAAATCGATGGTGGTGCCGTTGTTTAATATCAGCGGGATTCCGTATACCCTGCTGCTGGATAAGGAAGGAAAAATTATTGCCAAGGGCCTGCGCGGCGACGATCTGTATAAGAAGGTTGAGAGCCTGATGAAGTAGGTAAGTGCCTAAAGTTTAGAATTCAGAAGGGTTGTTCATTCTAATTACTTGTTAATTTAGCTTCGTTCACTTCTTTTTCTTGTTAAAAAGAAACGAACCAAAGAAAAGAACAGTCCAAACGAAGCTTCCACGCGCTCTGAAAAAAATAAGAAAATCAGTAAAAGTAGTCCGCCTAAGGGCGGAAACGTAAACGCCCCGCCAAAAGTCGGGCAGGCTTTTACGATTTTCTAGTATTTTTTTCATCCACAGCCAACGCCGGCCCGCCGTTTGGACAGGCCAACGCACGTTGTTTCTTCGAAACAATTAAAAAAGCCAAATGGGATGAGCAGGTTGGAAATTGATTTAGCCATAGGCTTTATTTATAGGGGGTTTTTAGGGGGTTTTTGACAAAATGTCTGATTTCGACAATGTAAAGAGGCTTCCGAACTCGTGTAAATGGCTTCCGATTTCATGTAAGCGGTAAAAAATTCATGTAAATGGCTTCCGATTTTACGCGCCGAGCTTCCGCGCTCTTGTAAACGGGTTCCGATTTCGTGTAACCGGGTTCCGATTTTGCTCGCAGCTTAATTTCTTTTATGTAAATACCCTCCGATTTCGTGTAAACGCTTTGTATATCAGTATATTGATAGTTTTAGTGGAAAAAAGTGCTTCCTTAAGGGAATTTTGGGGTGTGAGGAAGGTGGTTTGGTTTTTTGATGGGGTGAGGGTGAATTTATGACATTTTGACAGAGAGTTTGGAAGTCAGAATTCAGAAATAAGAATGGATTAATAGAAGTGACTAGAGTGAGCTAGAGTAACTAGAGTTGGGAGTTAGAAAACCACAGAGACACCAAGAACACGGAGGAACACGGAGGAAAATTAATCCGCCAAAAGGCGTACAAGTTTTGATTGGTCGGGAATTTGGATTTCAGAATTCAGGAGTCAGAATGAAGAATGTATAATTGGAAGAAGGAAGTTATGGTTTTTGGTTGGGTTTTAGTATATTTGTGTTGATAATGGCATAATCTTATTTAATGAGTGAATCGGTGGACGGAATTTTAACAGATAGTGAACAAAAAATTGTGGCGGAAACGGCCGAGTTCGTGAAAAGGGAATCGGCAGGAGAAGCGTCGGGACACGATTGGTGGCACGTGTTCAGGGTGCGGAATATGGCGCTGCATCTGGCACGAACGGAAGGAGGCGATATGTTTTTGGTTGAAATGGCAGCGCTGCTGCACGATGTTGACGACTGGAAATTAGCCAATGCCGAATCGGGCAAAGCAAAACAATGGCTGCTGAAATGTGAACTGCAGCCCGAAACGGTTGAAAAAATCACAGCTATTATCGAGCAGGTTTCGTTTAAAGGCGCAGGAGAAGAGAACCGGGCTGCAACTATCGAGGCCAAAGTGGTTCAGGATGCCGACCGGCTGGATGCCATCGGCGCTATAGGCATTGCACGAACGTTTGCCTACGGAGGCTCGAGAAACAGAGAAATTTATAATCCGGAGGTTAAACCCGTTTTTCACACCGATTTTGATGCCTACAAAAAGAATCAGTCGCACACCATCAATCATTTTTATGAGAAATTGCTGCTGCTGAAAGATAAACTGAACACCACCACCGCAAAAGAAATTGCCGCAGAACGCCACGATTTTATGACCGCGTTCCTGAAGCAATTCTATAAAGAATGGGGAGAGATTAGTGAATAGATAATAGTTACCAGATACCAGTTACCCAATACCAGATACCAAATACCAAATACCTTCTTCTTAGAAGTAGTAGAAAACGGAATACATCAGACGGATGTTGCTGACGGGTTTCACGTTTTGCACTTCGCCCAAACTGTTGACGGAAGAGCCGTAGCCTGCCACGGTGTAGTCGCCTTCGATACCCATTTTAACTTTGCCTGAGATAAATACTACCCTGGGCGAAATACGATAAACATAATCGATGTTTTGTCCGCGCGAGAAAAAGGACGATTCGCTGGTCCAGTTTAAAATGTTGCTGTACGAACCCAGGTTTTTGGTGTATCCGCCAAAAATACCGAACTGAAATTTTGAACCGTTGGTTGCAATATCGGCCCATGCAGCAAGTGTATTGATGGGCGTGTACGAAAAATCGCCGCGGGCAATGGTTGTGCTATCGGTTGTGTATTTATAAGCATAGCCACCAATCATCACCTGATCGTAGAGATTTTGTCCGTAGGTTCCCTCGAGTTTCAGCGTAATGCTTTTGCAGCGATATTTAAAAAATGCCATGAAAGCATAGTTGCTCATGTTCGAATTGGTGGCATAGTTGCTGTCGGTTACCAGGCGTGGCACCAATATTTTGTAATCGGCACCGGCACCAAAAAATATTTCGCGGGTTTTATCCTCGTTGAAATGCTGGTATTGTATCCTCAGATTTACTTCGGGCAAGGTTGAATTGCGGAGAGCACCTGAACCACCCCAGCTTGTGAAATCGCGCTGCGACATGAGCGACAACATAAATTTGAAGTCTTTGAGACTTTGCACAACTTTAATTTGAGGGTTGCGCGAAAAGGGTTGAAATGGTGCGCCGGTGTTGATCGCCATAATTTCGGGGAAACACCCTTCGACAAACATGCCGTGCCAGGTTTGGCCAATAATGATATCGGTGGTGGGCCACGAAAGTTTTACGAAAGCATGTCTCAGGCGGAACCCATTGGAATTGGCATCCTGAGTACCGAAAAATTCGCCTTCGATAACACCCGAGGTTTTAGCGCCAAAGGCATCGGGGCCAAAAATGTCGCCGCGCAAACGCGACTGTATGGCTAATATATTGAAACTTGAATGAGCATTTATGTCGACATTATCTTTATCCCGTTTAACATTTTCGGGGTATAAATAAAATTCGCCCTCACGAAGGTTGACGGTGGTATGAGTATCGAAGAAAAAATCGTTCTTAACGTATCCCGAAAACTTTATTCCAAAAGCAGGTTGTTGGTCTTGTGCCATCGAAACAAAGGGCAAAATCACCAATAATAAAAGCAAAAATTTTTTCATCATCATAATAAGGGTTAAATGAATAATTTGCAAAAATACTATTTTTGACAGAAAGTAAACAAAAAAACAAAATGCCCTACTTCAGATACTTAAGCATTTTCACGATCTGCTCTCCCCTGCCGATCTTGTAGCCCGAAGAAATGTCGAGGATGTTGCCTGATTTGTCGATCAATAAAAACACGGGGAAATTGTTGTTGAATTTTTGAGATACTAGTTTTTCGATACGGGAAAGAAGATCGTCGTTGTCGATTCCGAAAACGCTTTGCTGAGGAAGACCCGAAAATGTAGTATTGGAGAAGTTCGCGGAGTTTTTTGAAGCGGGGATGAGGAACACTATTCCACCTGCCCATTTCTCGAAGGATGCTTTTAGTTGCTGAAAATCGACCATGGTATGCTTGGTAGGTTCGCGGTCGGGGTCGATCCAGGCGAGCACCAAACCTTTATTATTGATGAACGAATTGAAGGTTTCTTTGTTTTTGGTTTTCAGGTTTTGGAAGGTTTCGGATAAATTGAAGTTACCTACTGATTCAGGAGCAAGATCCTGAGTGATGAACCCGAGCGTGATCTTTTTTTCCTGTTGCGCAGCCAATCTGAAAAAAGCAAGACGGGTGTTGACCGAACCATCGTTATTGCGAATACCCGTAACTATCATATAACTTCCGGTATCGAGCGAAAGTTTAGCCGGAAAATTATCGAAAACATTGCTTTCTTCATAATCGAGGGAGCGATAAACGCCTTCGGAGAATTTTTCGATGGTGAAATGCGTGTAATATTCGGGAGTGAAATCAAGTTTTGAAGGGATATCAATAAGCAAAGTGCCTTTGGGAGCAGTATTGATTTCGTGCTTGTCGAAATACACCTCGTGCCATTCGCTGTTCTTATAATATGAGGGCACTTTTGTAGCCGGATCGACCTGAGCGGGAATACCAAAACTGCGGCACAGAGCAACGAAGAAAATATCGCGCGAAATTGGGTCGGCATATTTCAGATTGAATGTGCCAACGGGTGTTAGGGGGTTTCGCGAATAATTGCCGTCGGGTGAAATTTTAATGGTTTCGTTGATATATTTAATGAGCGAGGAGGGATCTTTACGAGTTTTTGCAATAAAATCTTTATCGTATTGCTGCTGCAGGAAACTTTTGTAAGGACTCAGTATCTCACCGGCGATCCTTGGGTTCAAAACATATTTATAGAAAACTTCGACGGGAATTTTATCGGAAATCATAAAATCGGTTTTTGAATTTTGGAGATGATCCAATAAAATTCCGGAAGGCGTATCGTGGAGATCTTTTTGAGAAATATCGGACAGAATATTAAACATAAAGGTCTTGTTGAACTGAGCGCCCGAAGTAATAAAACTCTTTATTTCGGGCCAATTACCCCTACTAAGTTTCAGATACATCCAAACCGAATCGGAATTCAGACCTGCTTTTGGCGCGATGAGGCATGAATTAACCGAATCGATGAAGGTAGCTTCGTAACTTGCACGAATATTATCCTCGTTCTTAAGTTTCTGATCATTTTGAGCTTTGTCTTTTTCGGCAGGAATTTTTGGCTGACGTTCAACCGGGGGAACAAAGCTTAAGTTTTGAGAGCCTTCGCCGGCAGGAAACTGATCGATGACGATGATGGCCGTATCGGTTTTTTCGACCGTAACTTTTTGATACCCGAACTGATCGCCCGAATACGCCCAAATCATCAGATCGCCTAAACCTGTTATCAGAGAAGATAGTCCGTGGCTGTCGCTTTTCTTTTTTGCCAAAGGATAAAACTCAGCATAATTATACAACTGAAATTCAACAAAAGCATTGGTAACAGGCTTTTTGTTCTTATCGATCGTTTTTACGAACAGGGTTTTTGAAGGCGCATAATTTGCTATCAGATTTATTTGGGTGAAGTTTTCGGCTGACTTTAATTGTTCGTCGGGACCTTTATAAGCACCAAAAACAGTTGTATTGCAAAGCATGGCCCGAAGAACGGGAGCAGCAAACCAAGCGATGTCGAGATCGGATTCGGGTTCGCAGGCACCCATGAAATGCCATTTACCATCAATCCAAACTTCAACCCAGGCATGATTATCGTCGCAATGAGCCCAACGTGGCGTATAAACCTGACGGGCAGGAATACCAACCGAACGGAGAGCGGTGACCGTGAAAGTAGACTCTTCGCCGCAACGCCCATAAGCATTTCTGACAGTACTTAAGGGAGCGCTGGTACGCTCGTCGGAAGCTTTATATGTAACTTTTTCGTGACACCAATGATTTACTTCCAGAGCAGCATCGTGCATGGACAGGTTTTTAATACGGTCTTTGAGTTCGTTAAAAAAGACCATCCTCGATGAATCAAGGTTTTCGTTGTTGATACGATAAGGCAAAACGAAATGTCTGAATATATCCTCTGGAATAGTTTTTCCCCAACTAAATGTTTGGCGGGCCAACAATGCGGTTCGAACCTGTTTCAGGAAAAAATCACCGTTATAATCGGCCAGATCGCTTAAAGGCATATAGGCATATAAAAACTTCAGGGCTTCTTCCTCTTCCAAACTCAGTTTGCCTGAAAAAACAGTGAACAACTGAGCTGTTCTGTCGTTTGCTACGTTCTTTATTTGAGTATAAGCATTATTCACTTGTTCGCGGTAAGCTGCGTCGGTAATGAAATGTTTTGTCCGGTCCTGTGCTTTTAATTGAAAACTCAACAATAAAAACAGGATGGCAAGAATTTTTTTTGTCATATCGCGTCAGGATAATTAATAAGAACGTTGGCCAATTTACTAACCACTTTAGCATCGGTAACTGTAGTAATCTTGCCTGTATCTATTTCGGTACCCCATTCCATCTCGCTTTTCTGTTTAACAGAACATGAGGCATGCACTTCTCTTACTCCGGTGGAATTAATTAGTTCAGAAACATTTTCTGGAGTGATGCCTGAAGCTGCGATAATGATTATTCTATCTGAAGCTTTTTCAACCAAACTTTTCAGCAAGGTTTTTCCGGAAGACGCCGATTTTGCCTGACCTGAAGTAAGAATTCTGTCGGCACCGGTTTTGATAACATCTTCGAGAGCTGACAAAGGGCTTCGGGCACGATCGAAAGCACGATGAAAATTTACTTGCATGGGCCGGGCAACTTTTACCAATTCGGAGGTACGTTTAACATCTATGTTACCATCGGCTAACAGAACACCAAAAACAACACCTGCAGCACCATATTTTTTTGCAATTTCAATATCTTCCTTCATAACCGACATATCAAAATCGTCGTAAAAAAAATCACCACTACGCGGACGTATGAGAATAAATACCGGAATACGCAAGCGTTCGATCGTCATTTTAATTGTCGCCGCTGATGGTGTAACTCCGCCCACTTTAAGTTGTGAACATAATTCAATGCGGTCGGCGCCTCCTTTTTGGGCAGCTAATGCCGATTGTAGTGAATTAGCACAAACTTCAAACCTGATCTTTTCCATAAATATCTTTTGTTTTTTGGTATATAAACCAATTATAATAAAATCTTACCGATGAACATAACAACGGTATCCCCATGCAAGCATAAAAAGAATAAAGTATTTCATGATCCACAACATTGAATTTACGAAGTAGAATTCCGCCTGTCATCATTACCGTCATTAATATGTAGCTTTTTATATTAAAAAATGAGAACATGCATGGTTTTTCGGGTTTTAAACCTATGATACGCCGAACATGCTTTCGTGAAATTCTTGAAAACAGGAATAGAAAGAAAATGATACCTCCTGCTAAACTTATGGGTAAATCTCTCCACAATAAGGCATGAGCATCGATCAAACCGGAAAAACCACGCCAAAGCAACATACTGCCGGCAAAAGTCCAAATAATACCGGCAATTGCAAGCAACGTACGTTTCGGAACGCCTGGTTTTAAAGATTCGCAAAAGATCATTTGTTTTTAGCCTGATTCTTATTAATAATATCCATTGCCTCAACAAAACGTTTGTCGGGATTGTATTTAAAAAATATCGTATCGTTCTCGATGCGCGATTTATCATTAAATCCCAATTCAGCAGCTTTATTCAGATGCTCCATGGCTTTATCCGAATCTTTTTTGCGGGCATAGACCTGAGCAAACATAAATTCGGGTTCAGGATTGTCAGAATCGATGATTGCATACAATTCAATGTAATGCTCTGCTTCTGTCAGGTTGTTTTGAGTGTATAAGGAATTGCAGGTTGAAAATGCAGCCAAACTTAAATACTCGAGAACACGTTTTACCACATGTTTTTCGGTTTCGTTCGTTGACTTGGCAATATAATTATTCAATTTTGATATTTCGTTCTTCCACCATGCAGCATTTTCAGTTGATAACTTCTGAACATATTGTTGCTGATACATCATTTCTTTTTTCTCGGAATCGGCTTCATCCTGTATACTCTTTTTCACGCTTGCATTTTGACTGAGAATAGCCAGTTGGGCTTCATATTTCTTGGTATCGGTGAGGTCTTTAAAATAATTGACGATCTTTTTTGTTATCAGGTACTCTTCGTACTTATTTCCTTTTTTTTGAATTTCGGTTAGTTTATTGTCAAAATCGGATAGTTGAATTTTAACAAAATCCGGATCAATAGCTTTTTTCTTATCTTTCATAGCATTCAATTCGGTCCAGATGATCGATTCAGCAATATTTTCTTTTGGAGGCCAACCGTGTGTTCCATTAAAGATTACCAACTGATGACGAAAAAGACTGTTATCCAGAGCATGATCCAAGTTCACCATTTCGGCATAGTTCATATCATCGTTGCCGGCATAACCAAAATAATCGAACTTATATTTTATTGCATCCTTAACCGGGGGGAAACCTGCTGAACATCCAATAACTCCGGCAATTCCACCTTTTGTGATTGCCAGTGTGCTTGCCACTCTGCTTCCCCCTGAAAAGCCGCAAGTATTGATACGGCTTTTATCAATACCAAATCGTTCAAGAATGTCGGCAAGTAACAGATCATAATGTGCCGCGGTTGCATCCCATGACATACCATTTTTAGAAACGTTTGACCCTACCAGAATATATCCGTATTTCTCAGCTTGTTCTTTAAACAATTCAACCGGGTTCAATCCTGTGCCATGAGCATCGAATGCAATGATCACAGGAAACATTTTCTTATCAGAATATCCCGAAGGTAGATAAAGTGCATACGATTGAGTAATATCTTTTTTACACGATACTTTTGGAATTACTTTTCCGGGGATCAAAGTTTCTTCTTGCTGTGTTTTATGTGTATTCCGACCTGAACAAGAGGCCAACACAACACCGATCAGAATTGAAAACAACACAATTGTATTTCTCATCTTTATTATTTTTGAACAAAAATAAGTGAAATGTATTTGCCAAAGTGTAAGTTTAATAATTATTTTTGCTAATTGAACTCATAATAATGATCCGAAAAAATATTGCCAATTATATCACTTGTCTTAATCTGCTTTGCGGTTGTATTGCAATTTATTTTTTATTCCGGGGAGATTTTATGACAGGGGTTTACTTGGTGCTAGCTGCCGCTGTTTTTGATTTTGCTGACGGATTTGTTGCGCGTTTGTTGCATGTTAAATCAGAAATCGGGAAACAGCTTGATTCGTTATCGGATGTTGTTTCTTTTGGAGTTGTTCCCGGGGTAGCTATGTTTCAATTGCTGACATTAAGTTTGAAAGTGTGGCATTTTGACTTGCCAGTTTATACTCCATTTTTAGCATTCATTATACCTGTTTTTTCAGCATGGCGTTTAGCCAAATTTAATATTGACGAAAGGCAGACGGACCATTTTATCGGGTTGCCGACTCCGGCAAATGCGCTTGTTATTATTTCCATTCTTCCACTTGTATCACGCAAGCTGGAATCGCCTTTATTCCCCTGGAACGATTATCTGTTTTTTTTCGTGACCAATCCTTTTGTACTTATTGCAGCAACAATAACTTTATCGTACCTTTTGGTTTCTAATCTTCAGTTGTTTGCTATGAAATTCAGATCGTTCGGATGGAGTGAAAACCGAATGCGGTATATTTTTATTATTATTTCGGTAGTATTAATTTCATTATTTTATTTTGTTGCTATCCCTTTTGTTATAATTTTGTATATTGTTCTCTCATTAACCGATCAAATTCATAAAAATAAATTAAAAAAACATGAAATTCAGAGCCGAAATTGATATTATGCCGCTGAAAGAGCTGCTCGATCCACAAGGAAAAGCCGTTACATCGAGTTTGAAAAATATAGGAATACCCGAAATAGTTGATGTAAGAATCGGGAAACATATTGCAGTTGATATTGAAGCAACTAATGAAAAAACTGCTGGCACAAAAATTGATAAAGCATGTCAGGAACTTTTAGCCAACCCGATTATGGAAAATTTTTCGTATAAATTGATAAAACTATAATAAAATTTCAAAATAATAATTTACACAGTATTAATCCAAAATCAATCACCATGAAAAAATTAGTAAAAATCAGTTTGTTTTTAGTTGCAATCCTGATAGGAGTTAATGCAGCCAATGCTCAAAAAGTATATTCATGCGAATATAAGAGCGATGCAAAAGTAAAAGTTTACGTTGCGCAATACAAAAGCGATGCAGACCTGGTAGTTTATAAATGTTCTTATTCAAGCGATGCTACAGGAAATGACGGCTTATGGTATTTTTGCAATTATAAAAGCGATGCCAATGTAACCATTTATTTTTGCGATTATAAAAGCGATGCCGATCTTGTTATCTACTTTTCGGAATATAAAAGTGATGCCGGATGGCAAAATTCGAGTAAAAAGCAATTGATGTACTAATTTATTGTCATAAATTAAGTCTTAATAGACAAATTTCTTATTGACAGAATTACTTACTATAGAAATAATGAAACAAAAAAGACTTCCATTTTGGAGGTCTTTTTTGTTTTGTCACCTCCTAATGAATTCAGCAATAATCAAAATTGTCTTTATAGCAATAATTAAAGTAAATCAGAATAAGCATTGAAAGAATAATTTGTAAATTTGACAAGAAATAAACTATCCCAATAATGACGATAAAAGACGATACTTTTACTAAAATGATGTTCGCACCGGGATGTGCACTTATGTTATATAAGCAACAATTAGCGGAAAAATTATTTATTCTTTTGAATGAAAAATTAGGCAAAATAGAATTATTAGAGACCTGTTGCAAACACGACCCACAATTAACCGGAGAAACTCTGATCATCAACATATGTCCAGGTTGCAATAAGAGATTTGCAAACGATTATAAGGACTCTTCAACCATATCATTATGGGAAATTTTAGCTAAAAACGATATCATAGCATTTCCTGATTATCATGAACAGATCATGACGATCCTGGATGCTTGTCCTACACGTGAACAGGAAAAGGTTCAGACTGCAATCAGAACGGTATTACAAAAGATGAATATTACTGTTGTTGAACCAAAAAATACGCGCACGAAAAGTAATTGCTGCGGAGATAGTTTCTATGGGTTGATACCAACTGAAAAGGTTAAAGAACAAATGATCAAACGCACAGCCGAGATGCCTGTTAAAGAGGTTGTGGTTTATTGTATTTCGTGTATAAAATCTATTTATATCGGCGGAAAAAAGCCGCACCATCTTTTAGATCTTTTATTTGGTGAAGAAACACAACCTCAAACTTATGAACCCGATGAATGGCATAAAGAACTTGACATATACATTGAACAACATTAATAAATAAAACATTTGCTGACCCGCGAAATACATATTGGAAATCTGGCACTGGGTGGCACAAATCCCGTGCGAATACAATCGATGACAAATACCAATACAATGGATACTTTGTCAACGGTTAAACAAGTGATGGAACTTGTTGATGCCGGATGCGAATTGGTTCGGATAACCGCCCGCAACAAAACTGAAGCTGAGAATTTGCAAAAAATAAAGGATGAATTGTTGCTAAAAGGATGTTCGGTTCCATTAATTGCAGATATACATTTTCAACCCGAAGCTGCCGAAATTGCAGCACGTATCGTAAATAAAGTACGGATCAATCCCGGGAATTATGTTGATAAAAGATCGTCAGCCTCCAAAACAAAAAAATATACTAAAAAAAAGTACCAGCAAGAACTTGAAAAGATAAATTCAAGGTTAGCTCCGCTGATCGCTATATGTAAAGAATATGGGACAGCCATCCGCATCGGTGTTAATCACGGATCGCTTTCTGAACGTATCACTGAACGTTATGGTGATACACCGGAAGGTATGGTAGTTTCAGCCATGGAGTTTATCAAATTATTTGTTGATCATGGTTTTCACAATTTAGTACTCTCTATGAAGTCAAGCAATGTGAAAACAATGATCTATTCTTATCGCCTTTTAGCTGCAAAAATGATAGAAAGCAGCTACAATTATCCTCTTCATCTTGGAGTTACCGAAGCCGGAGCAGGGATAGATGCACGAATAAAATCAGTAACCGGAATTGGTGAGCTATTAATGGAAGGTATCGGAGATACCATTCGGGTTTCGCTTACCGAAAATCCGGTGCACGAAATTCCTGTTGCCAAACAGTTATGTCAGGAGTTTGTTAAGTACCGAAATAATCGGGCTGATTCATTCTATAGAGGATATAGTTTTACGAAAGTAGAACCTCTGAATATTGATGGCATTGGGAGTGATTATTCTCCTGCCGTTATCACAACCGAATCGGATATCAATTCTGAAAAAGTACATTTACCGGATTATTATTACGATATACAGCAACACAATATTAAAAAATTCAATAGTACAGATGCTTCTGATATTATACGTGTTGATGCATCTGATCCCGATCCCATCAATCTACAACAGGATAATACTGCTGTGATTGCATATAATATCAGTCTCTGCAGCGATTTAAGACTTGCACGGAAAAAACTTTTTGACTTAAAAAAAAGCGGGAATAAACAGCCTATTGTTCTTTATAAAAAATACAACCATTATAATGCCAATGAAATACAAGTTGCAGCTTCAGCAGAATATGCTTTCTTTCTTATTGATGGAATGCTGAACGGCATTTGTATTGATACCATCCACCATCAGACACAGACAACAAAACTCATGTTTTCAATATTGCAGGCAATGGGGTTGAGACGATTTAAGGCCGAATTTATTGCCTGCCCCACTTGCGGTAGAACTTCTTATGATGTTGAAGGAACTTTGGAAAAGATATCCTTAAAACTTTCGCATTTGAAGAATTTGAAAATAGGTGTAATGGGGTGTATTGTCAACGGGCCCGGCGAAATGGCCGATGCCGATTATGGTTATGTGGGTTCACAACCTAATAAAATCAATCTGTATAAAGGAAAAAAACTGATCCGCAAAAACATCGATGAAGCTATTGCATTGGAAGAACTGATAAAACTGATCAAAGAAAATGGTGACTGGAAAGATGAATGATCAAAGTTTTTTATAATTTTTAAATTTACCGATATTCCACCCCGTATTTCTATAAACGAAATTCAGAAAACGGATTCGGGATGATACTTTTAGGGCTTTCACCGGATCGAATGAGAACTTCCAGTTTGCTCTCTGAATCCTTTCGTGCATTACTGCAGGATGCGTGCCTTTGAACTCCGACAAAACATCTATGTTTTGATAATCAAACTCGTCTGCAACAGCAATGTTTTTTTCAACCCACTCGTCGTCGTGCCAAAGTTTTTCGAACTCTTTGCGTTTTGCCATCTGAGTTCGCGGATCTTTAACCCAACCGTAGTGATAAATGGTAGCATCAATTTTTTTTACATGCAATACCTTGCCGCCTTTTCTGAAACTCATTGCATCTTTCCATGAACGAATGTTCTTGTTATTTCTGATCACACGAATTTCATCCTTGACCCATTTATGAGAATCTGCAATATAATCATACGAACCAAAGAAATTAATATGTTGAAACAACAATCCCTCAATTCTCAGATCATCCTTATATTCCAGCATGGCCTGCCGAATTGCCTCCATATCTTTTTCATGAAAAACCTCATCGGCCTGAGCATAAAAAGCCCAGTCGCTATCGGACGAAATGGCGTCAAGTGCCTTATTGGTTTCATCGGCCAAGACCATACCGCCTTCACGCAATGTATCGTCCCAAACAGTTTCTATGATCTTGATCTTCGGATCGTTTATTTTTTTAATACGCTCAAGAGTATCGTCATCCGAATTTCCTACGGCAACAATCAATTCGTCGCAAACGGGCAAAACAGATCGTATACTTTCTATAAACGGATAATCGAATTTAACACCATTTCGGACAAAAGTAAAACCTGAAACTTTCATTTTGTTTTGAGACTTATATAAAAAATAATATCCATGTCAGTTGAAGGCACAAATTTAAAATTTATTTTGTGAGTTACTACGGGAATTCTAATATTAAAGAATCCTTATCGTTTTATCTTGATTTTATTAGGACTATTCAATAATTTTTCTCTGAAAGATGCATGTCTTTTGCCTGTCATGAATATGACACTTTGCTATACCTAGATACGTGCATGTTTACCTGTTCATAGTACTTTTAGAACATGTTTTTTTAATTTTCATTCGAATAAAATAATTAAAAAATATTTCGTTTTTTGTTTTTTTCAATAAATTTTATTTTATCTTTGTGTTAAACAAATAAATTTAAAATTATGTCACTAAGCAGCAAAATTGATGTAGACAAATTAGACGCTGCCGCCAGCCGTCTGAGAATTATCGCTCATCCGATGAGAATTGCAATTATTGAATTGCTCGAAGCCAACAAGCAGTTGAATGTTACTCAAATTTATGAAAAATTAAATATTGAGCAAGCTGCTGCATCAAACCATCTGAATATGATGAAAACCCATGGTGTATTGCAATCGCGCAGAGCCGGAAAAAACACTTTTTACTCCATTAAAGATGTGGCTCTGGCAAAAATGGTTGAGTGCATCAACACGTGCAAAGATTAATTTCGTTTGTACTTTAAGAAAGATTTTTTAATACGGCTGCAATAATTGTCCTATTAATTCGTACTTTAGTAGAGAATTTTATAACACATGAATTCTATATTACAAAGGTTCGGATTGGTGTTTATTGCTGCCGTATTTATTTTTACAGCCTGCAATAAAGACAAAAAAAACGCCATTCATATTGAGGGTAAGGTATACGACCCCAATACTCAGGAATATATTGCCGGGGCAAGCGTTACTATTGCTGCGAGCAAACTTAGCAGCGGTGGGATTTTTAGCTCGGGATACGATAATATAGCTACCACCACAACCGACGGTTCGGGAACTTTTATTTTTGATTTCAAAGAAGAAAAAGTTGCAGGATATGAAATTACAATTGCAAAAGATCATTATTTCGGACAAATTATTGACCTGACTACTTCAGATATTATTGCAGGAACAACATTTTCGCCTGTTTATGATATCTACCCGGAATCTTTTATAAAAATGAACGTTCAAAACTTTTACCCTTCCGATACCAACGACCATATTGCTTACAGTTTTAGTGCTGGATGGGTGAGTTGCTACGAATGTTGTGATAATACCACCTATCAGGGTTTGGGTTTGTATTATACGGATACAATAGTTTGCAGGACCTACGGAAATCAAAATGTTACGGTTACCTACAACGTGACAAAAGGAGGAGGCACGGTTCAGCATACCTTAACACATTATTGCAATGCCTTCGACACCACGAAATTTAATATTTTGTACTGATCTCATCAAATAATGAACATACAAAACATTGTACTTATCGGTTCGGGCAATCTGGCAACAAATTTGGCTTTTGCTTTTAAAAATGCCGGGTTGAATATTCAATATATTTATAGCCGGCGTGAATCGCACGCCCGAAAACTTGCCGAAAAAATAGGCGCTCCTCACACAGATAGCCTCACCAGACTCCCACGTAATGCAGACCTTTATCTGATCTCAATTTCGGATGCAGCTATTCTGAAAACAGCAAGCGAATTACCCGGGTGCAAGGGAATTTGTGCCCATACTTCCGGGAGTATTAACATGTCCGTATTAGGGGATATTTTTAAAAATTATGGTGTGTTTTATCCGTTGATGAACTTTTCAGCTACTGCAATAAGCGAATTTAAAAAGACTCCTCTTTGCATTGAAGGCAATTCGGAAAAAACTTTTGCCGCATTAAAACAACTGGCGAATCTTATTTCTGACAATGTTCGGGAGATGAATTCTGTTGATCGGCAAATTGTGCATCTGGCTGCAGTTTTTGCCTGCAATTTCACCAATATGAATTATGTCATTGCCGAAAAAATTCTGGAAAAAAATAATATCCCATTCGATCTGCTGCGGCCATTGATACTGGAAACAGCCCGAAAAGTTCAGAAAAGCTCACCCGCTCAACTGCAAACAGGGCCTGCCGCACGCAACGACAAAACTGTGATCGAAACTCAGTTGAAAATGCTTGAAGCTATGCCCGAATTTAAAGAATTGTACGAATTGTTTACAAAACATATTCAAAACACTCAGAAAACCTTATGATAAATTATAAAGAACTTCTCCAGCATATCACTACTCTGATTTTTGATTATGATGGTGTGCTGACCGACGGTACTGTATTGACCACCGAAAACGGCGACCAATTGCGCACCGGATACGTGAGAGACGGCTACGCTTTGCATTTGGCCATAAAGAACGGATATAATGTTGCCATCATCAGCGGGGGAACATCGCACAGCATTGTGAAACGCTGCGAAACTTTGAACATGACAGATGTTTTTATAGGCATTGGTAACAAAATTGAAACTTTTCAGAACTATTTGAAAGAAAAGAATGCCCGCGCAGAACAAGTACTTTATATGGGCGATGATATCCCCGATTATCACGTGATGAAAATGGCAGGCTTACCGGCTTGCCCTGCAGATGCCGCCGAAGAGATAAAATCTATTTCGAAATACATTTCGCATTATAAGGGCGGACATGGCTGCGTGCGCGATATTATTGAACAGATCATGAAAATACAGGGCAAATGGATGAACGAGGATGCGTTTGAATGGTAAAAAGGGGGTTGGGCGTGTAGTCGTTTAGGTGTTTAGTCGTTTAGGTTGTGAGGGGATTTGGGTAAAAATGGTGAAATCTGGCCTTATCAGCTTTAATTTTCCGCTGCATATAATGATTTTTTACATCCTTGTAAGGTGATGTACTTTAACGCGTTGTCACTTTGTTTATGACCTTCGACATTTTGTTTTTGACCTTCGACACTTTGGAAATGACCTTCGACACTTTGTAAACGACCTTCGACACTTTGGAAATGGCCTTCGACACTTTGTAAATGACCTTCGACACTTTGGAAATAGCCTTCGACATTTTGGAAATGACTTTCGACACTTTGGAAACGACCTTCGACACTTTGGAAATGGCCTTCGACAGTTTGGAAATGGTTTTCGACACTTCTTCATTGACTTTCGAGATAAATATTGTGTCTTTTATTGTAAAATAAAAAATCCGAATTTTTTAACTGAAATGGAGTGATTTATCAAAATAATTTTGGTAGTTTTGTATAAAACATCAGACAATCAGGCAAACAATTTTCTCTAAAATTATCCTCCCATGAAAAAGATCATCCTGTTAATTTCAATATTAATTTTTACCAGCTATAGCAAAGCTGACCAGTTGGATTATATTACCAAAGAACAGGCTCAGAAAGCAACCAAACTTTTAAACAAACAAAAGGAAGTGATATTGTGGTGCGCATGCTGCGATAATGATACTAAAAAACTTATCAAAGTTCAAAAAGTGTATTTTGAACCGGCAGGCTACCAGGATTTTTATAAAGTTATGCTTGAAGGCACCGATACGAAGGGAAACAAGGTTACAGAAGAACTCGATCTGGCCTATACCCATATTAAAAAAGGCGACAAAGCCTGTTGTGTTGGCACAGAATTGGGTTTTGAATGCGACCCATGTACACAAGCCTTTGAATGGATAAAATAAAACGATGTTAAAAATCAGCTATTGCACCATCTTTGAAGGAGCAGCCGATCTTTAACACCGTTCTCTACTGACAATATATTAATACAAATTAACCTGCTTATCTTTTGGATATTTCACCGACCACGATAGTTTAAGTGTTTTGGTTTCGGCAGGTTTCATCTGGAATTTCCACGATAGTTTGCCCGATTCTTTGTCGTAGTTGGCCGAGGATGTTTCGAGCGCTTCAATTTCGATATCTTTATCTGTTGAAACGGGCACCTGATCTTCAACCAATATAGCAATTCCCTGCGATTTTTTGTTGCGCAGGCTGATGGTATAAGTAAAGGTTTCTTTTTTGTTGGCGCCGATAATTTTTACGCTGGTCAGATCCTGAACTTTTTCGCGTTTGACGGCTATGCTTTTATCCACACCCATCGAAAGATCAAGTGTATCGGTGGTGACACGGGTATCGATATGGGATTTGCCTACATAAGTTCCTTCAAAGAACAAGTTCATTTCGCCCGAAACAATATTATATTTATCCCATCCGCTTACATGAGCCACCAGAAAAACATCGCTGTTGAGCTTGGGAGCGCAATAATATTCGTAAGCAGCATTCAAAGTGTTCTTACGGATTTCAACCATATAATCTTTGCCATCGGCAGGTATGGTATAAGGAATGCTTATATTGTATGATATGTTGGTTTGATTTTCGTTCATAACGGTATAATCGGCTGTTGTGCCCCCCGTGGTTTTGGTTTCCGTTTTTCCGGCTTCACCCCTATCGGATGAAAATTCGGCAGCAGCCACCGGGGCTTTATCGTTTTTGTAGCCTACGAAATTATTTTGATTTATAAACGATAAATACCAGGGATTTAAAGCAGGTTTCACACCATTCTGCATAGGGTTCCCGGTTGATAAGGTTAGTTTCACACCGTTCCAGTCGGTGCCCGTGTTTTGATGAACGTTGGCACGAAAATCCAATTCCACCGGACTTTTCACATCCACGGCACGCAGATCGTAGGTAGGGGTCCAACCGGCATTGGTGATATAATAGCTTAATATCATTTTGGCTGTTACCGGAGCATCGGCATTTACGGTAACCAGAATTTCGCTGGTAGGTTCAGCTACCTGAGTGTTGAGTGTTGCAAGTTGATTGTTTAATATTGCCAGGCGTTTTTGAATAGCAGTTATTTTATCCTGTATGTTCATCTCGTTGGTTTTAATATCCATCAAACGGGTGCGGAAATATTCGGTACCTTCTTTCAGATCGATAATTTTTACACCGGTTTGCGTTCCTCCAAGTTCTTTATTGGCAAGCAACATGGTTTCTTCCTGCGTATAAACGCTCAGATAGGTTTGTTGCACCGTCAGGTTTTTCGAAAGCAGTTGAATAGAATCTTCAACACGTATGGCTTCGGGCGATTTTTCCTGGCTTTTCAGATAATTGATCTGATGCACCACCGAAAGGATATCGAAGTTCCCTTCGCCTTTCACTTGTATGCTTTGAGCATTGATATATTGTGTGAGATTTTCGAAAATAATGGTGCTTTGTCCGGCGGGAATTGAAACATCGCCCGACTGAGTGATCTGAGCCCCGTTAAAAAAAACCGTAACCTCTTTGATCTTCGATTTTATAGATTTAGGTTTATCCTGAGCATTTACCGATAATAAAATGCTAGCAAAAAGCATTACGCATAGTGACTTTTTCATAATAGTAGATTATTTTAATTTCAGTAATAAAGATGATCTAATTTCAAATTTCCATAAATCTACAAAAATAATTCCATAATAGAGCCTCAAATCGTAATTTTGCGAAAAACCCAAAGCTATGAACGGCAAAGCATTTTTAAAAAAGATATTGAATTATTTTTTTCAGGGCCTTATAATTTTAGCGCCCATCAGCATCACGATCTATATACTTTACGTGATCTTTAAATTTGTCGATAATCTGGTGCCCATTAATATACCCGGAATCGGCATTGTTATCATTTTAGTTGTGGTGACCATTACAGGTTTGCTGGCTTCCACCATCATTGGCCGGCCTATTGTTGCATATTTCAACAAAACCTTAAACCGCATGCCCTTGTTGAAAACAGTTGTGTTTTCTATTAAAGATCTGCTGGGTGCATTTGTCGGGAAAAAGAAAAAGTTCAACGAACCTGTGCTGGTTATGGTGAATAAAGAAGCCGGCATCGAGCAAATGGGATTTGTTACCAACAAAGAGCTATCGCTGATAGGTATTTCGGGAAAGAAGATAGCCGTTTATATACCTTTTTCGTTCACCTTTACGGGATGTATGTATGTGGTTCCGGCCGAAAACATCACGCATCTCAATATGTCTTCCACCGATGCAATCAAATTCATTATTTCGGGAGGTGTGGTTGATCTGGAAAACGACATTGCGAATAAAACGGAACAAGCAGAATCTTAAACTTTTTTCGGAGCCAGAAATTTATTGAACAAGAGCAGGCCTATTATTGTCGCAACTCCGATCAAACTAAACACGATCCAGAGTGCAGAAGGATTTTTTAAGGTGTCAATATAATAAACGTATAAATGGGCACCCAATACTCCTCCTATTCCGCTTCCGATAACACCGTATAAAAAAGAATACCCAAGATAAAGTGCTTTCTTATCGGCCGGAGCGATGAGGCCCACATACGAAATGAATTTGGGATGTGCCGTCATTTCGCCTATCGAGAAAATAAAGATGCCGATAATAAATACCCAGATATTTGCTGAAATAGCCAAAATTGCCATGCCGATTGTTCCCATCGTGATACCCACTATCATCGTAGGCAAAGCTTTGGTATGCTTCACGATGCTTGATATGAGTATCTGCAAAAGGATGATGGTGGCTGCATTTACTACCGTTACATGTTCTGCTTCGAATTTCCAGTGCGGATTTGCAACAAAAAGACTCAGAAACGAATTCACAAAATTATTTACAGGAGTTACGTTCACATATTCGCTCAGATACCACAATACCGAATCGAACATCTGAAAATATAAGATCCAGAAGCCTGAATAAATAACGATCATTACAATAAATCTGTAATCTTTCAGAACCAATATCATCTCTTTGGCAATAACTCCCAAACTTTTTGAATTAGCAGGTTTTGAAGGTTCTTTATACACAAAAAGGTTGAGCAACAACATAGAACCTGTGCCAATGGCTGCCATAATAAAAATATAGCTCCACGAAATTGAAATTAGATACGGGATCAGGATCAACGGAAAAATAAAGGCCCCGAGGTTTATCGACCAGTAGTAAATTCCGAATCCCAAGGATGAATTATTATGATCAGTTGAGCGGGCAATGGTTCCCGAAATGATAGGTTTAAAAAATCCTGCACCGGTAACCATCAACAACAAACTGGCAAATATGAGTCCGTAGCCCGTAAATAAACTGGTGAGAAAATAGCCCGTGCTCATTACGATAAAAGCAAAGGTGAGTGTTTTTTTGTAACCATAACGGTCGGCCACTGCGCCTGAAATTATTGGCAAGAGATAAAGTAAGGGCGTGATGGTGCTTTTGATTATGCCGACGCTTTCTTTCGAAAAACCCAATCCTCCATTCTTTGTGCTCAAAACAAGATAGACCGACAGAACCGACATAACACCGTAGTAAGAACCTCGCTCGAAAAACTCCATAGTGATGACGGTCCAGAAATTGCGCGGAAAACTTTTGAAGCCCGATCTTTTTAGTGTTTGTTTTTCCATGTCAGTTGTTTTTTCTGTACAAATGTAAAAAAATGCCCGAACTTTTCAGGTTCGGGCATTTGAAAGGATTAAAATTAATAATCATTTGAACACAAAGAATTTTTCTTTAGGTGTGCCGCACAGATCGCAATTATCTTCAACATCTTTATTGCTGTACGTATAACCGCATTTGGGACATACAAAATACTGAACAGGCAACGTTTTAACTTTATTGGCCGCCAAGGCGTCAATAGCCGTTTTGAATAGTTCCATGTGTTTTGTTTCGGTATCCATCGCCCAACCGATAGATTTCACAGCATCGGCGGCATTATCAGCTTTTGCCTGATCCATAAATGCCGGATACATCACTTCAACTTCATGTTTTTCGCCGTTGTAGGCTGCATCCAAATTTTCTTTGGTGGTCTTAACATCGAAAGGTTCTGCTTTGACAGCACTCATTTGAATTCCCATACTTTGTAATGCTTTTGCATGATTAGCAGCATGTATGCTTTCCGATTTCGATATTGCATTGAACAAAACAGCAATTTGATCGAAATTTTCTTCTTTTGCTTTTTGAGCAAAAGCAGCATATTTTGCAGAAGCTGTTGTTTCGCCCTGTATGGCAGCTTCCAGGTTTTCGACGGTTTTATTGACGGTTTTTGTTGAGTTCTGAGCAGAAACATCAGTATCCTGATAACCTATCATGTGGTTATACACCATATTGCCACCCAGCAAGCCTGTAATTCCAACGCTTATGGTGGCAATTAAAAACAGGAAAAATACCAGCCATTTCAATCCGCCCCGGGTTTTCTTTTTCCATACCAGATAAATGCGGATAAGACAAGCGGCTATCATCACGAACATAGTGATCTTTGCAAACAATTCGTGATTTTCTTTGAGTTCGCCTAAAACACCTTTGTATTCTGGTGTGAAAAACTCACCGGTGAAATATCCTGCAATTGCGCCTAAGGTGCCGAGTATCATCAGATAAAATCCGGCTTTCGACAAACAGGGTTCTTTTTTGTTAAAGAATAAACTCAGTACATCCAGAAAAAATCCGGCTACAATTAAAGCAACCGGAAAATGTACGATCATCGGGTGCAAATGACTGGTATCAAACATAGTTTTTTAATTTTTGGTTATTGGTTAATTATGTTCTTTTATGTGCGTCTGATAGCAAAAACTATTTTCGGCGCTAATAATTTTTAAAGGTAAAACTTTTTTTAGAAAATCATCAGAGTTTAAAAATATTTGTCAGTAATGTTACATATCATAATCGTCTTTTTGCCTCTGAGCTAAGCGTAATTATAAGGTTTTTTGTTTTTTATTGATCGGTTGAATTGATTAATATCAGTTCTGCTTGTATTTTGCTTCATAATTGTGTAATTTTATATCATAATTCATTTATTAATTAATATTAGTGGAGAAATAATTATGAGCAAAACAGTTTCAATTAATGTAAAATGTCCGAAGTGCAACAAATCTTTGATGGATTACGAAAATCTGCTGCACGATAAACCCAGCATCAAGTTGAACATACAATTAGGAAATACGAGAGGTACCATACGTTTGTGTTCTATTTACGGATGTTTTGACCATAAGGCCGACATGGATATTTCGGGAGTTGATATAGCCGAATTCTGTTGCCCGCATTGCAATCAGGTGCTAAACGGCAGCGAAGTATGCGAATTGTGTCAGGCACCGATGGTTCCCTTGTTATTGGATCTGGGCGGAAAAGTAAAATTCTGTTCCAAAAAAGGATGCAACAACCACTATGTGGCTTTTGAAGACCTTTACGGCACTTTGAATAAATTTTACGACGAATATGGGTTTTAGAACCGGAAAGTGATCATTATTTACATTTGAAAAGACCGTATTTCATGATGCAGTAAAGTGCACGGAAACCATCTTTCATGCTTATTTTTTTCCCTTCGGCATAGGTGCGGCCATAGTATGATATGCCTACTTCGTATATCCGGATTTCTTTAACACGCGATATCTTTGCGGTAACTTCGGGCTCGAAACCAAAACGGTTTTCGCGCAAGTTTATGCTTTGAATAAACTCTCTTCTGAACAGTTTGTAGCATGTTTCCATGTCGGTCAGGTTCAAATTGGTGAACATGTTCGAAATTCGGGTCAGGAAACGGTTGCCGATTGAATGCCAGAAAAACAAAATGCGGTGAGGTTTGCCTCCGATAAAGCGCGAACCGTAAACTACATCGGCAAAACCATTGATCATGGGTTTCAACAGTATGTTGTATTCTTCGGGGTCGTATTCCAGATCGGCATCCTGTATAATAAGATAATCGCCGGTAGCTTTGGCAATACCTGTGTGCAGGGCAGCACCCTTGCCGGCGTTTTTTTCGTGCTTCACATACTGTATATTCAGTTCGGGGTTTTCTGCTTTGTATTTTAAAATTGCTTCTTCGGTATTATCTTTCGAGCAATCGTTCACAATAATGACCTCTTTTTGGATGCCACCAATTATACTGACAGCCTTAACTTTATCCAGTATCAGATGGATGGTCTTGGCTTCATTGTATGCAGGAATAATTATAGATAATACTGTCATTTTGTTCTTTATATTGATGCAAAAATATTAATAAAACCGACAGCAATACTATAATTTTAATTTTACAGAATATTTTTGTTCGAAAATCGTTTGTATATTTGGCTCAAAATAAAACATTCAATGCATAAAACACACCGCGTATTCTTTTTTCTGGGGCTGTTGTTCGTTTTTGCATTTTTTTTTGTTTTTTTGGTTTACGAGCTGAAATATCATGTTTATATCCCCAAACCGCCTGTCGTAAATTATAGAATTGCTGCATCCGACAGCACGAATTATCCGAATACTTTTATCTACGATCTTGAAAACGGCAATGCCAATTCCATGTTCTCAACCTTACATGCCTTTTCGGGGAAAAGATCCGTTAAGATAAGTGGCAAAGATCAATACAGTGTTCTTTTACAGAAACCTTTTGCCGAGTTTAATTATAAAAACCTCAGCGAGGCGCGCTTTGGTGCCTGGATATATCTGCCTGCCAATGCTAATAAATGGGAGGGCAAACTGGTGTTTCAGATCGTAAGTTCGGGGAATAGCCTGAAATATTCGAAACTCATCAACATAGATGACGATGCGCCTAAACAAGATGCATGGTTTTATGTGAGTGGCAAAGCCGAAATTAAAGATGTAAAATTCGATTCAACCGACATTGTGAAAGTTTATTATTGGAACAATTGCAAGCGCGAAGTTTTTATGGACGATGTGTTGCTGGTACTTGGCAAACAGGAACTCAAAGGCAACAAACCTCTGATAGATGAAACTGTGAAAAACTATTCGTATAAACCTGTTCCAAACCAACCGCCCTACCCTGCTTATTATGCCGAAAAACAGATCGTCGTGAATGTTAAAAATACTTCGGTTATGAGCACCGACGGAAACGGTTCTTTTGAACTGGACAGGAACGACCGTTTTTTAGCGGGGCATTTTTTCAACACGCGAAATGCTACAGATCAGATATTGATTCTGCGAAAAGGGATCCCTTTCGGGTATATTTGGTATGATGCCGCAAACCATCAGTTCAATTACAAAAAGCTGAGTTTTAAGAATGATATAAAATTCGCAAAACCACCTGTTCAAATGACTGTTGCCGATGTCGACGGAGATGGTGTGGACGAAATTGTGGCATTTGATGCTAGTCCGCAGAACCTGTTGTGGTTTAAACCGGCCCAAAACCCGGCAAGCATGCAGGTATATTTGCAACGAACGGGCGATATCGGGTTGAAAGCTGCGATAACTCAAATTAGCAAATTCCACCCAAAAGGGAACAAAAAGGAAGAGCTTATAGCCATTGAAGCAACAGGAAAAACTAATCTGCTAAGTTTCGACAAGAAAAAATGGAATACTGTTAGTTTGGGCGAAATTACGGAAGCCAACACCCAACGCTACGAGAGTAAAATGCTTGGGGCGGATTTTATAAACAGCGGCGGTGCCGATAATATATTGTTGTTGTATTCTGACATTAAAAGTCGGCAATGTTATTATAAGCTGTTTGATGTGGACGTGGTTCTGAAAAAGATCTCCTGCATTCAGCAGGGGAATTTCAACGGAAAGTGCGATACGCTGTACCCTCAAAACACCTATTTTGCCAACGATTTTGATGGCGATGGCAAGGCTGAATTGATTTCCTGCGGCAATTCGTGGAGGTTCGATATGAAATTGATACGTTTCTCGGAAAAGAGTTATCAAATACTCGGCAATATCGATTTCAAGGGCTATGAAAAGGATCATAATCCCAAATACTACGAAAACCTTATCGTTTCGGCTGGGAAGTTTGCCGATAACAACACGGTTTCGTTCTTCACCCTGTGCAGCAACAACAGCATTATCGTCGATCTGCCCGAAACCATAGGCCTCTATTCGTTCTTAACCTTACAACACGATCCGAAGAAATGAAGAACAGCCTGAAACATAGCGCCCTGATGGTTGTGCTGGCTTTGCTGCTGGCATCGTGCGGCAATCGTCCCGGCAAGGAAAAGCAATCGCAGATCTTCGAAATTAAGGATTTTAAAACCCTCACCAACTGGAGTGCGCTTTCTCCCGATTCGAAAAACACCAAGTTGCTGTATCTCGACTATAATGGTGCCATCAACGGCTTCAATATCCCCTCTGTCAGGCAAACTGCCGACGGGAAATTCGATTTTGAGTTCGCTATCAAAAACAATAGTGGCAGTGCGCAAAAATTCGCCTATAAAATATATTATCAAAACGAATCTTACAAATTTCCCGAATGTACAGATCATGGCATGGACGAGCATCCCCTGGCAAACGAAAACTTCTACGGAAGCTGGGAAGATTCGACTGTTGCTTTTGTTGAAACGCCTGTGATTCCAGCCGACGGGAAGTTCCACAGTGTTGATTTCAAGCTGCGCATCGTGGGCAATCCGCGCAACGAAGCACGCTATTTCAGTAAACACGAAAACCAGCGCTGGCAACGGAATCCCCGCACGGGCAACTACAGTTTTATGCTGGTGGTAACCACTGCCGACAATATCAAAAACAAAATCATACCCGGCTATATCAGCAATATCGGGCTGAAGCATAACAATAAATTTGTGAACCCCTATTATTATTTCCTGTATGGCGACGGCTATGAACTGAAAAATGTTTTTGTTCAAACCACGGGCAACGATCTGTGTGTGGTGGCCAAGCCCGATCTGGCTGCAGGCGTGTATACCAACCCGGTTGATTTCGACCCGAAAACCTACGGAGGATATTTTTCCAAACATTGCGGAGCCAGCGATGCACTCTATTATAACACGCCTTTGGCTCAGGTGATCAATAACGTGAATGCCACTGCCAAATTCGATAACATCCCGGTGATAGCCGACGTTTTGAACGATAATTATTCGCTGCGCGACTACAACTGGAACCGCAGCTTTTTTAAGAAAGAAGAACTTATTTCGGTTGAGCCGCAAATCATTAGTTGTCCGTGCAGGCAAATAGAGGTGGATACCACCAATGCAACGGTTGCTATACATAACGAGGCTTCGCAATGGGGCGACTGGAAAAAACAAAGCGTGGGAGTGATCACGCGCGAAGGTTTAACGTACGGAAAATATACCGTGAAGGTGAAACTCACCGAACTGCTGAACAAAAACGGCGTGTGGAACGGCATCACCAACGCCATCTGGCTCGTGACCAACGGAAACGAAGACTGGAACAACTGCCGCGAATGCACGGAGAAAGGTTATCTGCCAAAATATGGCGGCGGAAAGAACGAGAAACGTTCGCCCCTGACGTCCTATTCCGAAATTGATTTCGAGATACTGAAAACGGTCGGCTATTGCCCCTCGTATCAGTTTCCGCCTGCCTACCTCTATCCGGTGGCCGATAGGAATAAGGAAACATGGTGGAACGTGCCCCTGCCACAAGCCGTAGAAAACGACTCGGGTAAGGTGATGGTGTGTTGTACCAACTGGGATATGGCCTGTCCGCAGCCCCGCAACTACGATGTGGGTTGTATGCCCGTTGCATACAACGGCCAGAACTTCACCGCCCATCGCTGGGACTACTGGTATCGAGCCCTTACGGAACGCACACCCGAATCGGACGACGAGTTGTTTGCTTCGCCCTATTATTATTTTCAAATTGAATGGAAACCTACCGAAATTATATGGCGCATCGGGCCCGAGAAAGACAAACTGCGCGTGGTGGGCTACATGAACGACCAAATTACCTCTATACCCAACAACCAAATGCTGCTGATCATCTCGCAGGAGTTTCACAATACCGACTGGTGGCCCGGCAGCCCTTTTGAACAGCAGTTTATCCCCTTCCCGAAGAAGGATCTGGTGGGGAAGATTTTTGAAATAACGGTGGAGTAGGAAGTGCCTAAAGCCCGCCTGATCGTCGGGCAGGTGAACTAAAGTACTTAAAGTGCCTAAAGTTATTAGTTCAAAGTTTAAAGTTAAAGGTTCAAGGGTTTTTGTTTTAAGTTTTAAATTATTTTTTTAAAGTTTGGAGGATTTGTGGGGAGGATTGGAAGTTATATGTTATTAGATTGAATAATTGACCTTCGGAAAGGCTTGGTAGACGCGTTACCCTTTGACAGTGACAAATTTCCCTTCGAAAGTAAGAGATTTCCCTTCGACAGTGAGACATTTCCCTTCGAAAGTGAGAGATTTCCCTTTGACATTGGCATATTTCCCTTCGACAGTGAGAGATTTCCCCTCGACAGTGACATATTTCCCTTCGACAGTGAGACATTTCCCTTCGACAGTGAGAGATTTCCCTTCGACAGTGACAAGTTACCCTTCGACAGTGGGAGATTTCCCTTTGTTTTTATTAAATTGATAAGAATTTAAGTTTGTTTTAAGGTCATTTGGTACGTCGTGTTGATAGAAATAGGGCAATTTTGATGTGTTATTTTATTAATAATTTGTTTCGGATAAAAATTTTTAGTTTGTTGATGGTTAAGTGTACTGTCTAAAATGCTTGTGGATTAAGGCATGTACGTATTATCGATTATTAGTGTAAAATTAATTTGTTAATTTTTGTAATTTTCTTGTTTTTTTATTTATATTTGCTTTTGATTTTTAGTATTAATTTAAAAATCTAGTATTATGCATCCAAAAATTGAAGATAAAACGGTTTTGTCGAGATTTGTTATCGACAGTTTTCATACTGATAAAACAAAGTTTACGACAAAGTATAAAAAATATCTGGGCACTTTTGAAGATGATACAATAGCAGCGATAGAGGTGTGTGAAGGTATTGTGGCTACTAAGTTTTATATTAAGCAAAAAGCTACGATTACAAAATTGTTGATGACCACCGCGATAAGCCTGAGAACGGATTTGGATGATATTATTGTTTTTGCTACTAATGCAGGCAGTAATTTGAATATGGAGGTGAAAGATATGGGTGTGAGCGATGTTCGGAAATGTATTTCGCGAGATAATATGGAAGGTTTGGCTTTGGCGATGACGGTGCTGAATAAGAATATAGAGGATAATAATGATGCGCTGGAAGATCAGGGATGGAGTTCAGGACAATGGGACGGCATGAAAGCAAAAGCTGAGCAGGTTAGGCTGCTGAATCAGAAACAAAATCAAATGGAAGCAGATAAGCAATTGGCTGTGAGCGAAAATCACGTTAAGTTTGATGATATGTGGAACATGACGCTGAACATTTGTTTGGCAGGGAAGACTTTGTTTAAGGGAAATGTGAGAGCAAAGGAATATACGATTAGTTTGCTGCTGAAACGAATCAGACATGATGGAACTACTAAGGTTGAGAAAGAACAGAAACTGGCTGAACAACTGGCAGCCAAAATGGGTGAACTGGATTTTACGGCGAAAGATTTTGGTATAGACGACAGTTGGATAGAGGATGCCGAACTGACGATAGAAGGTACGGATTATGTGTTGAACACAGACGATGAAGGCGGACTGTTGGTGGATTTGAAGGAAGGCAGTTATACGGCGATTTTGAGAAAAGCTACGTATAATGACGTGGTTATTAAGTTTGATATTAAGGCAGGGGAAACGACGGAAGTTATTACGGAGATGAAGGCTATTGATGATGGAACACCTGGTAGTTAATAGGTAATAGTGAATAGATAAAAGTGAAAAACTCTCTTGGTTGTGATGGCTGAGGGAGTTTTTTTTTTGAGGTTGAATGGTTATAATTAGTAATTTTATGCGTAGAAAACTTTCGAAGTCAATATAAATTACAATGAAAAGAAAAATATTTCTGTTGAGCGTTGGGATGATTTTGGTGATGGTGTTTGTTCAATGTAATAAATGCGGTAAGCCAAAAAATTTAGGCACTGTTGATTTCATTTCAACCGATTTAAGTATTGTACCCTATAGCGGAACCGAAAAAATTGTTTTTAAAGATTCGGTTGGATATTCGCTTTATTTTTACTCCGGTTATAGAAAATTTGGTGAATACGAGAAAGATCACATTTTCGAATATTACTATGGCGAATGCGAACCTGACTATTATTATATTAGAAATAATGTTACTCACTTTGAACAAGCAAATAATTATGGTTATCTGGAACTTGAATTGCTTGTTTATTATTATGATAATGCTTTCCATAAATTATTTTATTTGCAAATTCAATATACTGATTCTCAAGATTGGGTTTTTGATAGCAGATTTGCATTTAATGATTTGTCTGTATTAATGGGAATACATGCTGATAACGTTTCTTTTAGTGACAGCCTGTTTGTCGGGCCAAACAAGTATTATAATGTTTATACATTAACTTCTAATAATAACATTAAAACAGCCTATTATAATACAAGCCAAGGTCTGCTTGGGTTTAAAACAGATGAAGGGCTCTTGTGGTATTTGAAAAATTAGGTTGAAGGACATGACATGTCGTGTCCCTACAAATAATTATTCCATATTCCAGGTTGCCCCGTCCTTGGTATCTTTGATAGTGATGTTTAGTTTTTTCAGTTCGTCGCGTATTTTGTCGGAAGTGGCAAAGTCTTTATTGGTTTTGGCTTGCTGACGTATGGAAAGTATGAGGTCCATCAGGCCTTCGGTGGTTAGTGTGGTGTCGGCGGCGGTTTCGTTGGTGAGGCCCAGTATGTCGAACATAAAGGTATGGAATGTATGGGTAAACGCGTCGAGGTCGGTTTTATTGATGCTGAATTTGTTTTCGTTGAGGCCGTTTATCCAGCGGGTGGTTTCGAACAAATTGGCTATGAGAATGGGGCTGTTGAAATCGTCGTTCATGGCTTCGTGGCATTTGGCGGCAAAAGCGGGGATGAACTGCGCGAGTTCGGCATCGGTTTGTTGGGCGGGAACAATTTTCAAAAGGATGTTATAAGCTGTCAGCAATCGTTTGTAAGCTTTTTCGGCAGCCTGCAGTGCTTCGTTCGAAAAATCGAGGGTGCCGCGATAGTGGGCCTGCAGGATGAAGAAGCGGATGGTCATGGGGCTGTATGCCTGAGTGAGCAAAGGATGCTTGCCGCTGAAAAACTCGGCAAGGTTGATGAAATTGTTTAATGATTTGCCCATCTTCTGGCCGTTGATGGTGATCATATTGTTATGCACCCAGTAGTTGCAGGGTTCTACACGGTTTGCAGCCACGGATTGGGCAATTTCGGATTCGTGGTGAGGAAACATCAGGTCCATGCCGCCGCCGTGTATGTCGAAATGTTCGCCGAGATATTTGGCGCTCATGGCCGAACATTCGAGATGCCATCCGGGGAAGCCGTCGCTCCAGGGCGATTTCCAGCGCATGATGTGTTCGGGCGAAGCTTTTTTCCACAAGGCAAAGTCGTAGGGGTTTTGTTTCTCGTCTTGCCCGTCGAGTTCGCGGGTGTTGGCCAGAAGGTCGTCGAGTACGCGGCCCGAAAGTTTTCCGTATTGATGGGTTTCGCTGTATTTTTTCACATTGAAATAGACCGAACCATTCGAGATATAAGCAAAGCCTGCATCCAGTATTTTTTTCACGATATCCATCTGCTCGATGATATGACCGGAAGCTTTGGGCTCGATGCTTGGAGGCAATACATTCAGCAGGCGCATGGCTTCGTGATAGCTGTTGGTATAGAATTGTGCCACTTCCATGGGTTCGAGCTTTTCGAGACGGGCTTTCTTTTCTATCTTGTCTTCTCCTTCGTCGGCATCGTTTTCCAGATGTCCCACATCGGTGATGTTGCGCACATAGCGCACTTTGTAACCTGCATATTTGAGATAGCGGAAAATCAAATCGAACGTGATGGCAGGCCGCGCATGACCCAGATGCGGCTCACCGTAGACAGTAGGCCCGCAAACATACATCCCCACAAAGGGCGGGTTGATGGGTTGGAATTTTTCTTTGGTACGGCTTAAAGTATTATAGATCTGGATGGGTTGATTCATGATTGCACGTTATTTACGATGCAAAATAACATAATTTTATTGAATTGCCGACAGCACTTCTGTATTTATGCCCGAATGCTTATGACATCGGAAATACCAAAAAACCGCTACCTTTGCTATTAGAAAAAAACCAAGATGATAGATTACTCGGAATTTAAACTCGAAAACGGATTGCAGGTTATTGTGAGCACCGATACCTCCACCCCTATGGTGGCCATGAACCTATTGTATAATGTCGGCGCCCGCGACGAGCATCCCGACAAAACAGGCTTTGCACATTTGTTCGAGCATCTGATGTTTGGCGGTTCGGTGAATATCCCTTCATACGACGAACCTCTGCAAAAAGCCGGAGGCGAAAACAATGCCTTTACCAATAACGATTTCACTGACTTTTACCTTACTATTCCGTTCCAAAATCTGGACACCGCTTTTTGGCTTGAATCGGACCGAATGCTCGATCTGGCCTTTTCCGAAAAAAGCCTCGAAGTGCAACGCAACGTGGTGATAGAAGAATTTAAACAACGCTATCTGAACCAGCCTTACGGCGATTTCTGGCTGCTGATGCGCCCGTTTGTTTATACCACACACCCCTATCGCTGGTCGACCATAGGCAAAGACATCAGCCACATTGAAAATGCCACCATGGACGATGTGCGCACCTTCTATAAAAAGTTTTATCATCCGAAGAATGCCATTTTGTCGGTTGTCGGCAACATCACCGAAGATGAGGTCAGGAAGTTTTGCGAAACGTGGTTTGCTCCTATCGTGAAAGGCGAAGTCTATGTGCGGAACATTCCCAAAGAGCCTGTGCAGACCGAACGTAAGAACCTGCATGTGGAACGCGATGTGCCGTTTGATATGTTGTGCAAGGCTTATCACATGTGCGCCCGCAAAGATGCAGCGTTTTATGCCACCGATATGCTTTCGGACATACTATCGAACGGGAATTCGTCGCGCCTCTACAATATTCTGGTGAAAGAAAAGAAACTTTTCAGCGAGCTGGATGCATACATTACAAGCGACATGGACGAAGGGCTGTTTGTGTTCAGCGGCAAACCGATGAAGGGCATCAGCTTGGAACAGGCCGAAGCAGCCATCGACGAGGAAATTGAACATATTAAAAACAACACCATAGGCGAAAAGGAACTGGATAAAATTAAAAACAAACTGGAATCGGCCATGGTATTTTCGAACGAAAGCATACTGAACCGGGCGATGAAACTGGGCGTATCAAATCTGTTGGGCGATACGCAGCTTGTTAATACCGAAATCGACAATTATCTTAGCGTGAGCGCTTCGGAAATTCAAGATGTTGCCCGAAAGATACTTATTGATTCAAATTGTTCGGTACTATATTACCATGCAAAAAAATAAGCAATATGAAACGTAACACAGCTTTGGATTTTGTTGCAGCCATCAATAGCCGGAATGTTGATACCATCTGCAATTTGATGACCGATAACCATCTGTTTATTGATTCGCAGGGCAACAAACTCGCAGGAAAAGATACTATGAAACATGCCTGGCAAGGGTATTTTGAGATGTTTCCCGATTACACCATCGAAATAGCGGAAACTCTGGAAAACGAGAATATCATCGTTCTGCTTGGCTATGCAGAAGCAACGTATAAGAACCTGAAGACCGAAGAAAACAGCAAGCATTGGAAAGTTCCGGCTGCATTCAGAGCAGTAATTGCCGAAAACAAAATAAAACTCTGGCAGGTATATGCCGACAATAGTCCCGCATTTAACATTATAAACAAGCATCATGATTGACAGAACCAAACCCCCTGCCCTGAACCTGATAGACCGGCTGGAAATAGCAGAACCTGAAGTTGCCCGGCTCGATAATGGCATACCCGTTTATATGTTTAATGCAGGCAAACAGGATATCGTTAAGATAGATATGCTGTTCGAAGCCGGGGGCCGTTTTCAGCAACAACCTCTGGTGGCCAGGTTCACCAACAAAATGTTGTCGGAAGGCACGCAAAGCTACACAGCCTTCGAAATTGCCGAAAAACTCGATTACTTCGGAGCCTACCTGGGTAAAATGGCCTATAAAGATAACAGCATCGTTTCGATATCGATGTTGAAAAAACATCTGGAAGATGTGTTGCCTATAGTTGCTGAAATCATCATCGCGCCGGTTTTCCCCGAAACCGAACTGCAAACCATAGCCAAAAAAGGCAAGCAGGCCTATATGGACGACATTCGCAAAGTGAGCGAACTGGCTGCCATGAACTTTAACCAGCAAATTTTCGGGCAAGAACATCCGTATGGAAAAATGATTGCCGTTTCCGATTTCGACCGTTTAGAACGTGATTCGTTGGTTGAATTTCACAAACAACATTATAGGCCCGATTCGTGTAAAATAGTTGTCGCTGGTAAGCTCCCCGAAAATATGCTTTCATTGCTGAACCGGTATTTCGGGAAATACAAAATGCATTCAAAAAACACCCGAAAAAACATTTTTCCGGCAATTACCCCCGGCAATCAAAAAGAGTTTATCGATATGCCCAAATCGGTGCAGTCGGCTATCCGAATCGGGAACATCACTATTAATAAAACTCATGAGGATTATCACAAACTATTTATCTTAAACACCATCCTTGGGGGTTACTTCGGTTCGCGATTGATGAAAAATATCCGTGAAGACAAGGGGTATACTTACGGGATATATTCAGCGCTAATTTCTTTTCAGGAGTCGGCAGCATTTTTTATTATTTCGGAAGTAGGGTCTGATGTTAGTGAATCTGCCGTAAAGGAAATATATGCTGAACTAAGAAAACTGAGAACAGAGGCTATATCGGAACAGGAACTTGATCTGGTGAAAAAATATCTTTCGGGAAGTATCTTATGTTCGTTCGACGGTCCTTTTCAAACCTCAGAACGCTTTAAAAGTCTTCTGGAACTGAATATCAATTTCAAAAGCTATTACTCCGACCTGGTGGACACTATAAAAAGTATATCACCACAAGAATTGCTTGATACTGCCCGTAACTATTTTATGGAAGAAAACATGTTTGAATTGGTGGTTGGAAAAAAATAAACAAAACAGCTGAATTAAACAGCATGAACAAAAGACGACATGTACTATTTGTTTTTTTACTATTCTCAGTACTTTTAAGTGCATGTCATCACGATTTTTCCGATTCATTTGCTCCCAAAAAAAGAGAATTAAAGACTCAGTTCAAATTCAGCAAACAACAAAACAGAACTGTGGAGAAGCATTCGGGCTTGGCACAAAAGAAAGGGAAATTCAGCGATACCTATAAGGCAAGAAAGCATGGCGGCACAAATCATCAACAAGGGAACGACTCTTATTCTTCGCCGAAGAAGAAAAATAAGTCGGGACATCGTTTCAGTATATTTCAAGACAGAGTTGTAAGCAAAGGATCGCCCAAAAGCAAACGCGACCACGATACGTTCAGTTCGCGAAAAAGAAATAAAGGAAGCAATAGTTCGGGAGGCGATTCATATTCGCATCGTGCTAAAAAAAGTCAGAAACAAAACCGATTCAGCAAATCGAAAGAAAGGGTTGTAAACAAAAGCACTTTCGGGTTGAAAGGCCAAAAAACCAAAGATTCGTATAGCTCGCGCAAAAAACATAAAGGAGATAACAGTTCGGGAGGCGACTCATATTCGAGACATGTTAAAAAAGACCGGAAACAAAACCGGTTCAGCAACCATAAGCATCGGGTGGTGAATAAAAGCACATTTTCGGGAAGAAAAAACCGAAACAGTGATAGTTTTTCGGGCAGGAAAAGAAACGAATCGGGCATGTTTCGTTTTGACAAAAAGCACAATCATGTCGTTACCAAAAGAAAGTTCCTGCAATTCGGAACGAAAAAACGTGAGCGGGAAAGCGGTTCATTCAGAGTAAGGCATCACCATCAGTCAGGACAATTTGCTTTCAATGCCAAAAAGAAACAGGTGACCAAAAAAAGAGCCGATTTAAAAGGATATAAGCGTATCAGAGGTGGTTCGGACACATTCAGCGGCCGACATAAAGGAAGAACAGGTGAATTCGGCTACAAACAAAAGAAAAAACGTGTCGGTAAAAAATTCCTGTTGTTTAAACCCCATGATACTGATGCAGGAACTTTCGGTGGAAAAACCCGCAACAGAAATACCATGCATCAACATACTTTCAGCAGTAAAAATAAAAGAGTCAGACATCACGGTGGCGTTTTGTGGGACTTGTTTTCCCGAACAAATCATAAAAATCATAAAAAGAAAGAAAAAGAAATGAATTTGTTCGACCCAAAAATGAGTAAACACCTGAATATCGGTCCGTGATTTTTTAGTATTTTCGCTAAATCATAGAAACCTCATGCCAATGACGACCACAAACATCCCTGTATTGCTCTATCACCGTATCGTTAAAAAAAACGAAAGTATTGGCCGGCATAAAATACATGTGTTCGAAAAGAATTTTTACAAACAAATGTCGTATTTAAAAAAAGCCGGTTTTACTGCAATTACATTTGAAGATATTGCAAAGGGGAATATTCCCGAAAAACCTGTAATTATTACCTTCGATGACGGGTATGAAGACAATTACAGAACGGCGTTCCCTGTGCTGAAAGAATTCGGTTTTAAGGCAGTGATATTTTTGGTTACGCGCTTGAAACGCAACGAATGGGGCATTGCTGAAGGAGAACCCGCAATTGATATGATGAACGATGAAATGATAACGGAAATGAATCAATACGGAATTGAGTTTGGCGGACACACCATGTATCATAAAGATTTGAAGAAACTCAGTTTGGATGAAGCCCACAACGAAATTGCAGGATGTAAGGCTGATATTGAAGAAAAACTGCATAAGAAAATAATAAGTTTTGCTTATCCTTTTGGAGCTATTAATTCGAACATTATAAAGATAGTAACCGAATGCGGTTTTGAGTATGGCATTTCGACCAACACCGGCCCTGAAAATTTCTTTGAAGATGTTTTTCAGATACGTCGCAAAGAGATACACCCCCACACCAGGATGTTTTCATTCAGGCGTAAAGTAAACAAATAGATGTTAAAGGCCTGGTATAAAAAAAATACAGTTGAAGCCGGTTGCGATGAAGCCGGACGAGGCTGTTTGGCCGGACCTGTATTTGCCGCGGCAGTTATTCTTCCATCAACATATAAAAATGAGCAATTAAACGATTCAAAACAATTGTCGAAAAAAACACGTGACCAATTGCGGGTTGATATTGAAAAAAATGCATTGTCATGGGCAGTCGCTATGCTCGACAATACTGTTATTGATGAGATCAATATTCTGAACGCATCTATCAGAGCCATGCAGGAAGCCGTTAAGATACTCAACAAAAAACCCGAATTGCTTTTGATAGACGGAAACCGTTTTAAACCTTACGAAAACATCCCTCATGTGTGTATCATAAAAGGCGACGGCAAATACATGTCGATAGCAGCCGCTTCGATTCTGGCAAAAACGCATAGGGATGAGTATATGCTTAATCTTCATGAACAATTTCCTCAATACAACTGGGCTCAAAACAAAGGCTATCCAACCCGCGAGCATAAAGATGCTATTAACCGATATGGAATTACATCTTTCCACCGGAAAAGTTTTAATCTGAACGAACAATTACGGTTTAATTTTTAATTTCACATTTCGATTTATAGTACTTTTATAGCGATATTCAATCCAATGATATACCCGTCCAAACCATCGAAAATTAAAAGATACATTATCATTTCTTTAGTTGCACTCGGAATAATCGGGTTGTGTATTGTCGGGTATATTTATATCAAACGATTAAAAGACCCTGTTACTCCCGCCATAAAGGCCATACCCGAAAGCAGCGTTTGTTTGGTTGAAATCCATGATCTAAAAGAACTTTGGAAACATGTGGACGAAAAAAATAAGATCTGGAAAGAACTGCAATGCCTGAGTTTTATTAATAAATTCCGACCGAAACTTTTACTTTCAGATTCGCTCACATCAACGAACAGTAGCGTAAGCGATCTATTTTCAAAAAACCCTTTATATATGGCCTGGGTTCCCGACCGGGGCGTTTACAAATATCTGTTTGCCATAAATCTTGGTGGGCCGCACGAAGAGAATACGGTAAGCGGTTTTATTCAGAACAATTTGTCAGCTGGTAACAGTTTTGTTGAACACCAATTTCTGGATTACGAAATATTTGAGATCCGTTCGGGCATTAAAACTCTTTTTGCCTACACCGTTTATCAGGGAATATTTATTGCCGGAGAAACGCCGAGTGTTATTGAAACTTCTTTAAGCGCTCTGATAACAGGTATCAATATCGAAGAAGTTAAAGCTTTTAAAAAGCTCAACTCGATGTCGGGGAAAAATGTGGATGCCAATGTTTTTATCAATATGTCGTATTTCGACAATTTACTAGAACCATTTACCGCACAAAATAAAATAGGCGAATTAAAATTTATTTCGTTGACAACAGATATGATAAGCCTTGACGTTACTGTGAAAAATGAAGAACTGCTTTTTAATGGTTATGCATTATCGGGTGATACAAATCAGTTGTTTCACAAAGTTTACAATAATCAATCACCGCAGGAAATCACACTAACAAAAATTTGTCCATACAACACGGCAGTATTCTTTTTCTGGGGCATGAGCAATACTGAAAAATACGTTGAAGATTTTACCGATTATCAAAAAACTAATTTCCGTAAACGGTCTTTTCAAAGTATTTGTGATTTTTATGATACGAATTATCAGAAAGATATTTCAGAAGATATTTTAAACCGGCTCGGGAATGAATTTGCCTTTGTTATTACTGAAAATCCAAACGTTGATGAGCCGTTTAGAGATTATGCCATCTTTAAAACAAATGATATTGATGATTTTCAAAAAATAATTGAGCCGATATCGAGTGTTACAAATAGACATTTTGCATCAGAACAGGACACATTTGCTATCAAGAAGTTTTATGCTACGGGATTGTTACATAATTTTTTCGGCAGAACCTTTACGCCTCTTGATTCAGCATATTACACCACTATCAACAATTATGTGATCTTTGGTCAAGATCCCTTATCTTTAAATCTTTTTATTTCGGGTTATTTATCAGGCAAAACGCTCGATAAAAACGAAAATTATAAGAGTTTTGCCAACAATGTGTCGGGTAAAGCTAACTTTTGCTTTTATGCCAACATACGAAAAAGCTTCGATTTGATCTTATCTCTTTTAAATCCGGTATTGAGAAAGGATTTCGAAAAAAACGAAAGTAGTTTGAGAAACTTTCAGGCTTTAGCTTTTCAGTTTTCAAACGATGGCAATAAATATTATTTGAACGGATACCTGAAACATAATGCCAACTATATTGAAGAAAATCCTGCCATTTGGGAATTTATTGCCGATACAAGCATTTACAATAAAACCAGCATCGTTTTTGATCCGATTGACAGTACTAAGAAAATTGCCTTGTTCGATATCAGCGGGAATATGTATTTGCTGAACAAAAACGGGGGTTTGATCTGGCGAAAACATATTGGGGTGATACCCAAAAGCAAGGTTTTTGTTATTACTTTAAAAAATCAACAAAGTTATCTGGCTTTCAATACTACCGACCGCATCTTTATCATCAATATCAACGGAAGCCAATCCGACATCAGTTCGTTTATTTTGCCATTTGAAACCAGCACGGGCATGAGTGTTTTTGATTTCGATAACAATAAAAATTATCGCATCATCATTCCCTGCAACAACCAAAAAATATACAACTATTCTGTTAATGGGAAGCCAACCGCAGGATGGAATAATTTTTCTACTCAGGCAATTCTCACTTCACCTGTAGAATTTATAAAGCTGGGGAAAAAAGAATTGCTGATTGCTACCGATAAAAACGGGAAGAATTATTTCCTTGACCGAAAAGGAAACGAAACCCTTAAGCCTAAACAAGCATTTTTGAAAGCAAAAAACAGTAATTTTATTAACTATTTTGATGGAAAAAAACAATATTTGCTCACCAGCGACAGAAAAGGAAAACTGATATTTATTTCCCCGAATGGAAACACCGATATAGTTACTGTGAATCGTTTTTCGGAGAATCATTATTTCCTTTACGGCGATTTTAATAACGACTCTCAAAATGATTTTATCTTTTTTGACCAGGGCAAAATATTTGTTTATAATCATCTCAAGCGAAAAATCTTTGAAACACCCAATAAATATGAACCCGACCGTAAACCTATCTATATTAAATTGGGTAAGACCAAATTTTATATTATTTATCCTGTCCGTTCCAACAATTCGCTTGCATTTATCAATAATATGGGCATAAAAGAAGCCAAAACATATACTATCGAAAATTCCGATATTGAAGTAAATTTCTTGTTTGGCGACAAAACTCCCAGCCTTATTGTATCCGACAGCTCAAAATTACTCAATTATATTGTTGAATAATTTCATAACAGCACGTTGCTAAACGACATGCCTTTTTTTAAAACAATCTCTAACGTAGCGAAATCGCTTAAAATGTTTGAAATGTCGCATAAAACTTTTTAGAAGTCACTTAAAACTTCTTTGAAGTGACATAAATCTTTTTAGAAGTCACTTAAAACTTCTTTGAAGTGACATAACACTTTTTAGAAGTGACATAATATGTTTTAGAAGTCACTTTTCACGTTTGTGAAGCCATTTTTCATAACTCCGGTATGAGTTTGCATGGCCGGTAATCCAACACGGCTCTCAACTACATTCAAAAACTAAAAAGTTTCTGATAAAACATTTTTTTTAACCATTTCTATCGTAAAATAAAAAAAAATTATTGTAAACTAATTTTTATTATTTTTGTTTACTCTCACCAGAAAAAAACATTATGAAAACACAATTATTCAATAGGTTCGCTAAGCTTATTCTATTGCTCTTTTTAGCAACAGGAATGTTTTCGTGCTATAAAGACCGGTTCGATTTGAACAAAATCGAAAAAAACAACACATGGTCGCCCGATGTGGCAGCCCCATTGGTCTATACAAGTTTAACCATGAAAGATGTGCTCGATAATATCAATCAGAGCGATCTTCATGTAAATGATACCACAAATCTCCTGTATCTGGTATATTGGAACAAGGTATATTCAAAAACTGCCGAACAATTATTGGGAATTCCGAACCAAAACGTAAACTCCACCTTTCAATTCAGTGTTACAGGTGCGCTACCATTTGGAACTGACCTTACAGCATCGCCCTATACTTCATATTATTCGTTCACTACACCCAACAATTTTACCATCAACAATATTACTTTATTGAGCGGAACATTTGATTTTGTCACTAATATTTCAGGATTTAACCACAATGCAACTATCAATGTGTCTATTCCTACAGCCACTTTGGGGGGAATTCCTTTCAGCCAAAATATTAATATTACCGGAAGCTCCACCACAACTTCATCCATAAATCTTTCGGGCTATAATATTGTATTCGACAATACCGGCTTAAATCATAACCGGTTAGCAATTATCTATACAGTAACCGTTCACGGGCAAGGCGGCACAAACAATTCACCTTACACGGCAAATATGGGCGAATCATTCAATAATATTATGTTTCAGGATATCCACGGCGATTTTAAACAACTTGCATTTAATTTCCCCGGCGATTCGGTTAGCATTGGTCTTTTCGATAAAACCATTAATGGAACTGTTGATTTTGAAGACCCGCGGGTTTATGTATTTGCAACAAACTCATTCGGCATGCCCATAAATATTAACCTGAATAATCTGACTGCCACTGCAGGAATAAGTTCACCGGTAGCAATAACAGGCGTTCCGATTCCCTGGTCTATCGCAGCAGCACCGTCTTTAGGAGACAGTTCAATTACCGAATTTGGCCTAAACAGAACTAACAGCACCATCTATAATGCCATTGCTATATTACCGAAATATGTAACTACCGATATTACCGGCATGTCAAATCCATCAGGCGCTCCGGCTTCAAATTTTGCAACTGCATTAAGTCATTTTGATATTAATGCACAAGTGGAACTCCCGTTATACGGAAAATGCAACATCGTTTTGCAAGATACAACCAGTGCTACATTCGGAACAGATATCGACAATGCCGAATATATTGAATTCAGACTTAATACTCAAAACGGATTTCCGGCACAAGCCATTACCCAGCTTTTCTTTGTTGATAGCCTCTACCATGTTCTGGATTCGCTTTTAACGCCTGAACAAGAAATATTAGGCGCAGCATTAGCCGGAGGGGCTCCCGATTATCGCGTTTATCAATCAACTCACGCACTAACCGATATTATTTTTGTAAAATCCAGAATAGAAGGAATTAAAAATACAAAAAAAATAATAATTCGGGGAAAACTGGCAACTTCTCAAAACGGAAATCAAATCGTTAAATTTTATAATGATTATTCGTTAGAAGTGAGATTGGCTGCCAGGGTAAAATTTGATATTCAATACTAATCTAATTACAAAACTCTATTACCATGAAAAAAATTATACTGCAAATTATAACTTTCTTTCTGCTGCTAATATCATCAGGTTTTGTAATGGCACAGGATGATATGACCATATATAAATTAAGTTCGGTTCCTCAATCCTATTACGATAATCCCGCATTGATGCCCGATTGCAAATTCCATATAGGTTGCATGCCCATAGTTTTTATCCCTATTTTATCTTCAAATTATACCAGTATATCAAACACAGGGTTCAGATGGGATAATCTGATGCAATATGATAAAGCAGCAGACTCCATCAAACCTAACATCGACAAATTTCTTAAGAGATTAAACAAAAAAAACTACCTTTCATTAAACCAGCAAGCTGAATTGATTTCTTTTGGATTCAAGATAAAACGAACCCAATATGTCAATTTTTCAATAACAGAAAAATTCAATTTCCGATTCACATATCCCGGCGACTTTGTTAGATTATTAAACGGAGATTCACAGTTTATTGGATCTGAAGCAAATCTTGACAGAATTGGTATCGATATGACACATTATCGTGAATTTGCCCTCGGCTATACCAATCAGATCGATAACAAATGGACTGTTGGAGGCAGGGCTAAATTGTTATTCGGACTATCAAATATGTGGACAGCTAAAAGTAAAGCAACTTTAGCCGTTGATAAAGACTATTTCGATCTGACGGGAAAATCAAACCTAATAGTATATACTTCCGGACCTGAAAAAATTTACGATGCTTTTAGTAATAATGCTTCTGGAAAAATTGATATGTATAGTCATGACTTTTCCGAATATATGTTTAACTTCAAAAATCCTGGTTTTGGACTGGATTTGGGAGTTAATTATAAATTAGACGATAAATGGTCGTTTGCCGCAAGTATGATCGATTTCGGATATATTTTCTGGAAAACCGGAACACGGAAGTTCGAATCACAAGATACCAGTTTTACATTCCAAGGTTTTGATTTAGGCGAACTGGTTAAAGACAGCACCAAAACATTTTCCGATCTTGCCAAACAACTTGTTGATTCATTAGGCAATGTTTTTAAAATTACTGAAAAGAATAAAACTTATGCAAGCCCGTTGAATCCAAAAATCTATTTAAGCGCCACTTACAATATTTCAAAAAGAGAAAGAGTTTCTGTTGTATTCCGTGGCGATATTTTCGAAGGTACTATTCATCCGGCATTCTCACTGGCCTATAATTGCAAATTCGGAAATATTTTAGATTTGGCGGTTAGTTATGCATACATGAACCGAGACTTCCTGAATTTAGGATTTGGGTCATCGGTCCGTTTTGGCCCATTCCAAATATTTTTATCAACCGATAATCTGCTTGCGGCAATTATTCCTTATCACACCAAGGATATGAATATCCATTTTGGATGCAATTACGTGTTCTACTACAAAAATTCGTATCCTTTAATGAAAGAATGACAAAAGGATTTTTATCATTCTTCGTCAAATTTTCTAATTTTGTAAAAAACCTGATTGAAACGTTATCTCATTAATATTGTTTTTGGAATAGTTATTTTAACAATCACATCCTGTAAAATAAATTATTCGTTTTCTGGAGCCTCCATACCTCCTGAAGTAAAAACAATTTCCATACATTATCTTAAAAACGTTGCTTCACTAATAAAACCCACCCTGAGCCAACAGCTTACCGATGCACTTCGTGAACGTTTTACCTCGCAAACTAATTTAAATCAAGTTAACAGCGGTGGCGATTTTGATATTTCAGGAGAAATAACAAATTACACCACTGCTCCAATTGCAATACAAGGGAATCAGACAGCAGCTATGAATCGTTTAACAATAACAATCAATATTAAGTTTGTAAACAAGCTGAACGAAAAGCAAAATTACGAAACAAGTTTTTCGCGCTATGTTGATTATCCCAGTTCACAATCACTTGCTTCTGTTGAATCTTCTATACTTGACGAGGTTATCGGCTATTTGGTTGATGATGTTTTTAATAAAACTGCTGTTAACTGGTAACTACGTTTTATGAACAGGACGGATTTCATCCAATTTATTAAACAACCTTCCGCTATTGATACATTAAAACCGGAAGATATTACTTATTTATTGAACCAATATCCTTATTTTCAAACTGCTCATTTATTATTTGCAACCTACCTTAGTATTAATAACGATATTCAATTCCACGATCAATTAAAAGTTGCAGCAACTCATATCAATGACAGATCAGTACTTTATTGGCAAATATTTGCACAAAATGTTACATCCGAACAATTACTTAAGCTCGAAAATAAGATTCTTCCTCTTGAACAAAGTTCCGTTTTAGCTAATGAAAATGTTATTCCGCTTGATTCCAAGTTAAAATTTGAAGAAAAAAATACGGAAGAAAAAATCGAACCCGAAAAAACAATACAGTCTGTTCATGAAATTGATATAGAGATTGACGAGCTCAAATTGAAAGACCCTCTGGAATCAAACCAAATATTAAATTCGGAACAAACCAGCAATATTAACCATCCTTATTCATTTTTATTGAACCTGATCACCAAATCAATAAGTGCTAATCAAAAATCAACAACTGTTTCTCAACATACAGCTAAACATATCCCTGAATCATCAAAACTACCTAAAGACTATTCCCTTATTGATAAATTTCTAATAGAAGAACCGCGAATTTCCACGCCTAAACGAGATTTTTTCAACCCGGTAAATATGGCAGAAAATAGTAATGTGGATAAAGAAGATATTGTTACAGAAACCTTAGCAAAAATCTATGTTTCACAGGGATTATATGAAAAAGCACTTAAAATTTACCATAAATTATATTTGGTATTTCCGGAAAAAAGCACGTACTTTGCAGCCCAAATTGAAATTTTGGGAAAAAAACTAAATAAATAACTGATTTAAAATAAATTAAAATGGGAGCTTACATTGTAATTTCAGTATTGATTTTTATCGTCTGTATTTTGTTAGTGCTTGTTGTATTAGTTCAAAATTCAAAAGGCGGTGGACTTGCTTCAAACTTTTCATCCTCAAACCAGTTCATGGGAGTAAGAAAAACTGCTGATTTTTTGGAAAAAACCACATGGACCCTTGCTATAGCACTATTACTTCTTTGTATGGCTTCAATTTTTGTAATTCCTCGCTCCTCCACTAAATCAAGTGTCAATTCTGAACTACAAGATCAAATGAATAGTAAACCTATCGATTATCAACCTGCACCAAAAAAATAAATCATATTCTACGACTAAAAAGTGTCAGAATGTCATTTGCATCTGACACTTTTTTTTATTTAGGATAAAAACCTGAAAAAATGTCGTACTTTTTATCCAGAAATGCATTTGGCACAATATATGAAAAACGCAATTCGACAAAAAAACAAAAAAAATTAAAATAATTTATAATTTAAAAACGTAATAGTATGGCAAAAAGTTTAGGAACACCATTAAAAGACAGAGTCCTGGTTGAACCAGCTCCGGCAGAAGAAAAAACTGCAGGTGGAATTATCATCCCCGATACGGCAAAGGAAAAACCACAAAAAGGAAAAGTGATTGCTATTGGTAAAGGTAAAAAAGACGAACCAATGACTTTAAAAGTCGGTGATAATGTTTTATATGGCAAATACTCCGGCACAGAAGTTATCATTGAAGGCAAAACCTATCTTATTATGAGAGAAGATGATATTTATATGGTCATCTAAAATTTTCAATTAACGTTCAAACAATATTAATAAATAATAATTATGGCTAAAGAAATAATTTTTGATATTAAAGCACGTGAAGCTTTAAAAAAAGGAGTTGACGCCTTATCAGACGCAGTAAAAGTAACTCTTGGACCTAAAGGTCGCAATGTTATCATTGATAAAAAATATGGTGCACCTCAAATTACAAAAGACGGTGTAACCGTAGCAAAAGAAATCGAATTGAAAGATCCCATTGAAAACATGGGCGCACAATTGGTAAAAGAAGTTGCTTCAAAAACTGCAGATCTGGCAGGTGACGGAACCACAACTGCAACTGTTCTGGCTCAGGCAATCATTAATACAGGTTTAAAAAATGTTACTGCAGGTGCAAATCCGATGGATTTGAAAAGAGGTATTGACAAGGCCGTTATCGCTGTAATTGAACATTTACACAAACAATCAAAGTCAGTTGGAGACAGCTACGAAAAAATTGAACAAGTAGCTACAATTTCAGCAAATAACGAAAGTTCTATCGGAAAACTTATAGCTGATGCTATGGCCAAAGTTAAAAAAGAAGGCGTAATTACCATAGAAGAAGCAAAAGGAACAGAAACGGTAGTAAAAGTTGTAGAAGGAATGCAATTCGACAGAGGATACATTTCTCCTTATTTTGTTACCGATACAGATAAAATGGAAGCTGTTTTTGAAAATCCTTATATACTTATCTATGACAAAAAAATTTCAGTTATGAAAGATTTTTTGCCAATTTTAGAGAAAGAAGTTCAAACAGGCCGTCCCTTATTAATTATTTCCGAAGATGTAGAGAGCGAAGCTTTAGCTACTTTAGTTGTTAATAAACTCCGCGGTTCGTTAAAAATTGCTGCAGTCAAAGCTCCCGGGTTCGGTGACAGAAGAAAAGCAATGCTTGAAGATATTGCTATTTTAACCGGTGGAACGGTAATATCTGAAGAAACCGGATATAAACTTGAAGATGCTGAGATTTCTTACCTCGGTGAAGCTGAAAAAATTGTTGTTGACAAAGACAATACAACTATTGTCAGCGGTAAAGGAAGTAAAGAACTAATTACAGCACGTGTAGCTCAAATTAAGACTCAAATAGATAACACAACTTCTGATTATGATCGCGAAAAATTGCAGGAACGTCTTGCAAAATTATCAGGTGGTGTTGCAGTTATTCAAGTCGGTGCTGCCAGCGAAATTGAAATGAAAGAAAAGAAAGACCGCTTTGATGATGCATTACATGCAACCCGTGCTGCTGTAGAAGAAGGTATAGTACCTGGTGGTGGTATTGCTTATTTGCGTGCCATTGAAGCTCTTTCGAAAATTAAGAGTGCCAACGAAGATGAAGAAATCGGAATTGCAATTATTAAAAGAGCATTAGAAGAACCTCTTCGTCAAATTGTAGAAAATGCAGGTGTTGAAGGTTCTGTTGTTGTTCAACGTGTAAAAGAAGGCAAAGGAGATTTTGGCTTTAATGCACGTACAGAAAAATACGAAAACCTTTATAAATCAGGTGTAATCGATCCTACTAAAGTAACTCGTATCGCTCTTGAAAATGCTGCTTCTATTGCAGGAATGTTTTTAACTACCGAATGCGTTATCTGTGATATTAAAGAGGATAATCCTGCACCCATGATGAACCCAGGAATGGGCGGTATGGGTGGTATGGGCGGAATGATGTAAGATTATTTCACTCTCAAAAAAAGTCCTGTTTAAAAAAACAGGACTTTTTTTTTAAATTCTATTAAAAATCTTTTCATTATTTGAAATATTACTCTAAATTTACAAATGTTTTTTTGTACAAAAAAACGCATCCATACTATTGGTTTTTAAATATTTTAATTCATGCAATACTCTAAAGAACCATCTTAATGCGACTAATATGATAACAGAATTAACAATCAACAGTTAATAATTATTTTATTTTATAATAATGAAACCTTTAATTTCATTTATTTTAGTGATCTAAATTAGCCCAAATATGACAATCAAATTCGATAGCCCAAAAGAATCATCCTCAATCATTAAAGTGATTGGAGTAGGCGGTGGTGGCAGCAATGCTGTAAATTTTATGTATGATCAAGGAATTAAAGGAGTTGATTTTATCATTTCTAATACTGATCAACAAGCTTTGGAAACGAGTCCGATTCCTAATAAAATTCAACTTGGGGCATCGCTTACTGATGGTATGGGAGCAGGTTCTATTCCTGAAACCGGAAGAAAAGCGGCATTGGAATCTATTGATGGCATAAAAGAGATATTACAGCAAAACACCAAAATGGTTTTCATCACTGCAGGAATGGGTGGTGGAACCGGTACCGGAGCTGCACCTGTTATTGCTCAGATCGCAAAAGAAATGGGAATCCTTACTGTTGGGATAGTAACCATTCCTTTTTCATTTGAGGGTAGAAAACGTAAACAACAAGCGGAACAAGGTTTGGAAGAATTACGCAAATATGTTGATACGCTTCTGGTGATCTGTAATGATAAACTTAGAATTTTACATGGTGACCTTAAGCTTTCAGAAGCATTTGAAAGAGCTGATAACATACTTACCATTGCAGCCAAAGGAATTGCAGAAATTATTACAGTTACAGGCTATATCAATGTTGACTTTAATGATGTCAATACGGTTATGCGTAACAGTGGCGCTGCCATTATGGGCACAGGTTTGGCAGAAGGTGAAAACAGAGCCATTAAAGCCGTTGAACTTGCATTATCTTCACCATTGCTTGATGACAGTGATATTACAGGCGCTCAAAATATTTTATTGTATATTTCATCCGGAACTGAAGAAATTTCGATGGATGAGGTTTCGGAAATTACCGATTATATTCAACAAGCTGCCGGTTCAACCGCCGAAATCATTTGGGGAAACGGGAATGATGAATCGTTAGGAAATAAAATAAGTGTTACTTTAATTGCCACAGGTTTTAACGCTGCGAAAAATTTTGAATATTCTTCAGGTTCAAATGTTAATGTGGAAAAAACCGTTTTGCAATTAGACCCGATTGTTGAAGAAATAAAAACACCTATAACTCCTCTTCCTAATCAATTTGTGGATGATGAGATAAAACTTTTTACCCGAGAAATAAAAGTTGGAGAAATTAGAGAAGAAATTCAGGAAGAAAATACTTCCGAACAAGAAAATATTTCAATGAATATTCCAAATTTTATTTCCCATCCTATTCAGGAGACAAAAATGGAATTTCAGGCGTATAGCAACCCAGAAGAAATGTTTGTTTTCACAAAATCGGAAAATTCAGAAGAACCTTCTTCAAATGTATCTTCAAATACTACCAATGATTTAAACAACGAAATTCCGGCTCCTGCTATTTCAACCGAAGAGGATGAAATTATGATCTTACGGCAACGTGACCGCGTTAACCGTTTGCGTGAAATGAGTCAAAAACTCAAACATCCCGATGGATTAAATGAACTTGAAAAGCAACCTGCTTATCAACGCAGAAATGTTGTTCTATCAAATACCCGTCCTTCTTCAGAGTCAGAAATCTCAAAACTTTCAATAGGAAATGAAGGAGATGATAAAACCGAAATAAGACCTAACTCCTTTTTGCACGATAACGTTGATTAATTAAATCATGAGTCTGGAATTAAAAATAAACGAGGACATAAAACAAGCTATGCTCTCGAAAAATAAAGAGAAGCTTGAAGCTTTGCGCGCTATTAAATCAGCTTTGTTGCTCGCTAAATCAGAAAAAGGAGGAGATGGAACTGTTGATGAAGATGCCGAAATAAAAATCCTGCAAAAGTTGGTGAAACAACGCCGCGAAACAGCCGAAATCTATAATTCGAAAAACAGAAAAGACTTGGCAGACGTTGAAACGTTTCAGGCAGATATTATTCAAGTTTATTTGCCAGAACAAATGAGCGATGAAGAATTGACCAACATCGTTAAGGCAGTTATTGCTGAAACCGGTGCCAGCTCTATTAAAGATATGGGGAAGGTGATGGGCCTTGCTTCTAAAAAGCTTGCGGGAAAAGCTGATAATAAAGCTATATCCGAAAAGGTGAAACTTTTACTTGGCCTTTGATTTATTCTGAATAAAATTAAATAGTAAACGTACCCCTACTCCACTTCCGCCTTGTCCTCGGTAGTTATCTGGTTTTTCATTGAATGAAGGACCGGCAATATCAAGATGTATGAAAGGATATTTGGTGAAGTGAGCCAAAAACTTTCCGGCAGTGATAGCACCTGCGACCGGACCTCCAATATTTTTAATGTCGGCAATGTCTGATTTGATCAGTTCATCATAATCATCCCAAAAAGGAAATTCAACCAAGCGTTCGAAGACTTCGTTTCCTGACTCTTGCAACTCACTAAATTCAGCTTCTGAATCTTTTCCCATGGCCACAATGCCATATTTACCAATTGCGGCATGAGCGGCCCCGGTGAGGGTTGCCATGGTGATAAGCAATGTTGGTTTGTATTTATTTGCATATAGAATGCCATCGGCCAAAATCAAACGGCCTTCAGCATCGCTGTTCAGAACTTCTACGTTGGTACCATCTGAATAATTAATGATATCGCCCGGAACCAAAGAATTTCCACCCGGACGGTTGTCGGTTACGGGAACAATGCCCACTGCATAAACCGGAAGTTCTGATCTGACAATAGCGTGCATGGCAGAAACAACACCTGCCCCTCCTGCCATATCGCATTTCATGGTTTCCATGCCGGCAGCAGTTTTTACATTTATGCCACCCGTGTCGTACACCAATCCCTTACCCACAAATACATAAGGAGCTTTGTTCTTAGCTTTTGCCGGTTTCCACTCTATGACTATTAATGCAGGCGGATCAACGCTGCCTTTATTAACGGATAAAAGCCCGTTCATTTTAAGGGATTCGATCTTTGTTTTATTCAATACCTCAACATTTGCTTTTGTGTTTTTGAACATAGAGCTTACTTGCTTTGCAAATGCTTGTGTATTCATGAAACAAACCGGTTCGTTCACTAAATCGCGGCAAGCACAAACCGATTCTAATACCAAATTGTGTGACAAAATGTCAGACTCTTTTATGGCATCCGAAAATAATTCGAGTTTTTTTAAAGGATTTTTGTCATCGGCAGCATCTGATTTGTATTTATCGAAACGATAGGATGAAAGCACCACGCCTTCTATAAATGCCATAATCTCATTTTTGTTCAGATCTTTTGAAATCATTGTGACGGTGGATGTTTCAAACTTTTTTGCTTTGCATAGAAATTCATTTCCTGTTTTGCGAAGTTCTTCTAAAATCAGATGTTCGGGCAAAGCAGGTTTTTTTATCACAGCAAAAAACAATTGATTATCGAACCGATTGATGGTTATGATGTTTTTTTTAGTGTCGGTCAAGGATTTTTTCAGAAAGGTGAGTTCTTTTGGGTTAAGGAGAAGTTTTACCTCGGAGAATAGTTGTTTTTCGGATTTTTCGATAAAAAATAATGAGTTGTCGGCACCCGGGCTGCTGGTTTTAAGTATTTCGATTTTCATTGCAATGGATTTTAAACGAATTTGGTTATACAAAAATAGTTTTTCTGCGCAAATGATTTAATTTTGCTTTTATGAATATCGGAAAGATCTTAGAAAAAGCAGTTCAATTGCAGCCCATAACTAAGGATGAAGCTTTATACCTTTATGTGAACGCTCGATTGCCCGAGCTGATGATGGCAGCGCATGGGATCAGGATGAAACTTCATCCCGAAAATAGTGTTAGCTGGATCATCGACCGCAATGTGAATATTACAAATGTGTGCGTTTCGCAATGCATGTTTTGCAATTTTTGCAGAAAGAAAACCGATGTGGATGCTTACATCACTTCGATGGAAGAATATGTGCAGAAAATTGATGAAATGATCGGCATGGGCAGTTCGCAACTTTTGTTGCAGGGAGGTATGCATCCCGATCTGGGACTTGGTTTTTATATTACGCTGTTTGCGGAATTAAAAAAACTGTATCCTGCGTTGAAATTGCATGCTTTGGGGCCACCAGAAATTGTGTATCTGGCAAAGAAAGAGAAAACGACGTACAAGGAGGTTTTGGTTGCGTTGAGGAATGCAGGTTTGGATAGCCTGCCGGGTGCGGGAGCCGAAATTTTGTCGAACCGGGTTAGGAAACTTATTTCGCCTGCAAAATGCAATGCTACCGAGTGGCTCGACGTGATGCGCACTGCACATAAATTAAATATCCCGACTTCTGCTACCATGATGTTAGGACATGTTGAAACGCTTGAAGAACGTATCGACCACCTGATAGCCATCCGCGATGTGCAACAGGAAAAGCCCAAAGAAAGTTTGGGTTTTGTTTCGTTTATTCCCTGGCCTTTTCAACATCAGAATACGGCGCTGCAAAAAAAACTCGGCATAGAAAATTCGATGAGGGCACTGGATTATATTCGTTTTATTGCTGTGAGCCGACTGGTGTTGCATAATATTGCCAATTTGCAGCCATCGTGGCTGACGGTGGGAGTGCCCGTGGGACAGATTTGCCTTCATGCGGGCGCCAACGATTTTGGTTCGGTGATGATAGAAGAAAACGTGGTTTCGAAAGCCGGAGCTAATTTTAAAATTACTCCCGACGAGATGATAACCGCCATTCGGGAAGCGGGATTTGAACCTCAGCTCAGAAACCAGAGGTTTGAAAGGGTGGAGTAATTCAATAATTTTGAACTTACGAGCCAAAACATAAGGAAGAGAAGAGGAAGAAAAGGCTGATTCTTTACCGAAATTATTTTTAATATGTTGCGATATTCATTTTTTAGCCTCTCAAATACATAGAGTAGCAACGACAATGAAAATTGAAGCTGTGGAAATGCTACCTCGACCATTGGAAATGAAAACTCGACGTGTGGAAACGCTGCCACGACCATTGGAAATGCGAACTCGACGTGTGGAAATGCTGCCTCGACTATTGGAAATGCAAACTCGACGTGTGGAAATGCTACCTCGACCATTGGAAATGGAAACTCGACGTGTGGAAATGCTGCCTCGACCATTGGAAATGCAAACTCGACGTGTGGAAATGATTTTTCTGTTTTTGGGAAATCAATAGTAGGCCAAACAACTAAAAAGGGGCGAAGGTTTTTTGTTTTTACTATTATAATTTTTGTAATTTTATTGTCGTAGAAAAACATCATCGTTATGAAAAAATTTGCAGTTATACTGGCCGGATGCGGCAATCTGGACGGGGCAGAAATTCACGAAGCCGTGCTGACACTTTTGGCAATTGATAAACTGGGTGCATCGTACAGCATTTTTGCTCCGGATGTGAACCAGCATCACGTGATAGATCATTATAAGAAAAAACCTACGGAGGAAACACGCAATGTTTTGACGGAATCGGCACGCATCGCACGAGGCAATATTCAGCCTCTTTTGAAATATGATGCCGGCGAATTTGACGCGCTGGTGCTTCCGGGAGGCTATGGTGCAGCAAAAAATCTATGTAGCTACGCTACGGATGGCCCCGACATGAAAGTGAACGACGAAGTGGCTTATGCTGTTATGAAAACCCGAAGCCTGAACAAACCTATAGGGGCGCTGTGTATTGCGCCGGTGATCCTGGCAAAACTGATCCCCAATGTAACTTTAACGATCGGCACCGATGAAACCACCGAAAAACATGTGGAATCGCTGGGAGCTATCAACATCCGCAGCACACACGGCGATGTGGTGGTTGACCAGAAGAACAATGTTTTTACGACACCCTGCTATATGCTTGATGCACGCATTTCGCAAATTGCTGAAGGAGCCGAAAACCTGATCAGGGAAATAATGAAGAAATTTCAGAACTCAGAAGTGTGAATTCAGAATTGTAAGAATTCAGAGTTAAAAGAGGCTTTTATTTTAAACAATAAAGCCTAAAAAAATCAGTTATTTTGAAAAACTATCTGTTTCGGCTGATTATTTTGGTGGGGACGGGCTTTTTTTGTACCTTAGTAAACTTTTTCGGCACTTATGAAAAAAATTTTCTCTTCGGTTCTGTTTATTATTCTTTACAGTATTTCTGCCTTTGCCACCCACCAAAGAGCCGGGGAAATTTCGTATAAATGGCTTTACGGATTAACTTACGAGGTTACGATTATTACTTATACTTATTCTTCAAGCCCTGCCGACCGTCCGACACTCACTTTGAACTGGGGCGACGGAACTTCGGATGTTATAGATCGGGTTGAAAAAACACCTATCACATCACTCATAAATTACAACCGCTATACTTATGATGGTGTGGGAGGCGGTATTCATACTTATCCGGCACCGGGCACCTACACCATGTCGATGGAAGACCCCAACCGCAATGCAGGTATCATCAATATTCCGAATTCGGTTAATATTCCATTTTATATAGAGACAACTTTAACGATAAATCCCTTTTTAGGTGGCGACAATTCTCCGATATTGCTCAATCCTCCGATCGATAATGCCTGCATTTATCAGCCTTTTATCCATAATCCATGGGCGTATGATCCGGATGGAGACAGTTTATCATACAGGCTCGACAGTTGCAAAGGGGCGGGAGGATTGTATATACCGGGATATTTTTATCCACCAGCCAACAACATTTTGACAATAAATCCTTACACAGGAGAATTACTCTGGGACAGCCCTCAACTGAACGGCGAATACAACCTTTGTATCATAGTTGACGAATGGCGGCACGGTATCAAAATAGGTTCGGTTCGGCGCGATATGCAGATCACGGTTGTTCCGTGTGATGACTCGCCTCCTGTTATTGATGCCTTGAGAGATACTTGTGTGCTGGCGGGAACTTATCTTGCGTTTAATGTTCATGCCTCTGATCCCAATGCTTCGGATATCGTTACATTAACCGGGGATGGTGCGCCCTTACAGTTACCGTCGAGCCCGGCAACTTTCACTCAACCTGTGCATGGAGTTGGCAGCGTTAATTCGCAGTTTATGTGGCAAACCGAATGTTCGCATGTGAAAAAGAGCCCGTATCAAATGAACTTCAAGGCACAGGATAATTCGTATCCTGTAGAGCTGGTTGCTTTTGCTTCGATGCGAATCACGGTTGTTGGTCCGGCTCCCGAAGATCTGACAGCTATCGCTTCGGGAAATACCATAAACCTGAAATGGGATATAAGCATTTGCACGAATGCCGTTGGATACAGGATATACAGACGCAACGGGTATTACGGATATTTTCACGGACCTTGCGAAACCGGGGTTCCTGCTTACACGGGCTATGTTAAGATAGCCCAAATAGATAATATTAACGATACTACCTATCTTGATAATAATAACGGTGCAGGATTGGTTTGCGGAGATGACTATTGCTATATGGTTATAGCCTATTATCCCGACGATGCTGAAAGCTATGCCTCGCTTGAAGCCTGCGCCCAGTTGCAAAAGGATGTGCCGGTGCTGACCAATGTCAGTGTTAAGAATACCGACGCGGTGAATGGTTCGATGTTTGTTGCCTGGTCGAAACCTACAGAATTTGATACTGTGGAGATACCGGGGCCTTACAAATATTTAATATACAGAAGCCCGAATTTCACGGGTAGTGATTATACTCTTATAGATTCATTGTTTTCGATAAATGATACTACATATAACGACACACTGATAAATACAAGAGACCTCCCCTATCATTACCGAATTGATTTTTACAACAACACTCCCGGTGATCATTTTTTTGTGGGCTCTGCCACCAATGCTTCATCGGTTTATTTAACTTTAGCACCAACAGATAATAAGATCATACTCAATTGGAGTTTTAATGTGCCCTGGCAAAATGATTATTATACGATATACCGGTTAAACCCTGTTACAACACTGTATGATTCTATCGGATACACGAAAAAATTATTTTATTCGGACAGCGGATTGATAAACGGAAACTCGTATTGTTATTACGTAAAATCTGTGGGACGTTATACTGCAAGCGGATTTGCCTTTCCGTTAATCAATTTATCGGAGCGTGTTTGCGGAGTTCCGATAGATAATATACCTCCCTGTCCACCAGTTTTAAATGGGAATACAAACTGTGATGAGGTTAAAAACACGTTGTTTTGGACAAACCCAGATCATTATTGCGCCAATGACGTGATGAGTTATAACTTGTATTATTCTGCCGATAATAATTCTGACTATACATTAATATTTACCACAAACGACCTGTCGGATACCACTTTTATACATACCGGTATGGGCAGCATCGTGGGATGCTATTATGTTACTGCCGTTGATTCCTCAAATAACGTGAGTGTTCCGAGCAATTTAATGTGTTTTGATATCGATTTGTGTTCGCCCTACGTTTTGCCGAATGTTTTCACCCCGAACGGAGATGGCTCGAACGATCTGTTCAAACCTTTTCCGTATAGTTTTGTTGAAAAAGTGAATATGCAAATATTCAACCGTTGGGGAAAATTGGTTTTCAAAACTGATAATCCCGATATTAACTGGAACGGAAAAGATCAGTCTTCGAAGCAAGATTGCAGCGAAGGCGTTTATTTTTACGTTTGTGATGTTTACGAACGCAAATTGGAAGGCCTGGCAAAAAGAACACTGAACGGAACCATACAATTGCTCCGTTGAGTTTCCGAATTCTTAAAAAACATTAATATTTTCTTTTTACTTGTTTCTGTCAATAATTTTTTCTTATTTAGCAAAAAATTACGCAACTATTTACTAATTAAAATCACAAAATATGTCTGAACAGAAAAAATTTGTGCCGTTCGTTTCGTCGGAGACCAAGATGAAAGAGTTCACTTTTCGTGCCATTTTCATCGGATTATTAATGTCGGTGGTATTAGGAGCCGCTAATGCTTATCTGGGTCTAAAAGCCGGGATGACCATTGCTGCAACCTATCCGGCTGCCGTTATCGGTATGGCAATATTAAAAATGGTAAAAGGCTCTATACTGGAAGAAAACTTTGCACGTACTGTTGGATCGATAGGTGAATCAGTAGCTGCAGGAGCAATTTTTACATTACCTGCTTTTTTCATTTCCGGAATATGGCCGGAATTTTATACCCCGGGACATTATGTTACATCTGCCTTAATTTTGATAGCCGGTGGCATTTTGGGTATCATGTTCGTAGCACTGCTTCGCCGGGTTATGGTTGAAGATGTGGAATTAAAATTTCCCGAATCTATAGCAGCAGCTGAAATTCATAAAGCAGGCCGCAGAAGTGGTGGCGGTTCAAAATTCCTTTTTGGAGCTATGATAGGCGGTGCTGTTATTAAAGCTTTAGGTGAATTCAAATTTTTTGCTGTTACCTGGGAAAAATTTATTGTTTTCACCAAACAAACTATCACAGGTACTATGTTTACAGGCAAAGGAGGGTTATTACTCAGCTCTCCAGGAATTAGTCCTGCTTATATGGGTGTTGGATATATTATCGGCCCGAAACTCGGAGCCCTAAACTTCAGCGGGGGTTTAATTGCATGGGGGTTGTTAGCCCCAATAATCTATTATTTTATTTCTCCATCTATTAATATGGACTTCTTGAACAGCTGGGCAGCAATGCTTCAAGTGAAAGATCCCAACTTATCAACTGCTGATGCTTTAGCCAAAGTTAGCGATTCAGGATATCAAATTGCACAGGTGTGGAGATTCATTGTCCGTCCGATCGCTATTGGTGGTATGCTTATGGGTGCCTGTTTCACATTATTTAAAATGAGAAAAAGTCTGGGTGCCGGAATCGCAAGAGCTATCGGTGATGTCCGTAAAGCTGCCGGTGGAACTCATGTAGCAATTGATCGTACAGAAAAAGATATTTCTTTTACATGGATCATCGTTGGTATTTTGGGTGTTGCCTGTTTAACATTCTGCATTGCTTTCTTTGTATTTAATGCCAGTCTTATTGTTTCGCTTGCTGCTGCAACTGTTTTAATTGTTCTTGCATTTTTGTTTGGTGCAGTTTCAGGCTATTTGGTCGGGATTATGGGCTCGAGTAATAACCCTATCAGCGGATTAACTTTAACGGCTTTGGTTGTTACTGCATTAATTTTGGTTGCACTTGGCGTTAAAGGAACCGAAGGTGTTGCCACAGTTTTGGGCGTTGCTGCTATTGTCTGTGTTTCGGCTGCTGTTGCAGGCGAGATGCTTCAGGACTTGAAAGCCGGACATATTTTAGGCGGGACCCCCTGGAAAATGCAGATCGGTGATATCATCGGAGTTATTTTAGCCGGTTCGGTCATGTTTGGTGTTTTGGTAATTTTAAATCAGGGTGATATTGCACAGGGACATCTTCAAGGATACGAAGGCGGATTTGGCAGCAAGAACTTATCTGCACCTCAAGCCAGTTTGATGGCAATGCTATCGAAAGGAATTGTGGGCGGACAAATGGCATGGCCACTTATAATTGTTGGCATGCTGATGGGCCTCGGATTGATTTTGATGCAGGTTAAAAGCCCGATGCTTGTCAGCGTTGGTATGTATCTGCCATTAGAAACAACCTTTGCAATCTTTTTGGGTGGTTGTGTTAAAGGTATTGTTGAAGCTATTGGAAAAAAGAAGAACTACTCCCTCGGTCAAAGTGTTCGAATGGAAAACACCGGAGTTTTGCTTGCATCCGGATTTATCGCGGGTGAAGCTTTGATGGGGTTGATATTTGCTTTAATGTATTTCTTGAATGTACCTACATTTTCAATTTTCACAAATCCATCTTTCCTGGTAAGTATTTTAGTATTGCTGATCATTGCTTTTGTTTTGATCTATTTACCGGTTAGACACAGAGGTGCAGCTGATGAACCACCTCCACCAAGTGGAAATTTCTAAAAAACAAATGGGGTTTTGTTGATCAGAACCCCATTTTTTTTAATTTCATGGTCAAATTAATTTTATGTCGCAAAAAGTTTCATTAGTATTATCAAGCGGTGGTTGCCGAGGTATCGCACATATTGGTGTTATTGAAGAGTTATTAAATGACGGATATGATATCACATCCATTTCCGGGTCATCCATCGGCTCATTAATTGGAGGCATTTATGCTTCAGGAAATATTGAGCGCTTTAAAGAGTGGGTTTGTCAATTAGATGAGGTAGATGTGTTCGATTTGATGGATTTTACTTTCACAGGGCAAGGCTTCATCAAAGCCGAACGTTTTTTCAGAAACCTTGAAGAATTTATCGGATGCAAAACTTTTGAAGAGCTAAAAATACCTTTAGCAGTTGTAGCTGCCGATCTAACACATCGTGAAGAGGTTGTTTTCGACAAAGGAAATCTTCTGTTGGCCATCAGAGCTTCTGTTGCAATACCTTCAATTGTTACCCCGGTTTTTTATAAAGACATGATCCTGGTTGATGGCGGTGTTGTTTCTCCTATTCCGACAGACTGCATCAAGCGTTCAGAGGGTGATGTTTTGGTTGTTGTGGATGTGAATGCTAATATCCCGTATGAAAAACCTAATTTCAATTCATTAGCACCACGTCAGAAGAGTTTCTCAGTTAAACGAAAAGTTTTTGAGTTCGTGAAAAATAATTTTAATTTAACGGGCAATGAAAAAATCGAAAATGAAGGAAAACCGGGATATCTGAGTGTTATTGATAAAACTTTCGATATCATGCAGGATCGTATATGCAGACTTACTATAGTTCAGGAAAAACCGGGTATTAAAGTCGAAATATCACGTCATGCTGCAACTACATTTGAGTTTTACAGGGCTCAGGAACTTATTGAAGCCGGAAAATCAGCCTACAGAATAGCAAAAGAAAATCTGACACAGAAAATTAACCAATAATATTCCGGGATTGACAGATTTAAACTAATTTCGGAAAAGTTTAATTATTAATTCATTTATCGTGGCCCTAACATTTTTTCAAAGAAGAAAAATTCTTAAACAGTTGAACTATATGGAGGCAACTCCGATCAGAAAAAGCAATTTTGAAACGGATGAAGCAGGTATTGTAACCCTTATTGTTCCTAAATTTAAGAATGAAAAATTCAACACCTTTTTCTTCCATCAGCGCAAACGTTATTTTCATATTGCGCTTGATGAATTAGGATCAACCGTATGGCTTCATATCGATGGAGAAAGAAATGTTGCTTCCCTTTGCGATAAGTCGCTGGAACTTTTAGGCGAAAAGATACAACCGGTGCACGACCGTATTACAAAATTCCTCACCATGCTTTATGAAGCACGGTATATTTCGTTTAAAGAGATCGAAAAAGAAATGATCTGATCTATTTTCTGAGAATTGTGATTTGCCCTTTTATTAAGCCTTTGTTGCTGTTTTTATCTTTATAGCTTACGATATAATAATAGGTGCCGTCGGGCAAGTTTTGTCCGCCCCAGTCATTCTGATAATTGTTTTTATCATAAACAATTTTCCCGTTGCGGTCGGCAACCAGGAGTGAGTTTTCCGAATATTTATCAAGATTTTTGATTACAAAAAAGTCGTTATATCCGTCACCATTGGGAGTGAAAACATTTGGAATTTCAAGATTATAAACCTGATTGTCTATATTTGGATTCACCGCATTTTCCTGAATGTTCGGATTAATTTCAGGTTGTATATCAGAAGTAGAATTTTGTGTTCCCGTTTCCTGACTGATATTTGTGTTTTGGGGATTCAGTTTTTTGATGTAGTTCAACAAATTCAGAACCTTGTTTGCAGATGTAGAAGACCCAGTTGTGGTATTTACATTAGCGGATTGAGTTTTTGTAGTATTTGTTGAATTATTATTTACAACCGCAGTGGTAGTATTAACCGTTTCGTTGTACTGTTTATCGGGAACTACCGTAGATTTTTGTTGAATCACCGTTGCAGTATTATTTTCAACAGAATTCGGCGATGATACCACAGTTTGACTATCGTTGAGCGTTGCTGCCGGAATGGTAAGCGATTTAGTATTGTTGTTGGAAGGAACAGGTAAAGTTGTTTTAGTATCCGTGTTCAGTATATTGTTTTTTACATAATATGCTGCACCAAACACAACCCCTACCGTTAAACAGGCTGCTGCAGCGTATGTGGCCCAAATTTTTGCGTGCATAGCCGCCACCTTGGTTTGCGGTTTAAACGACTGTTTCAGTTTTTTTAAGGAAACAAAATCAACAGCATCTTTTTTCAATAATTTAGATCTCAACTTGCCCCACACCTTTGTATTTGGGCAATGCTGATAATTATCGAAAACATTTTTTAAATGTTCATCAAAATTGTTCAAACCGTTGTTTAGTGTTCCACTCATTATTATTCTACTGTTTTGCCAGTTTTTCCTGTATTATTTTTCGTGCTTTCGATAACTGCGATTTTGATGTTCCATCGGTTATTCCAAGCATTTCAGCAATTTCTCTGTGCTTATATCCTTCAACTATATAAAGGTTGAGCACTATTCTGTATCCTTCGGGCAATTCCTGCATCACTTTCAATATTGCATCGGCTGAATGACTGTCGGAAATCTGAAAATCTTCTCCGCCTTCGATATCGATTTCTGAAACCTCATCAATATCGGAGTGGAAATAGTGCTTCAGGTTTTTCCTGTAATTGTTGATGGCTGTGTTTACCACAATTCTCCGTATCCATGAGTTTAACGAACTTTCTCTTCTGAAAGTATGGATCTCCGATAGAATCGTCATAAATGCCATCATCAGCACATCTTCCGCTTCATCTTTACTTTTGCAATACCTCAAACAAACGCCCATCATAGATGACTTGTATGTTTCAAAGAGAGCTTTCTGTGCCTTTCTGTTTCCTGCAATACAGCCCTCTATTATTTTTTCTTCCGAAATCATCTAAGTTTTTTTAAGACAATAAAAATATTAAAAAGGTTGTATTATTTCAGGTTAATTATAAAAATAAATAATTCCGGCGTTCATTTTCGGTGATTATTACCTATATTTGTTGTTCAATTGAATTCTAATTTTTAAATACTAAATACAATGGGAAATATTTTAAGTGGTTTAAAACCAAATGCATTATGGAGAAATTTTGAGGACATTTGCAGCATTCCTCATCCGTCAAAATATGAAGATAAAATGAGAGATCATGTTTTGAACTGGGCAAAAAAATATCAACTCGAAACCAAGGTTGATGAAGTTGGAAACGTGATCGTGAAAAAACCTGCCACCGCAGGCATGGAAAATCGCAAGGGAATTATTTTGCAGGCACATCTTGATATGGTGCCTCAGAAAAATAATGATACCGCTCACGATTTTCTGACCGACCCTATTAAACCGCGCATCGACGGCGAATGGGTGAAAGCTACCGGAACTACGCTGGGCGCCGACAACGGTTTGGGTATGGCAGCAGCTATGGCAGTTTTTGAAGCAACCGACCTGGTTCACGGACCTTTGGAAATGTTGCTCACGGTCGACGAAGAAACCGGCATGACAGGCGCTTTCGGGTTGAAAGCAGGTTTGCTCAATGGCGATATTCTGATGAATCTCGATACCGAAGAAGAAGGCGATCTGTGTGTGGGATGTGCAGGCGGAACCAATGCCAACATTAAATTTCATTATACCGAAGAAGCCGTTCCGGCTGACATGTCGGCTTGCAAGATAACGGTAAAAGGATTAAAAGGCGGCCATTCGGGTGTGGATATTAATCTGGAACGGGCCAACTCCAACAAATTATTGAACCGCATACTATGGCATGCCTATAACACCATGGGATTGCGTTTGGCATCCATCGACGGCGGTAGCCTTCGCAATGCTATTCCGCGCGAATCAATGGCAATTATTACTTTACCCAAGAATAAAGTAGACGACTTTAAGAAATTCGTGACTGAATTCACGGCTATCGTCATCAACGAATATAAAAACGTTGAAACCGATATCGAAATCGTGATGGAAGCTTGTGCAATGCCAGCATGGGTTATCGATTGTCCTACCACCGGCAAACTGCTCAACGCTATTTATGCCACACCAAACGGTGTGATGCGCGTAAGTCAGGATATGAAAGGTTTGGTCGAAACTTCTACCAATCTGGCTATCGTTAAATCGTATGATAAGATCATCGATATTCAGTGTTTGCTGCGCAGTTCGGTCGACAGCGCTAAGGAAGATCTCGAAAATATGTTTGCCGGTGTGTATAAACTGGCTGCCGCCGAAATAGTTTTCGACGGACAATATCCGGGATGGAAACCCAACCTCGATTCACCAATTTTGAAAGAAATGTTGGCAGCTTACGAAAAACAATTCGGCAACAAACCACATATCGGAGCTATACATGCCGGACTGGAATGCGGTTTGCTGGGCGGAGTTTACAAAAACTGGGATATGATATCGTTCGGACCAACTATCAATTTTCCCCACTCTCCTGACGAAAAAGCCAATATTGCTTCGGTCGAAAAATTCTGGGCGTTTTTGACAGAAACATTAAAAAATGCTCCGAAAAAATAATTTATAGTAATGATCTTTTGAAAAAAAGCTGCCGGTTAATTCGGGCAGCTTTTTTTGTTGACGGATGACTTTTCACCAGATAATTCTGGAACAGAAAATATGTATGTTGGTTTTTGTTGGAGTTCCCAAAAAACAGGAAAATGCCATAAAAGGTTTCCAGATGACTTCCTGAAAAAGAGGAAAGGCCTGGAAAGGTTTCTAGATGACTTCCCGAAAAAAAGGAAAGGGCCTGGAAAGGTTGCCGGATGACTTCCATAAAAAAAGGAAAGGGCCTGGAAAGGTTTCCAGATGACTTCCAGAAAAAAAGGAAAGGGTCTGGAAAGATTTTCAGGGTTTTCAATAAAAAAGGAAAAAAACAATTTGAAATGGATAGAATTTGAAAATGGAAAATTGAATCAATGGAATGATACCAAATACCTTTTCCTAAAGCCTAAACCCCTATACGCCTAAACCCCTAAACGCCTAATGTGCCAATCCGCGTTTCACGTCGGCATTGTGGGCACGCATCCCCGGGCAGCCATGGTGGGTTCGGCACGAGGAGAGTACAGTTGTTGCAAGCAGCACTAAAAATAGAATTTTAATAAGTTTCTTTCGCATGGTTTGAGTTTTTATACTATAAATAACTTCGTTTGGTGTGGATTTATTTCACAACACTCATTTTTTTGCTCAGCGAAAAATCGCTTCCCGTCAGGGTCATAAAATAAAGCCCGGGATTCAAGTCTTTAGTAAGCGTCAGGGTGTGCATCCCCTTGGCAAACCTGCCCGAAGCCAGTGTTGCCACATGGTTTGCTTTGTCGTCGCGTACTGTCAGTTCAATATTATCGTCGCAATTGAGATAGAACGAAATGGTGGTATTCGTTGTAAACGGGTTGGGCGAGTTTTGGAATAAAATGGTTTGCGACCCACTTTTTTCTGAATACTGGTCTATGCCGTAATAATTGTATATCTGGTTGGCAGCAATGGCCGATGCCTGAAGGTCGCCCAAATAGTCGCCGGCTATAAGGGCAAAGGTCACCTTCACCGAATCGTTGGGTTGTATGGTGAAAGGGCCCGAACTCACCAGGTCGGAAACATCGTTGCCGTTGTTGAGCATACCTGCTTCGCTTCGGTTGGTTTTCAGGGCAACATATTTTTCGTCGGCACTAAATCCGTCGAGCACATTAATACTGCCATTGGAACCATTGTTATCGAAAGCATAATGTATAACATTGCCCTGCGAGATCAGGGCTATGCCCGTGTAGGTTCCGCCCAAAGGCGAATAGCAATATCCCATGCGGTTTGCCGCATCGAACCCGATACGGTTGTAAACCGAAATATTTACATCCCAATCCATATACAGGCCGGGATAAATTCCGAACAAGGCAGTGCTGTTTTTATTGATAAGCGTGTATTCCATCAGTACGAACTTGTCGTTGGGGGCATTGTGCCATGCATACGCTTTTTGTTTCACCAGAACACCTATTTTAGAAGTTCCTGCAAGCGAATCGTTGAATGTGCACGAAGCTTCGAAATCGGCAGTTGTTGGAGGTATCACGCGTTTGGCATAGGATAGCGGATAGAAATCCTGATCGATGGTGCCTGCCGTGGCTCCATAAATAGCATCCGAAACCTGAGTGATGGATTTGCCTACTATAAAACCACCTGTAAACATCAGCGTTTCGGAATTATTATAACGGAAACCCAATCCCTGCAAACTATTTGCATTGTTATATCCCATCATTCCCGAACTGTTTATGGTTGTTGCAACCTGATTGGTATCAATATTGAGATAGGTGGCGTTCACCGATAAATACAGGTATTGCACCGCGCGATAGTTTACATCCGTAAACGTGATCTTGAAATACAATTCTTCGTCGCTGGCCAGACTTGGTTTCAAGAATATTTTAAAAGGATGCGAAGTATTAAGAACCGAATCGAGAGTGGCTATAGCACCCAAATTCACCACAGAATCTATCATGCTGGCGTGGGTTGAAAGGCATCTCATGGTAGCCTTCAGATTGGATGTGGAAGGAGCCAGATAATTCAGAAATTTGCCCGTGATCAACAGAGTATCATTCGCCGTAAAAGCTCCGGAGTGGGTTTTATCTTTAAACACCTCGTTCTCCATTTTTACAGAAGGATGCACTGAATCGAACAGCGCGTTGTATAAATTTACTCTTCCCGAACCGATCAGATCTTTATACGGGAGGTTGGCAGTTATGGTATCGATCACGTCGGAAGAAACACGAAGTTTTTCACCGATCTGCAATCCGGTGAGCGAAGGAAATTTGCTTTTCAGCAGAGCAGCGCAACCCGAAACAATGGGAGCAGAAAATGATGTTCCGCTCGAAGAACCGTAAGTACCACCATCGTATGTTGACCAAACTGCTTCGCCTGGAGCAGCAATATCAACAAAATAACCATAGCTCGAACCGCTCCATTTCAAATCGGAACTATTGCTGGCAGCAACGCTCAGCACATAATTATACGATGCCGGGTAAAAAACAATAGTATTATTATTGTTACCGCAAGCTGCAACTACCAAAGCACCTTTGTTGATCGATGCATAATCAACAATATCCTGTCCGAACGGACCGGAATAGAAAGTTTGTCCCCACGAACAGTTCACAATGCTGCAACCATGCTCCACAGCATATACTATACCTTCGAAACCCATAGTACCATAGTTGTTAGAATCGGCTATTTTAACCGGCAGGAACTTGCACAAAAAACCGGTACCCGAAATGCCGATGCCATTGTTGGTGCCTGCAGCAGCAAGGCCCGAAACAAAAGCACCGTGTGTAATAATTCCCTGAGGATTATTGTCATTGTCGCCCATATCCCAGCCCCTGTAGTTATCCACATAACCGTCGTTATCGTTATCAATACCATCGATAGGGTCGTTGTGGTTGTATTTTATGTTGCCTTGCAAATCGGGATGATCGATATCCGTTCCCCAATCGCAGATGCCAACAATGGTATTTGTATCTCCTTTATAATAATCCCAGGCTTTGTATGCTTGTATCAAGGCCAGGTGATATTGATTAAAATTCAACGGGTCGTTTGGAATGTAATCAAGTTGTTTAAAAATATAATGTGGCTGAGCATATTCAACAATACCTGTAGAATAAATATCATTAATAAAGGTTTCAATATTACCCTCGGTCTGATAAGTTAATTCATAAATTAAAGACAGATCGGCATAAGCTTGTCCCAACGAATTATAAGGTCTATCGGGCGGTTTTACATTTGGAAACATTTTCATTAAGGTATTCATTCCCAATTTAGAGAATATTTGGTTTAGAGCCGGGATATTGACCTGATTGTTGCTGCAAGATGAAGCGTATTGCGATTTTACTTTAAAAATAATATGATGCTGAATATAGTCTTTATCAGTAGCACCGGACGGGAGTTTAAAATAAAATGAATTCTGACCAAAACCAGAGAAAGTCAAACTCAACAAAAGCATAAATAAGAATTTGCGCATATAATGTAGCCTCATAAAAGATTTTTCAAGCTAAAATTACTATAAAAATTAATGTAGTGCAAAGTTACAAGAAATTATATTCAGGAATACCATCCAAAAATTTATAAGAATTATTCTTAAAATCAATAGTACAGCAATAATGAGAAAGCCCGTTCGAAACCGTGAGATATTTTACTTTCAGGGGAATATTATACCGCGCTATCTGATCGAATACTTTTTGATTGATCGGAACATCGGGTTTTTTAAATTCGAGTATCATTAATGGTTCACCATGATTGTTATACACTACCGTATCGCAACGTTTTTTCATTTTATTTACTTGCAGTGTTTTTTCGATCAATAATAAAGTTGCAGGATATTTTTTTTCGACAACCAAAAACTGTAAAAAGTTCTGCCTTACCCATTCTTCGGGAGTTAAAACAACGAATTTCTTCCGGATCGCATCAAATATCCGCGCAGGCGTTTCATCAGAAATTGAAAATTCGTATTGCGGAAGATTGAGAGCAAGCATGATATTATTTTGTATTTTTGCTTAAAATTACTAATAAATTAGCAACTGAATGAAGACAAAACGTGAAATCGTTGAAAATTGGCTTCCGCGATATACCGGAACCGAATTGAACGACTTTGGAAAATACATTTTGTTGACAAACTTCAACAAATACCTTGAGCTTTTTGCTAAATGGAACAATGTTGAAATTAAAGGCCTTAATAAAGCTATGCCCAGTGCCACTGCCAACAATATTACAATTGTGAATTTTGGAATGGGCAGTGCAAATGCTGCCACAATAATGGATCTGTTAAGTGCGATTAGTCCGAAAGCGGCTCTCTTTTTAGGCAAATGCGGTGGCTTGAAACGAAAAAACAAACTCGGTGATTTTGTATTGCCAATTGCTGCCATTCGCGGTGAAGGAACTTCCGATGATTACTTTCCGCCCGAAGTACCTGCCTTACCGGCTTTCAACCTGCAAAAAGCAGTTTCAACAACCATACGCGATCTGAACTTTGATTATTGGACCGGTACTGTATATACAACTAACCGCAGGGTTTGGGAACACGATGAAGCTTTTAAAAAATATTTACGCAAAATTCGTGCGATGGCTATTGATATGGAAACAGCAACATTGTTTTCTGTCGGCTTCTCCAATCATATCCCTATGGGGGCTTTGCTCTTAGTTTCCGACCAACCGATGATCTCCACCGGGATAAAAACCGAAAAAAGCGATTTACAAGTCACAGAACAATTTTTAGAAAGTCACCTTAAAATAGGTGTAGAATCATTAAATCAGCTGATCAACCATGGCCTTACGGTAAAACATCTGTATTTCGACTACAATTGATAATATGAAAAGTGTAGATGAAATAATAAAAGATCTAAAAAACAAAATTTACCATCCTGTTTATTTTCTTTCGGGAGAAGAACCGTATTATATAGATCAGATCTCGGATTATATTGAAGAGCATTTGCTTTCGCCGGAAGAAAAAGAGTTCAATCAAAGTGTTTTATACGGCAAAGAATGTGATATTCCTACTATCATAAGCGATTGCAAACGATTCCCAATGATGTCAGACTATCAGGTTGTGATAGTGAAAGAAGCTCAGGAAATAAAAAACATCGAAACCCTGGATGCTTATGTTGAAAACCCCATGACTTCCACAATTCTGGTGATCTGCTATAAATACAATAAAGTTGATAAACGAAAAACCTTTGCCAAACTACTCGAAAAGAAAGCTGTTTTTTATGAATCTCCAAGAATATACGATAATCAGGTACCTGCATGGATCACGAATTATTTAAAAACAAAAGGATTTACCATCAATCAGAAAGCAGCTTTTTTGATGGCAGAATTTTTAGGTACTGACCTTAGCAAAATAGTAAATGAAGTAGGTAAAATAATAATCAATACCACTCCGGGTATCGAAATCTCACCGGAACTTGTTGAACAAAATATCGGAATAAGCAAGGATTATAATGTTTTTGAACTGCAGAAAGCTTTAGGGACAAAAAATATTTTTAAGTCAAATCAAATCATAAAATACTTTGCAGAAAACGAAAAAGAAAATCCTATAGTAAAAGTAATTCCTATTTTGTATACTTTTTTTATCAAGATTTTCATGTACCAACATGTTGCCGATAAATCTGCCAATAATATTGCTTCAGTATTAACTGTGAACCGAATGTTTGTTGATGATTACGCTACTGCAGCCCGTAATTATAACCCGTCAAAACTCCAACAAGTATTCAAAATCCTCAGCGAATATGATCTGCGTTCAAAAGGAATTAATAATTCATCGGCCGGTGATGGTGACCTGATGAAGGAAATGATCTATAAAATACTGCACTAATTATTAAAAGTATAGCCAATTCCGACACTTATCATGTGGAGCCAAATGCTACCGCTGATGGGTTCAATTTTTTTATTATTCATCAACGAAATATGCGGGTTATACCCTGCTCTGAAAAACAAGCCATTCACTTTCTCGTATCTCACTCCAATACGTGCCATGAGTGCTGCATACGATACATTATCATTAAAATGACCTAAATCTTTACTGTAGTTTTTATAAACATATAAATAATCCAAGCCCAATCCTGTTTCAAAAAGCCATGTTCCGCGTCCCATCATAAAATTAAATTCAACAGGAATACCTGCTGATGATATTTTAGGAAATGAATAATAGTTAATTCCTACACGTAAACTCGCCATGTATTTGCGATCGCACATCAAAACAATATCAGCATTTATAGAGTTTACACCTAATCCCGCAAAATTATAGATCGTTTCGTGGAACAAAGCTATTTTTGGACAATAATTACTTTTGGTTGTGCATTTTCCGGCTCTGTACGAAGTAGATTGTGCTGTAATGTGAAAAGAAATAAACGACAGTAAAAACAATATTACTAATTTTTTCATGTTATTTGTTTTAATGATAAGTAGTTTGTTCAAATTAACAACACATTAATTCGTTATTCGAATATTATCTTTAATTTTGGCAAAATTATAAGTTTTTTTATACCCATTTTATGTTATTTAAAAGAATCCCGTTTTTTTGTTTAATTGTAATACTTTTTATTATAACAATCCCAGTAAAGGCACAGCAATCGCAAAAGGGAACCATCAAGGGTTTTGTTTATGATAAGTCCACCGGAGAACCATCGATATATACAAATGTATATCTTTACAAAACAACACTTGGTGCAACAACAGATGTAAATGGTTTTTTTGCCATTACACAAATACCTCCCGGAGAATATATTTTAATTACTACATTTTTAGGGTTTGATACCTTAAAAATGCCTATTAAAGTTCTAAAAGGTGACAATATCAATAAAAAACTATATTTAGAAAAAGCTGCATATGATATTAAAGGAATTAATATTACAGCGGAATCGCAAGATAATAAAACCGAGACCAAAGTATCTGAAATTACAGTTACACCAAAAAAAATAGAACAAATCCCTTCAATAGGTGGAGTTCCTGATCTGGCTCAATATTTACAAGTATTACCGGGTGTTGTTTTTACTGGCGATCAAGGGGGGCAACTTTATATTTGCGGAGGTTCTCCGGTTCAAAATGAAGTGTTGCTCGATGGAATGGTTGTTTATAATCCTTTTCACTCTATTGGTTTATTTTCCGTTTTTGATACCGATATCCTTAAAAATGCTGATGTCTATACAGGAGGTTTTGGCGCTGAATATGGCGGCCGAATTTCATCAGTTATGGATATTACAACACGCGACGGGAACAAAAAAAGATTCTCCGGTAAAGTAGATGCAACCACTTTTGGAGCAAAACTTTTATTAGAAGGACCAATCATTAAGGAAAAAGAAAACGATAAGCCCAGTATGTCCTATATTGTTTCAGCAAAAAATTCATACCTTAAACAAACATCAAAAACTCTTTATCAATATATTAATAAGGATGGATTACCATTTAACTATCTTGATCTTTACGGAAAACTCTCTATCAATGCGGGAAATGGCAGCAAAGTGAATTTTTATGGGTTTAATTTTAATGATGATGCCAATTATAAACAAATTGCCGATTTCAAATGGAAATCATATGGAGCAGGAATGAATTTTGTTGTTATACCTGCAAAAGCATCGATGCTTATTGACGGGATTTTAGCTTATTCATCATATAAAATCTCTCTTTCAAATCAAGTTGAGAAAGAAGCACAAACCAATACAAGTAAGATAAACGGGTTTAATCTGGGTCTTAACTTTACGTCCTTTATGGGTAAAAATGAGTTTAAATATGGATTAGAGGTTTTAGGCTTTGGAACCGATTTTTCATTTGAAAACTCTGCAAAAAGAACAATCTCTCAAAATGAATCCACTACTGAATTTGCAATCTTTCTCAAATACAAATGGGTTATTGGCAAATTCATAATTGAACCCAGTTTCCGTGGTCAGGAATACGCTTCCTTATCAGCTTTTTCGCCAGAACCCCGTTTGGCAGTGAAATATAATGCCACAAAATTCCTGCGATTTAAACTTGCTGCCGGAATGTATTCGCAAGATCTTATTTCAGCCAGTTCAGATAACGATGTAGTAAATCTCTTTTATGGCTTTATTTCAGCACCTGATAATCTTCAAAAGCAATTTGATGGAAAAGATGTTAATTCCGCCTTACAAAAAGCCGACCATCTGATATTCGGAATTGAGGCCGATCTTGCTAAAAATCTCTCTTTAAACATTGAAGGTTATTATAAATGGTTTACAGAACTGACCGATATCAACAGTAATAAAGTTTATGATGATGCACCTGAATATTCTGACAAACCTGATTACCTGAAAAAAGATTTCATTATTGAAAAAGGTGATGCTGAGGGTTTGAATTTTACACTTAAATATGAATACCGTCAGCTATATCTCTGGGGTGTATACTCTTATGGCTTTATTCACCGTTATGATGGAATTGATACTTATTTTCCGCACTATGACCGCAGACATAATATAAATATTGTCGCTTCATATAAATTCGGAAAAACTTTAGGATGGGGTGTTAATATGAGATGGAACTTGGGCTCCGGATTTCCTTTTGCTCAAACTCAAGGATTCTATGAACTTCTCAACTTTTCGGGTGGTATAAACTCAAATTATACTACAAATAACGGAACCTTAGGAGTCTTATACGCCAACAAAGATAGCGGACGCTTGCCCTATTATCACAGATTGGATATTTCTGTCAGCAAGACATTCCTTTTCAGCGAAAGAAGTTCTTTGGATATTAACTTAAGCGTTACTAATGTCTATGACCGGAATAATATCTTTTATTTTGACCGTATAACCTATACCCGGATCAATCAGTTACCAATTATGCCAAGTTTAGGGATAAGTTTTAAATTCTAAAAACAGAATTTAAAGAATGGTTAATATTTTTTAAAACAACTTTTTTCAATAGTAATTTTAAAAATATCGGATGATATTTTTTCAGTAGAAGTTTTATCTATTAATCCTATTCCGAATTTTTGGACATCGATTACTGCGGTAAATACTTCATGTTTCTGAATTAAATTCCATGCTCGAACCATTCCATCCGACCAGTTAACATCGTCAAATATTAGAACCGAAACATCAGACAGATAAGGAAGCAACTGCATGAAATAATCAAAGGTTGCCCTTTCATCATGATGACCATCAATAAATACATAATCAACAGTCTTAACTTCATTAAGCAAGCCGGGTAAAACATCTGCAAACCTTCCTGCCCTTATTTCAAAATTAGTTAAGCCGAGCGAAGTCAGATTTGCTCTGGATATTTTACACAAATTTGCTGAGCCATCAATTGTGATCAATCTGCTTCTTTCATTATGTTGCAGCGCAAAACATTGATAAGCCGCAGAAACGCCCACACATGTACCCATTTCAATGCAGTTCGCAAAATCAAACGCTTCAAGTATTTTATACAATGCACGGGCATATGCAGGACGAGAAGATGGACTTGATGCGAGATAGCCAATTGAATAATTGATAACAGACCCTTTACTCATTTCTTCAGCTGTTCTTGTTGATTCTGAATTACCGGCTCCGAAATCTTCAATTTGTACCAATTGTTTTGATCTGATCAGGGTTTGCCTGAACTGTTCAAGTTTTGTAAAAGTTGCTCTTTCTGTTTCCGTATATTCATCAAGAATCACAGCTCGTAAAGAAATACCAATTTTGTTTAAATAAATGTTTTTTGAATTTACTAATGAATTAATAACGTCATTATTAGTTTTCTTACGTTTACATGTTTCGCGGCATTTACTAATTTTTCTAAGAACTTTTTTTACAATTTTCGGCATGGCTTAAAATAAAATTATGAATATGAATTAAAATAATTGGCTAAAATAAAGAATATTTTGATTCACTCTAAATATCCTTATCTTTTCAAAGCCATTAACACAATCGTTATTTCTGAAAGCTCTTTCATAAACAACAATTATCTGACAATAATTCATACTTATTTATTTTGATAAATTTACCGAATTGCTTTATTAGAAATAAATCCCTAAAATGATAATGGAAAGGGATCCAATCTGAAACAAACAAATCTGCCATAATGTCATAAAAACAAAGTAAAAATTTGTCAATCGATAATTTTGGGTTAATTTTGTATAGTTTTTTATAAAGATATGGACGTATTAGCAATAAAACAACGTTTTGGGATCATTGGTAATTCTCCTGCATTAGAATTATCTATAGATGTTGCCCGTCAGGTTTCATCTACTGACCTGAGTGTATTAATTACAGGTGAATCGGGCTCCGGGAAAGAAGTTTTTCCTCAAATTATTCATCAACTAAGTGCACGTAAACATGGACCTTATATAGCTGTAAACTGCGGCGCAATTCCCGAAGGCACTATAGATTCTGAGCTTTTCGGACACGAAAAAGGTTCGTTTACAGGTGCTCATGAAGCTCGTAAAGGTTACTTTGAAGTTGTAAATGGCGGTACCATTTTCCTTGATGAAATAGCCGATATGCCTCTTTCCACTCAGGCCCGATTATTACGGGTTCTTGAATCGGGAGAATTTATCAGAGTTGGTTCATCAAAAGTTATTAAAACCAATGTCAGAATAATTGCTGCTACCAACATTAATTTAACTGAGGCTATCCAACACGGTAAATTTCGTGAAGATCTATATTACCGATTAAACTCAGTTCCTATCACGGTTCCGCCATTACGAGACCGAAAAGATGATATTATTTTGCTTTTCAGAAAGTTTGCTTCCGATTTTGCCGACAAATATAAAATGCCGGTAATAAAAATGGATGAAGAAGCGCAAAACTTAATATTAAATTATCGCTGGCCCGGAAATATCAGGCAATTGAAAAATATTACCGAACAAATTTCTATCATCGAAAAACAACGGAATATTAATGCACAGACACTCACAAAATACCTGCCTCAGGTAAATATGAGCAAGCTTCCTGTTTTATTAAAAAACCAAGGCGATCAGATGGAATTATCTGAAAGGGATATTCTATATCGGGTACTTTTTGAAATGCGAAGAGATATCACTGAATTAAAACAGCTGGTAGCTGATATTTTAAAAGACGGAAGCATTTCGGCAAATATGCAGGATCAAAAAGCGCAGTTTCTTAATAATTTCAATAACGAATTTGAATCGGATTTTAAACGGGATGAAGACATTCATATTCACCAACCAGATACCATTATTACAGAATCTATTCAATATCCAGAGGTATATGAAGAATCACTTTCTTTACAACAACGAGAAAAGGAACTGATAAAAAAAGCTTTGGAAAAATATCGCGGCAGAAAAAGAAATGCTGCAAAAGAACTTGGGATCTCTGAACGGACACTATATCGTAAAATCAGAGAATATGATCTTGAAAAATAATATCTGAAGTTGTGAATATAGCTGTTAATACCCGTTTATTACTCAAAAACAAACTTGAAGGAATTGGTTGGTTTACTTTTGAAACTCTCAAAAGAATTACTAACCAGCATAAAGAACATACCTTTTATTTTATTTTCGACAGAGCTTATGATGAGGAATTTATTTTCTCAAGTAATATTATTCCTATTGTTATAGGGCCACAAGCACGCCATCCTTTTCTTTTCTATTTATGGTTCGAATTTTCAATCCCGAAAGTGCTGAAAAAAATAAAGGCTGATCTGTTTCTGTCTCCCGACGGTTATATTTCGTTATCAACAAAGACCCCAACACTCGCTGTTATTCATGATCTGAACTTTGAGCATTATCCGAAAGATCTGCCCTGGATCATTACAAAATATTATCAATACTTTTTTCCGAGATTTGCTAAAAGAGCTAATAGAATTGCTACAGTTTCAGAGTTTTCGAAAAAAGATATCCATAATCAATATGGTATTCCAAACGAAAAAATCGATGTGGTTTACAACGGTGTTAATGAAAAGTACCACTCCGTTTCGGAAGCAGTTAAATTTGAAACAAAAAAGCTATTTTCAAACAATTGTGATTATTTTATTTTTATCGGGGCTTTACTTCCCCGAAAAAATTTAAAAAATCTGTTTCTTGCCTTCGATATTTTTCGAAGGAAAAACCAAAAAGAAATCAAGTTGCTTATTGTAGGTGCTGAAAAATGGTGGACAAAAGAAATGGAACAAACTTTATGCAACCTTGAATTTAATAATGATATTATCTTTAAAGGCAGGGTGGCTGCTGAAGAATTAAACCATTTGCTGGGCAGTGCACTGGGGCTTACATACATTTCATATTTTGAAGGCTTTGGTATACCAATCCTTGAGGCTTTTAACTGCGATACTCCTGTTATTACATCAAACGTAAGTTCTATGCCCGAAGTGGCAGGAAGTGCAGCCCTGCTTTGCGACCCATTTAATCCTGAACACATTGCTGCTGCATTGCTTAAAATTGCAAATGATGAGGTTTGCCGAAAAGAATTAATTGATAAAGCACAAATTCGGCGAGAAGAATTTTCGTGGGATAAGTCAGCGGCATTATTATGGGAAAGTGTCGAAAAAACGATTGTCAGGTAATTTTTTTAAGAAAAGTAAGAAATTATTTGTCAGATTGAAAAAAATAAATACCTTTGCACTCCTTAAATTTTTCAAACAATGAAAAGAACATTTCAACCCTCGCAACGCAAAAGAAGAAACAATCACGGTTTCCGCAAAAAAATGGAATCGGCTAACGGCCGCAGAGTATTAGCAAGTCGTAGGGCAAAAGGAAGAAAAAAACTAACCGTTTCTGACGAAAAATTACATAAAAGATAATTTTACGGAATCCGTTTCGGTATAATAAAATATTATAATTTTGAGGAGATAAATCAATTTGTCTCCTCATTTTTTTTAATACCTACAAAATGAATGCATTTTTCTGGTTTTTACTGATAGTTTTTATTTCGTGGATGGTGTTTTTATACATTATCCCGTTTTTCGCCCGCATTTACTTACAAAAACTTTCCAGAAAATTCACAAGCCGCTCGCAAGAAGCACATCATAAAGAAAACAATCCCGAAGGCACTATTAACATTGATTATATTCCCGAAGAACAGCAGGATAAAACTGATCTGCCCGGAGATTATGTTGATTTTGAAGAAATAAAAGATAAATAATCTATACCCACAGACCCTATTGTTAAAAAATAAAACAAGCACCAATGAAAAAATTTAATTTTAAAAAAGTAATTCCTTACGTGGTTGCAATAGCAATTTTTATTGCTATATCGTTAATTTATTTCAGCCCGGTATTGGAAGGAAAAAGAATTAATCAAAGCGATGTTATGCAGTTCAAAGGTTCGTCGAAAGAAATTGTAGATTACAGAACTGCCACGGGAGAAGAAGCCTTGTGGACCAATTCGATGTTTGGAGGAATGCCGGCTTATCAAATTAATATGGTTCCTAGAACTAATATTATATATACTGTTAAAAAAATATTTACGGCAGGATTACCTTTTCCTGCTAATATTTTATTTGTTCTTCTGCTAGGATTCTTTATATTGTTGTGTACGTTCAAGGTTGATCCGTGGCTATCTATTATCGGGGCCTTAGCTTTTGCTTTTTCATCCTATTTTTTATTGTATATAAGCGTTGGGCATAATTCACAAGCGATGGCAATTGCATTTATCCCGACAGTTATTGCAGGAATTATTCTCACATTTAAAGAAAAATTTTTACTTGGCGGTGCGCTTACCGCCTTATTCATGGCATTAGAAATATCAGTAAATCATGTGCAGATGACGTATTATATGCTACTGCTCATCGGATTCATTGTTTTGTTTGAATTTATCTATGCACTTTTCCAAAAGAAGATCAGATCTTTTTTTATCGCTATAGGTGTATTGGCTATTGCAGGGTTTATTTCGATAGGACCCAACGTTACGAATCTCTGGACCTCAGCAGAATACGTGAAAGAAACTATACGGGGAAAATCGGAGCTTACTCTTGACCCCAAAGTTCAATCTTCGGGTCTGGATAAAGATTATATCACCCAATGGAGCTACGGTATTGGCGAAACCTTTACGCTGATGATACCCGACGCAAAAGGCGGTGAGAGCGAATCTATCGGAACTACAAAATCGGCTTTAGACGGAGTTGACAGACAATATAAGGAAGCTGTATCAAATCAAAGCCGCTACTGGGGAAATTTGCCGTTTACTGCAGGACCGGTTTATGTGGGGGCATTTATCATGTTCCTTTTCGTGCTCGGGCTATTTATCGTAAAGGGAAAGCTCAAATGGGCTTTGTTTGGCGCAACCATTCTGGCCATCTTGCTTTCGTGGGGGCATAATTTTATGTTCCTGACCGACTTCTTTATTAATTATGTTCCTTTCTACAATAAGTTTCGGGCGGTTTCATCTATATTAATTATAGTTGAGTTTACGATGCCATTCCTGGCGATACTCGCGCTGAAAGAAATAGCCGAGAATCCGAAACTGGTGAAAGAAAAAAAAGGGTTCTTCTTTGTTTCGCTGGGTTTGACTGCAGGGATAACATTGTTGTTCGTGCTGATGCCCAGCTTGTTCTTTAGTTTTACGACTCCTGAAGAGTTATCGCAGTTCAATCAGTATCTGAAACAAGGAGCCGACAAAGTCCAGATAGACGGGTTTATTTCGAACCTGGAAATTGCGCGTATGTCAATCTTTAAAATGTCGTGTTTGCGGACAATCGCTTTTATTGTGATCGGTGCAGGTTTGATCTGGATCTATGCTTCGGCAAAGAAAATGAGCAAATATATTCTTTACGGTGGAGTTGCCCTGTTGATACTTATCGATCTGGTTCCTATAGACAGAAGATATCTTAACACCAAGAATTTTGTTGCCAAGAGTAAAGTTGATGTTCCGTTTGAAGCAACAAACTGCGACAATATGATATTGCAGGATACAACGAAAGATTATCGTGTTTTGAGTTTGGTGACGGGCGATTTTGCACGCGATGCATCTGCATCTTATTATCATAAATCCATTGGGGGATATCATGCTGCCAAACTGCGCAGATATCAGGACCTGATAGATTATCATTTGACACAAGAACGCGACCGCCTGGTGAAAACCCTGCAAGGCAATGTTCCCGACTCAGTGCTTGTTTCGACCTTATATGGACTGACATCGCTGAATATGCTCAACACGAAATATTTTATTTACAACCCCGATGCTCATCCGCTGAGAAATCCTGCCGCTTTGGGCAATGCATGGTTTGTGAAGAATGTGAAAATGGTTGCCAATGCAGATGAGGAAATTAAAGCGATGGATAATTTTTATCCTGCCAACACCGCTGTTGTTGATAAACGTTTTGAAACGGAACTGAGCACTTTTAAAGGCAATAAAGATACGCAATCGTCGATAAAGCTTACGGATTATAAACCCAATTATCTGACCTACGAAAGCAAAAACCTGAAAACCGACCAACTGGCGGTGTTTTCGGAAATTTATTACAGCAGAGGCTGGAATGCTTATATCGACGGTAAGAAAGCGCCTTATTTCCGCGCCAATTATGTGCTGAGAGCTATGATGGTGCCTGCAGGCGATCATAAGATAGAGTTTAAGTTCGAACCCAGATCGTTTTATACAGGAGAAAAGATATCGTTTGCCGGATCGGTATTGTTGCTGCTTTTTATTGGAATTAGCTTGTTTTTTGAGTTTAGAAAGAAGAAGGAAAAAACTCTGGAGAAATAATGTGAAGGGTTTAGCAGAAATAAAAAAGGCTTGTTGAAATAACAAGCCTTTTTTATTTGAAAGATCTTTAATGATGGTTTAGGAATTGGGGGTGTTGTTGTCGGGAGCGGAGGCTGGTTCGAGGTAAAATTTTTGGATGAGGGTTTGACCTGCTACGATTACAATGTTGAAGGGTATGGGGTTGTAGCCTTCCAAATAAATTGTACCTACGTAAGAGCCGGGTTTTATTTCATCGAGGTAGTCTTCGCCATCTTCGTCGGTGGTGTTGACGTAGTTTAAATCAGGAATGGATATTTGAACTCCGGGCTGAGGTTCGCCGGAGGATTTGATGAAGACAAAGGTGGACAAGATGCCCGTTGTTGCTTCGGGATCGGTGGAAGAGCCACCTCCGGTGGTTATGGTTTTTTTCTGTAGTTTGATGAACAAGGTGACCATTTTGCGGTTGTTGATGCCAATACCGGTTTTGGTGTCGGTTACGAAGGAAGCATGTTCGGATGTGACGCTATAGTTATCGGAGGAAAGGCTGTAGGCACGGGACCAACCATTTTTGCTGCTTGTTTTGATGTATTTGTTGACACCGTTGTCGAGAGTAGTTTTTACATTTTTGATGGGAACTCCGGTCTCGGAATCGGTGTATTGAACAGCAATTGAGGTGTGGCGAACGCCTGTAGGAGAGCCGACTTTTATTTCGTCGTCCCATTTATGTGCTAAATCAGGACGTTGGGCATGAAGAAGTTTGCCGATGAAGTATTTTATTTCGTCAACATCATTTAGTAAGCCCGGAATGGGATCGGTGCCTTCGGCTTTGCGGGCCTTGATCTCGCTTTTGGGCATGTTAATTATTGTGTTGAAGTCTTTTATGGCTTTCGTCATGGCGGTTACGTCGGCAGGAGTTACGATGGTGAGTGTGGTATTGTTGGCAATGATAAAATTCAAGAGTTCGGTGCAGCGGCCCACGGACCGAGCGAAGGAGCCGGATGTTAAATAGGTTAAGTTTTTGTCGAGGGCTTTGGCCAAATCGGGCTTGCCGAGGTTATACGCCTGAACACAGGAGTTGCCAATGTTAGTGAAAATTACACCGACCATTATGGCATGAAGGACGCCTTTGTCGGTGGTGATGTAGCCGGTTTGATCGTATTGGCGCTGCTTGGCCGCCCTGCATAGCGTCATTTTATTATCCAGCTTTGTTTTGAGAGGAGGATAGAGGGTGATGGTTTGGAGGTCGGTGTCGTTGGCTTCGAGCAAAATTACTCCTCTTTCGTTGGATTCGTCGCGTGACATTTCAAATTTTGTCATAATTTTTGAGGTTTTAGTTAGAGATTTTTTGAATTGATTTGTTAATTAATTCTTAACGGAATTTTTGATTATTAATTTAGTTTGTTGTTTATTAATGTTTTAATTTGTTTTCGATGTTTGAAATTTTACATTTTAATTGTCGTTGACTCCATTTTGTACTTCATTGTCGTTATTTTATACTTCGTTGTTCAGATTTTGTACTTCATTGTCGTTATTTTGTACTTTGTTGTTCTGATTTTATACTTCATTGTCGTTATTTTATACTTCGTTGTTCAGATTTTATACTTCATTGTCGATATTTTGTACTTCATTGTTCAGATTTTGATAATCGTTGTTCGCAAGTTGGGTTTCGCGTTTTTTGAATGTCCAATAGTTGGTTTTGTTTTTCATTGCATTTTGATGATTGAAAATGAAAATACAAATCTATTAAAACTGAAGGCCAGATTCCAAGTCTTCACTAGTCGAAATGTTAGAGCGACTATAAGAGTTTTATAGTGAAGCGAAATTTATGAGGAAAAGGGTATTTATTTTGTATGAAAAACCCAATTCCAACCTATGGTGAAGTGACCATTTTGAGAATACCGATAGGTTTTTTCGCTACGATCGTATACCAAAAAAATATTTTTGGTGGCCAGTTTTTGACGCATGTATCTTAAATAAAGATAGAACGTGGGCACTTCGCAGTGAAGTTTTTTAGCAAATTCGGTAGGAGTGCCTGTTTTGCCTTCCAATATAAAATAATTCATATTGGTTAGCATTTGCATAAGAATTTCAAGTCGGTTCATGTTTACTTGATTTTAAAATGAATAAAAGGTGCAGAACAATATGTTTATTTGTAAAACAGGTTCAAAAATAAATAATGATTATAGTGAAAACAAGTAGAAATCAGTTAACGGTAGGATAAAAAAAGTTAACGGTAAAATTTGAGGAAAAAGGAGTGCCTAAAGTGAACTAAAGTGCCTAAAGTTGGGATATTCTTTTCTGCCTTTTCTTTGCCCCAGCCCTGAAGGGAGGAAAAGGCAGAAAAGAATTTGAAAATTATTCAATGATATAATGGGAATTCAGAAGTTAGATGCCTCGACTATGCTCAGCACAAGATTCAGAATGGGAAGAATAGGAATTAATGATTATTGATTTGATTATCTAATTTTTTATGCAACGGACAGATTGTCCGAATCTTTTATCATTTCCACCAACATCGTATAATATAGCCGTATTATATTCAAGCCTCCAATACCAAGCCCAGGTAGTTCCCGGACTTGAAGTCCACCACCGACCATAATTTCCGATATCATCATAAGTACCACCAGGCACTCTCAAGCCTGCAGGCAAAGCAGAAAAACCCAAGCTATCATTGGCGGCTGTATTGGGACTATTCCAATGCACCGTATCGGTTTCTTTCATTTTGCCACCGGCAACACTGCCTCCGCCTAAATAAGACACCAATGTCAATAATTCGGTATTAGTCGGAACATGCCAGCCGGGGGGACATAATTTGCCAGAGCCTACAGCGTTCCAATTATACAAAGCCCCGTATGTATTTTTGTAAGTAGAATCATCGTTATACCAGGCATAAGCACCTGTTGTAACAGCGGCATACCATGATGTTATGTCGGTTCCGGGATATGGTATTTCTGTACTGTCGTTATATTTGGTGACTTTTAAATTTTCTTTCATCCAGCATTGATTACCGATTTGCACGGTATTGTATACATTACCATCGATGTCGGTAACAAATGGTGTGCCGGGACACGGAACTCCGTTGGTAATTTGGAACAAATAATTTGTACTTGTCAGAGGGGAGTCGGTAATGATATCACTACCACAAATTCCGCCAGTTATTGTGGAATATCCGATATACATCAATTGGTCGCCGGTATTAATTATAAATGTAGATTTTGTCGATTTTCTTTCTTTTGAATTATAGGATATGCCTTTATAAACGAGTTTGCAATCGGGCTCAATCCCATTATTAATATGAAGTATTTTTAATCCTTCTTTTCTCTGGCTGGTAGTTACATTTACAAAGTAATAATTTTCTGATCCGGCATAAAAAGTAAACAAATGTGTTCCTGCCGATAAGGAACTCTTATAATTTGTTAATTCACGTCCTAAAACATCGAAAATACTAATCGTTACAAAATCATTTTTTTGCAAGAAAACACTAAATGAAGTTTCTTCGCCGAACGGGTTGGGATAATTTTGCGATAAAAAATTATTATTAACCGGTTGATTAGTATTAATACCAACATTCGTTTGTATTTCGAGAATGCTATCCGGAAAATACAGCATGGTGTCGCAACTTTTTGTTACATTTTTAATATAAATACTATCTAATGCGATGTGAGAAGCGTTATGTTTCGCGCTGAATTCTAATATCAGTTGAGCCTCGGCATAGGATATTAAAGAATAGAATACCAAAATAAACAACAAGAACTTTTTTTTCATAATACTGTTTGGGTTTAATATATAGTAACAAAATTAGCAAAAAAATCAGATTTTATTTGTTTACTTTAGAAAATATTATTTAACGGGGAATTGTTGAAACGGCTGACACTTTGACAAGGCTCAATGCAAGTTTAAGGGGATTGAACGGATTGACACGCCAGCCTATTCGGCCGGCAGGGATTAATCGCCAACCTGAATGGTTGGCAGGGAAGGATGGATATATGGAAAAGTGGAAAGGTGGAAGAATTCTTTTCTGCCTTTTCTTTGCCCCATCCCTGAAGGGAGGAAAAGGCAGAAAAGGAGATGGGAGGAAAAATGGAAAGGTGGAGACTTGAATAAAAAAGTTCTCTTTTTTTATTAGCACGCAACTATAAAATCAATAAATTATCTGATTAACAAAACACTTCCCTTTGCTGTTTCTTCCACCTTATTGCTGTTTCGATAAAGGCGATAATTTGCTATCCATGCATAGATGCCTTCCATGCATTCCTTACCATTAAATGTACCATCCCAACCTTGATCAATAGATGAACCTTCGTATATCAATTGTCCCCATCGATTGTAAATTAAAAGATGGAATTCTAAAATATTTATTCCTTCAGCCTTGAAAACAGGGTTTATCATATCGCCATTCGGAGTAAATGTGTTTGGAAACCATAACTCACTTTGGCAATTCTCGTATGAAACGGTCATTTGATCCTGGGCACTACCACAATTGCCTTCAATTTTTACCGAATAAACCCCTGCGTCGGAGATCACACGGGAGGCACCCAAATACCCATCGCCCCATTCCATTGTATTATAGGAACCAATAATTGCCGGAATGATAGTAATACTCTCTCCTATGCAAAGAGTTGTATCATGAGGCAGGTTTATTGAAGGACCAATATTAACTGTTGCATGAACTATTACCACACTATCACATCCCTGACTGGTTGAATAGTTGTTTGTGTATGTGCCTGATGATGTGATGGTATGCCCGTCAATAATTACTGATAAGCCTTCACAAAAAGTAGTGTCGATATGAGTTTGAGCTGAATTACCGATAACCGCTTTGAGTGTGTCGGAAACTTTGCATCCTGAAGTATCGGTAACAGTCACTCTATAAATTCCTGATTGAGTTATTGGAATAGATGATGTGGTTGCATTGGTGCTCCATAAATACGAATTCCAAGAACCAGAAACCTGAGCCGCATAAGCACTGCCATTACATTGGAAAACTGAATCAACTAAAAAAAGATTCGGTGGTGCTGAAATAGTAACATTGTAAGTTGAAGTATCACTTATGCCTGATGAGTATGATACTACAGCAGTTACTACATAATTACCTGTGTTAGAAAACAAGTGAGTTGGAGAAAAAAGTATTGATGTATTGCCCGTACCTGAAGCAGGATCACCAAAGTTCCAATTCACACCAGAAATTGATGTGGAATCGGATAAATAAAAATGAAACATCTGGTTATAACATCCCTGAGCAGAAATTATTATCGGGTTATTATAAAAAATCTGGTTTACTAAACAGGGTAAACCCAATTGTCCTGAACGCCCGTTGAGTGATATTGCATTATCAACTAATCCACATGTAGCTGCCGGATTATTAGGATTATTTATTACAGCAAGATTGGTAAGACCATATTCAACCAAATAAATTTTATTATCGGGTCCCAATTGCATGGCACCATTATAATAAATTGGGGTGCCACTTATAGTTCCGACTAAAGTTTTTGAATTGACAATTGAGGTGGCATTGTATACAGACATGTCATATTGATAGATGCTCTGCGAATAAAAGTCCTTTAAATATAAGTAGTGGCTATCCGGACTGAATTCCAGCCCATAAGGATACATTACGCTGGAAATATCAGGGTTAGGTATTGAAATAAAATTTGAAAGTACTCCGGTAGAATTATTAAACTGAAATGTTTCGTAAACAAAAGACATCGAAATTGCCAACGCAATAACATTTCCTGCTGAATTCACTTTTAAATAGCCTATTGCATTGTTTGCATTATTAGGACCACCTCCACCAGTTTGAGAACTTCCAATTGGAGTAATTACAGGAGTTAAATTGAATCCTGCTGATGTTAGTTGATAGGCATAAAAATTATTATTATTCCAACCGTGTATTAAAACCCAAAAGTCGTGATTATTTGAATTTTTAATGACAGTAATTTTTTCAGAGGCAGGAGTAAGTATTTGTTGGTTTTTAATTGTAACAGATCCAAAACCACTACTAAGTGTCATATCAACAATAGAATAGCACACTCCATGAACCCCTGCGAAAGCATCCAGCGTAAAAATATAATAAATCGTATGACTTCCTGGAAGAGGAACAATTATGGCACTTTGTGTGGAACTCAGTTGTCCGAATAAACCAGAACCATTTGCCATAATGGCGTGAAGTTTATTATAAACTGTAGTTCCGTCTGTATAAAAAAGTAAATTGCCGGCATTATCGCTTATTGCAGCACAACCTTCAAAAGTATTAAGCTGTCCGTTAGTAAGAGCAGACGGTGGAGTTGTATTAAAAGTGATACCGGCATTTAAACCAAAATACCAATTATTGTTTTGACCCTGAGCAAATATTAATAAAGGTATAAACTGAAGTAAAATAAATACACTACGCCGCATTTAAAAAACATATTATATTCAAGCTCGAAGCACTAAATTTTAATCAGACAAACTTACATAAAATTTAAAAAAGGTTGTTTCAAAATTGGTTATTTTTTTTTAATAAACAAAATGCCTATCGCTCTTCTGCTATGCTAATCTCCCCTTTAATTTGCTGATGCTTTTTGTAATAACATTGTAAAACTAGTACTATATTTTTTGATTTCCATTATTGCCTTATAAAACTATTTTCAGTATGGTCATCCGCTAACTTCGCAACATCTGATGACTTCGCGACAAACACTGGCACTATAATTTTGTTCAATTGGGTTTTTCGGGAAACACCGATAAAAAAAACTGAGGTTAATACACTGCATGGATATTTTTTTATAAATTTGTTTAATTATAAATGTCAGCCAACATATTGCAGACTTGTATTCAGTACTTAAACTAAAATTTAATGGTTATCAATATTATTGAATATTTTGAACGAACAGTTGAAGAATATCCGCATAAAACAGCCGTTGCAGAGGGGGAAAAAACTATTGATTTTGAAAACTTACAAAAACGTTCAAAGTATTTAGCATCAAAGATCAATGAAGCTTATGACTGTTTGTTGCAGCCTGTTGCGGTTTTATTACCCAAAAGTATCGACAGCATTACGGCAAATATGGCAATTTCGTACAGCGGAAATATTTATATGAATCTCGATACGAAAGCGCCAGCTCAAAGAATTGAAAACATCATTACTAAAATTGAACCGAAAATAATAATCACTCATTCGGAACACTTAAAAAAGAATGATTATTTAAGCCGTTTATCGTTGGTGGTAATTTGCATTGATACGGAATTAGAACACTTGCCTGAAACCGTTGACCCGAATTCATATAAAGAAAAATTAAGCAAACTGATTGATACGGATCCGTATTGCATCATAAACACATCGGGCTCGACAGGCACGCCTAAGGGTGTGGTTTTAAATCACAGGAGCTTCATCGACTTTATTGAATGGGCTGTTGAAGCTCTGCACTTATCACAAAACGAAAATATTGGCAGCTTGTCGCCGCTATATTTTGATATATACAGCTTTGAGCTTTGCATGATGGCAGCAAAGAGCGCAACAATAACAATCATTCCCGATTCGTTAGCAATATTCCCCGTTAAACTGATCTCGTTTTTTCAGGGAACAAATATTAATTTTATTTTTTGGGTGCCGACTATCATGGTGAACATCGCCAACATGGATATCCTCTCGAAGTTCGATTTAAAAGAGCTAAAAAAGGTATTATTTGCAGGTGAAGTGTTCCCGACAAAACATTTAAACTATTGGCGCAAGAACATTCCGTCAGCGACGTTTGTCAATATGTACGGACCCATTGAAATTACGCTTGATTGCACCTATTATATCATTAAAAAGGACATTCCGGACGAAGTGCCGGTTCCGATAGGGTATCCATGCCGAAATACAAGTATTCTTATTCTGAATAAACAAAATCAGCTTTCAGCAAAAAACGAAAAAGGCGAACTCTGTGTCAGGGGTTCGTCGTTAGCGATGGGATATTGGAACGACGCTGAAAAAACAGCAAAAGCCTTTACTCAAAACCCGCTAAACACAAAATATCCCGAATTAATATACCGAACAGGCGATATCGTATATCTTAATGATGATGATGAAATTATATTTGTAGGTCGTGCCGATTTTCAGGTAAAGCATTTAGGCTACCGTATCGACTTGAGCGAAATTGAACATGTGATCGTTAATTCATTAAATTTTATTAATAATGCCTGCGTTCTCTATAATTTTGAGAAAAAAGACATAATTTTGTGCTATGAATCGAAGTCGGAAACAGCCCCATCTGAAATCCGTAAAGAACTGATGAAATATTTACCCAAATACATGATTCCAACCAAATTTTATTATTTCTCGGAAATGCCACGAAACTCAAACGGTAAAATTGACCGAAATTTTTTACAAGAAAACTATAATTGAAATACAAACCTGAATAATTTCTTTAAGAAAAAATAATCCATGTTAGCAATCCGTTCTTATAAAGAAATCAGTGAGAATATTGAGAAAATTAAAAAACTTAATACGAGGTTTGTTACTAACTTTTTTTTAAACGAAACAAAAATAAATCAATGGATTGAAGACGAATCTTTATTTACCGTTGAAAAGGGTAAGGTAATTTTCATCTTCAGAAAACACACAGACTTTTTTTATCTGTACTATATTTCGACCGATTTATCGGAATTATTTATTGAATTAAATAATCTGGAATTTCCGGAACACTTGGATTTTGTTGCTGACATCGTTGGAAAAGCAGACGAGACGAATCAAATATCGAATGGCTTTCAATCGCAAGGATTTATACACCACGAAACACTGAAAAGGATGTTTATGATGAAAACAAATACCGTTGACGAAAAAGACTTATCATCCGAAATTGAATTTGCAACTCAGGCGGATGCAAAACCTGTTTTTGATTTTCTAACACAAAGATTAGATAAATACTCCGAACAAATCCCCAGTATCAAAGAAATACAATTTGCTATTGATAACCAAACCCTGTTGATATCAAAAAACAACAACGAAATTGCGGGGTTACTTTATTTTGAAAAGATAGGATTTACGGCTCATCTGAAAGAATGGCTCGTGAACGAAAACTATCGAGAAAACAAGATTGGCTCTAAATTGATAAAGACCTTTTTTTATTTGTGCAATAATTGCAACCGTTTTATTTTATGGGTCAAAGAAAATAATGATAATGCCATAAGCAAATACGAGCATTACGGCTACAAGAAGGAAAGTTTAAAGGATACAATAATGGTTAAACACAATTAGAATGGAAAAGATATTAAGTATTTTAAACAGTATCAGACCTGAAGAAGATTTTACTACATCAGAAGATTTTATCTCGGACGGCTTATTGGATTCATTTGATTTGATAAGCCTAGTTTCGGAATTAGACGAAAACTTTTCTATCTCTATTGACGGGATGGACATCAATCAGGAAAATTTCAAAAATTTAGATGCTATTAAAAGTTTATTGATAAAAAACGGAGCTAAACTATGAACTTAAAATTTCGGAATAAAAAGATCAGTGGTATACTGACAATAATTCCTGAGCACGAAAGAGCTTTTGAAGACGAATTGGAAAATTTCAATTTCACCAAAGCGCAATCAATGAAACTGAAAATGGTGATGGGCTACGACAGGCATCGCATCTTCGATCCGGGTGTTTGTATTTCTGATTTGATTGTGAAAGGCATGAATTATCTATTTGACCAAAATAAACTGAACAAAGAAGATATTGATGCTTTGGTGGTAGTAACCCAGTCGCCCGATTATCTCATGCCGCCTACAAGCACCATTATACACTACAAACTCGGTTTAAAACAAGATATTTTCTGTTTGGATATCAGTCAGGGATGTACAGGATATATTGTTGGCTTATATCAGGCGTTCATGTTGCTTGAACAAGAAAACATAAACAAAGTAGTACTTGCCAACGCAGATATTTTAAGCCAAAAGGTCAGTAAAAAAGACCGAAACAGCTACCCGCTTGTAGGTGATGCCGCATCTATTACTATCGTTGAAAAAGACACAAGCGATTCCGAAATATTTGCCAACATAAAATTTGACGGAAGCGGTTGGGATGCTTTGATGATACCTGCCGGAGGTTTTAAATTACCCTCTTCCCCCGAAACGGCAATTCTCAATGATGATGGCGCTGGAAATTTAAGGTCGAAAGATAATTTGGTTATGAAAGGCGATGCTGTATTCAGTTTTGTACAGGCTAAAGTTCCGCCTTTAATTCAGGATCTGCTTGAATATGCCAATACGGATAAAGACAAAGTTGATTATTATATGTTTCACCAACCCAATAAGTTTATGCTAAAAAAAGTGGCTGATAAATTGGGTATACCACACGAAAAAATGCCGCACAACACAGGTGAAAATTTTGGTAATGCAAGCGGTGTTACTATACCAACCACGATAGCCTTTAACCTTGGCGAAAAGCTCCTTTCAGAAAAATATCTGATGTGCCTTTCAGGCTTCGGAGTGGGTTTGACATGGGGTTCAATGCTTATAGAAATCGGAAATTTGAATTTTTGCAAACTAATTGAATACTAAATCTTATAATACTATGGAAAATTTTTTTAATGAAATCGCCGAACTGTTAGAAGTTGATTCGGTAACGGGAAATGAGGCCTTGAATAGTTTTAAATGTTGGGATTCGCTGACAATATTATCAATAATTGCACATGCAGATGACAATTACGGAATTACCCTGACAGCCGCCGAAGTTAACAATGCAAAAACCGTTAACGGATTAAAAGATCTGTTTGTTGCAAAAAAGGCATAAGTACATGGGAACATCCGATTTTAATCCGCTAAATTTAAGCGGAAAAAAGTTTTTTATCAGCGGAGCTGCGTCGGGAATTGGACGAGCTACTTGTATCTTGCTTTCTAAACTTGATGCAGACCTGATTATGGCTGACATCAACCTGAAAGGATTAGAAGAAACGGCAAAAGAATGCAAACCCACAGATATTATTTCCGTGATGGATTTCAGTCAAAGCGGTATCATAAAAGAACGCTTAGGCGGGTTAGTTGCAAGTTTCGGAAAACTTAACGGATGTGTTCATATTGCAGGGAAACCGTATATTTCACCCTTAAAAAGCCTGAACGAAAAAACAGCTCTTGAAGTTTTTCAAATAAATACAATGACCGCCTTAGAGCTGTCCAAAGCCTTTGCTAACAGAAGCATCTCGGCAGAAGAAGGCGGCTCCATTGTTTATATTTCATCGGTTTATGCTCTTGTAGGTTCTTCTGCCAATGTCGGATATTCTATGAGCAAATCGGCATTGCATGGCATTACCAAATCGCTGGCAGTTGAACTAAGCCCAAGAAAGATAAGAGTGAACTGTATTGCTCCCGGTTTTATAAAAACAAAAATGGGCGATAACATCAGTCATTTTTTTGCCGAAGGCCATGACGAAAAGATTGGTCAGATGCACCCTTTAGGTTTGGGAGAGCCCGAAGATGTTGCTAATGCTATTGCTTTTCTTTTGTCCGATTTAAGTAAATGGATAACAGGAAGTATAATGAATGTTGACGGCGGTTTTACTGCCATATAATAATCAAAACCAATATGAGTCTATGTATCTATTAATAAGCGGATCAACATCGGGTATTGGCCAATATCTGGCTGTTCAATTATCAAAAGAGTATAATTTGATATTAAATGGTCGTAACGGCGAAAAACTGTCAAAAACTCTTAACCTCTGCGATAAAGGAAAACAACACCTGATATGGAAATTCGATTTGAACAATATTGAACATCTGGACTCAAATCTCACAGAGTTTCTTCAAATAAACAATATTCAGGTAACAACATTCATACATTGTGCGGGTTTTTTGAAAATGCTTCCTCTTAAAACGATGTCATTAAATGTTATTCAAGAAACCATGAATACGAATTTCTTTTCTTCCGTGATGATCATAAAAACATTAATAAATAAAAAGGCAAACGATTCAGCACTGCAAAATGTGGTTCAAATATCCAGCACGGCAAGTATTAGAGGAGCCAAGGCTTTCAATATTTACAGCGCTTCGAAGGGCGCAATGGACGCCATGATGCGCTCGTTGGCTGTTGAATTGGCACCCAAGGTCAGGCTTAATTCGGTATTACCCGGAGGAGTGCAAACTCAAATGACAGACACAATGTTTAACGATAGTGAATTAATTGAAAAAATGTCGAAAGATTATCCACTTGGCTTAGGTTTCCCTCACGATATTTATGAAATGGTGAATTTCTTAATTTCTGAAAAGTCGCGGTGGATAACAGGACAACAATTTGTGGTTGACGGAGGCCGATCAATAAATATTAGTGCCTGATAACAATGGGTGATGACATTATTGTTACACGATTTTTGAATAATCCTGTTCCTTCAAATTGTTTTGTGGTTCATTACAAAGGTGCGGAAACTTGCTTGATAGTTGATCCCGCAGATAATAATCCTAAGGAATTAATCAATTATCTGAATAACGAAAGACTGACTCCTGATTTTATTATTTTAACCCATGAGCACTTCGATCATATCTCAGGTGTAAATCTTTTTAAAAAAACTTATTCATGCAATGTCATTGCCACAAGTGACTGTTCTTGTGCAATACAAAACTCAAAAAAAAATCTGTCAATATTCCGTGATAATGTCGGGTTTATCTGTGCCCCTGCCGATATAGAATTAAAACAGAAACATTTTTTGATCCCTTGGGGAAGTAAAACTTTAAATTTCATTAAAACACCGGGGCATTCGCAGGGTAGTTTGTGCTTTCAAATTGATGATATTTTGTTTGCGGGTGATACGCTGATAAAGGATCATAAAACAGTAGTTAAAATTGTGGGAGGAAATAAACAACAGTTGATTACATCTTTGAATGAAATTTTTAATACATTTGACGAAAACACCTTGATTTTCCCGGGTCATGGAGAAAGCTTCAGGCTAAAAGATATTAGCATTAAATCCTTAATCTGATAAAATGGATATTACTTCGGAAAATGTTTTAAAATATGTTTTTGATACGTTCAAGAGCAATTATCTTAATTGCGATTTTATTGAAATCAATTTCGGAACCAGTAATAACTTTCCGATATCAATAAAGAACACTTCCGGCATTTTTTTTCAAAACAAAAATGATTGGGATGACTCGAAAACCGTATGGAAATATTTTTTTGATCGAAAAATCCCGTTATTATTTTCAGAATCGGATAGAGAAGAAATATTTACAATAACGGAAAATAAAGTTGTAATTAATTACGACATAATTTCATCTGCATTTTATTTTTTAACTTGTTGGCAGGAGTACGTTTCTGAAGAGACTGACAGATACGGACGTTATCAATTTGAAAACAGCCTGCAAAAAAAGCTTGAAATCACTAAAATCCCTGTAGTAAATTACTATTTTGAAATATTGAAACAAGCGATTGAGCATTCGTACAAAACGAAACTGATAAGAAAAATGCTGCCCGAAAATGCAAGATTTGCGGTTTGCCTCACTCATGATATCGATTCGTGCAATTCGGGATGGAAAGAAGATGTTTATTGGGCGTTAAGAAATGGCAAACTAAAAAATGTTTTTCAAATTCTCTTGAATAAAATCAAAGGAAAAGACACTTGGTTTACTTTTGAAAAAATATTACAGACTGAAAAAGACTTCAATGCAACATCCTCTTTTTATTTTTTAGCAAAAAAAGGAAGACCCAAAAATATCACCAATTCAGATTATGACTTACATTCCGTTCAAATACAAGAAGTACTCACTCAAATAAAAAATTCAGGCTCGGAAATAGGAATTCACGGAAGCTATAAAACGCATGATGACGTTGAATCATACGGCAAGGATCGTTCGCTTTTCGAAAAAGATGTTATCGGTAACAGGTTTCATTATTTGGAATTTGATATACAAAAATCGCAGGAAGTACTTCAGGCAAACGGAATAAAATATGATACCACTCTGGGTTTTGCTAAAAGTATCGGTTTTAGAAATTCATACTGCCACCCCTATTACCTTTATGACTTTATTAATGCATGTCGAAGTGAAGTTTTAGAAATTCCGTTAGTATTGATGGATACTACTCTGAGAAAGTATTGTAAGATGAATCAAAAAGAGGTTCTTGACTCTGTTATTCCGATAATCGACGAACTTGAAAGGTTTTCGGGCGTTCTAACGGTATTATGGCATAATACTTCATTTTCCGATAATAAATATCGCGGTTGGGGCAAAATTTATTCAGACCTGTTAACCCATTTATTGAATAAAAATGCATGGCTGACAAACGCTTCCAATATTTACCTTTGGTATAAATAATACTTTATAAAAATGATAAAACATACAAAGCAGGAATTACTAGACGGATTACAAAAAATGGGAATCGTTAAAGGCGACATTTTGGTCATTGCTGCTGATTTAGGTGAAGTGGGATTTACAGAAGGAAAACTTCAGGATGTAATAATGGTTGCGTTATTAGATGCGGTCGGTGAATCCGGGACCATTATAGCGCCTTGTTTCACTAATTATTATTTCATACATGAAATAGACAAAGAGGATGTTTTCGATATTCAAAAAGCTCCGAATTCCGGATCCTTATCCCGAATCATGCTTAATCACCCGAAAAGCCACAGAAGCCTTCATCCTACAAACTCGTTCGTGGCAATCGGGGCAAAAGCCGAAGAGATTCTGAAAGGACATGATGAAAATTCATTATCTTATGATCCTGTCGGAAAAGCTATTGATTTAAATGCTAAAATGTTTTTGATCGGGTGTGTAGCTTCTTCTCCCGGATTTTTCTCGGTACATTATGCACAACAAGCATTAGGATTAACACAAAAAAGATTTCTAAAGCCAAAACGCGAGGTTTATTACAAAGATAAAAATGGAGAAAAAAAACTATTTATAAAAAAAGATTTCGGCGGATGTGCAAAGGGGTGTTATAAATTTTATTCGCATTATGTTGTGGACGGAGGACTTACTACCGGATGGTTTGGAAATGCCTATTGTATTATTATGAACGGTAAACGCGCCTTTGACGTGGCATATAAAATATTGAAAACAAATCCCCGTTTTGCATTATGCGATGATCCACTTTGCGGCTCTTGCAGGGCCTCATGGTCGTTTAATAAAAGAGATTATATTCCGTATTATTTAAGAAAAATATTCAAAAAATGAACAAAAAACAAATTTTTACCGTTATTAGAATCATCGAATAAAACAATTACTTCATCTTCATGGTTAAAATCAAAGAGCATTTAAAATTTACGAGCATCTATACTTTTTTTGCTGCTTTTCCGGCTCTACTACAATTAATAGTTTATCCGCTAATTGAAGGAAATAACAAGTTGGGACCTCGCCAATTCGGATTTTTAGGAATTACCGAAACTATTATTGCCTTGGTTGCATTGTTTTGCTTGTTCGGAATGGGAGCCGGCATAACACGTTTTTATTACGATTATAACGATACCAAAAAAAATTACAACAAATTAGTTTCAACTAGTTTAAACGGTATTTTGTTCAGAGGTTTACTTTTAATGGGAATTGCTATTGTTCTTTCACCTTTAATAAATAAACTACTTACACAACCTGAACTAAAAAATTTTCAAATATACGGACCCTATTTGGTAATATCCGGCTTTAGCAGAGCTATCCTTGCTTTCGTAATTGCCTTATTTCGACAAGAAAAAAGGCTAAAGGCATTTGTAATCATAAGTTTATTTTCGGGACTATTCCGTTCGGGATTCCAGCTGATCGGTGTAAGCTTCTGGGACATGTCTTTTTTAGGATATGTTTACGGAACGGCTGTCGGCAGCGGAGTTATTACATTGTTCACTATTATCTATCTCTATTACAAATGCGGATTTCATTATGATAAAGATATTCGAAAACAATTATTTCCTTTTGCGAGCAGTATTATTTTTTCTGATCTTGTTTTTTGGTGTTTAGCTTATGCCGATCGTTATTTTCTTTTAAACCAGCCTGAAAATTTAGGAATTTACGATAATGCTATGAAATTTGCCATTGGCATACAATTTATCCTGCAAGGCTTCACGGGGTCAATGCAGCCTGACCTTTTCAGCCGATTAAAAATCGGCATAAAACATACAGAGCAAGAGGTGAAACAACTTTTAAATCTATATATGGCCGAATCTATTCTTGTTATTGTTGGTTGTATTCTTCCTGCCATGTATTTTATTCATATTTTTTATCAAACCAAATTAATTCTTTCGGCAAGTATTATTGCTATCGTTTTTGTAAAATTTATTTTTACTGCACAATACAATATTTTTTCATTATTGATATTGTACAGCAAAAAAACCAACTTTATTTTTTATATCAACATTTTTGTTCTTATCATAAATGTTGTTTTAAATTTTATTCTTACACCTTATTTCGGTTATTATGGTGCTATTATTTCATTTTTTTGTTCTTCTATTTTTCAAGTAATTGTTTCAAAATATATTCAAGAAAAAGTAATAAAAATTTCGTGGAACAACATAAAAGTTTATTATTTGCCATTTGGAATTATTCTCCTTGCAGTGATTTTAGAATTACTAAAAATCAAAACCGGTGGTAATATGTTTTTATTCGCTTTTATTCTTGTTTTTGTTTCAGCAACCTCAATGTTTATTTTATATAGAAATGAAATTTCCGGTTTGATTATAAAATTACTGAAAAGTAATACAAATGTATTTAAAAACATTAAAAAGTAGCCCACACCTTAACTGTCATCATTATCATGCATAAAAAAATATGATCAAAATTTCCGTAATACTAACTGCGTATAATTCCGAAAAACACATTCAACGAACACTCGATTCCATTTTCAACCAAGAAGGAGTCAATACCTTGTTTTCTATTGAGTTTATTGTTGTTGACGATTGCTCAACTGACAACACCGTTAAAATCTTAAAAGAAAATAATATCGATTACAAATCTACTTCGAAAAATTCAGGAGGACCCAATGCCGGAAGAAATATCGGGTTAAATCTTGCCACAGGCGATTTTATTTGTATTGCTGACCACGATGACGAATGGGCACTGCACCGTATAAAATCGTTGCTTACAGTTTCGGATATTGCACCCATTATCACTTCCGGATTTACATTAGTTGATACGGTGAGCGGAAAACGTATTGAAAAAGTTCGAAAAACAAATCAATCGTTTACTTTTTTCAATAATAACGAAACCTTTTTAAAGAAATTAGCCAAATCTCAAAACTGCCAGCAAACGTATATCGGAAGTTTAATGTACTCTGCAAAATTCAAGCATATAAAATTTGAAGAAGAATACGGCATGGGAGATTATGATTTCGGACTAGAACTTTTGGAAAACAATTGCAGCGTTGAATATTCCGATTCGCTTTATACACGATATGTTTCGGGCGACAACCTTTCTTTTGCTGAATCATACAGAATTAACGACTATAATAAACATCTGAAAACAATAGAAAAATACAAACAAAAATACCCGAAAGAAGTAAAAACCGCTCAATATAAAATCAACGGGAGCTTAGCACGTTATTATTATTTCGTTGGAAAAATGAATTTAGCAAGAACATATTTTCTTAAATCGGGATTCTCTTTTAAGACGATTTTGTATTTTATTACTACATTTGTTGGTTCAAAGTATGTCAAGAACAAATTTAATGTATTTGGTTAAAATATATTTTAGTAATGAGTGAACAGAAATTTCACAATCATAAGTCATATCAGAATGAAAGTCCGATTTTAGTGAACCTTCTGTCAAATCCGGAAAAAGTTCTGGATTTGGGCTGTAATCAAGGTGCTGTTTCTCATCATATCATAAAGACTTTCCCCAATGTTAAAGTATGGGGCATTGAAATTAACCCTGAAGCTCTTAAATTGGCTCTTCCGGTGTTGGAGACTGGCTGGGCTTTTGACCTAGACGATTTGGATACTTTAGAAAGCAAGCTGTCTGGTTTGTATTTCGACCATATTATTGCGGGTGATGTGTTGGAACATACCTGGAATATTGAAGAAATTACCGGAATATTATATAAGCATCTTACCTCAAAAGGTAAAATTATTATCTCTGTTCCTAATTTTGGTCATTGGACTACATTATGGGTGTTTTTTTCCAGAAAATGGCCTCGAAATCCTAGAGGAATCTTTGATAAGACACATAAAAAGGTAATAATGCGAAGAAATCTGCACGAATTTGCCAGTCAATGTCCAAATGCAATTTTTAAAATGGCAAAAAGAGGTTACAGATTCGCTGACACTTTAAAATGGCCTAAATTCAACAAACTAATTATTCTCGGGCTATACCCCGTTAGGTTCATTCCTTACATACGCGATTTTATTACTTTCGGATATTTATTCACAATTACTAAACCTTAGTATGTCAATGTGATTTCGTGAAATAAAAAAATAATAACTAAATGAACGATCTAGAAAAATACTTCGAAGAAAATAACAAAAGGCTTATTCATAAATTGTCGCATTATTTTGATGTCTATGATAAACATTTTTCGAGGTTTCGAAATAAAGAATTAACAATACTCGAAATTGGAGTATCACAGGGCGGAAGTTTGCAAATGTGGAAATCCTACTTTGGTGATAAGGCTAAGATATATGGGATAGATATAAATCCAAAATGTAAAGAACTGGAAGAAGAAAATATTAAAATCTTTATAGGATCTCAGTCCGACAGAAAATTTTTAAGGGAAATAAAGAAATCTATTCCCCCAATTGATATACTAATTGATGATGGTGGTCATACAATGATTCAACAAAGAGTTACCTACGAAGAACTTTTTGATCATATAAATAATGATGGTGTGTATTTATGTGAGGACCTTCATACGTCTTATTATCTTTCGTACGGCGGAGGACATAAAAGAAGAGGAAGCTTTATTGAATACAGTAAAAACTTTATTGATTATTTAAATGCATATTATTCAGAGCAGAGATCATTAAAAGTAAATTATTTTACAAAAAATGTTTCATCTATCCATTATTACGACAGTATTGTAGTGGTTGAAAAACAAAATAGAGAAAAGCCAACACAAGTTAAATCCGGAGAAACGAGTTTTGAAAACATAACACCAAAAAAAGGACGCATAAACAGGGGCATCAAAAAGAGTTTTGCTGTAAGGCGTTTTAATAAAATTTTGCGACTTTTCAGACTTAAAAGCATTATTATTAAATAATCCATGAGACATTTTTCTATAAATTCATTGTAGTAGAAGTATCTATAAAAAAGCATAAAAAGTATTCATACTTTTGTTGTTTCTATTATCTTTTGAGAAAATTTTACTTTAAAAACCTCTTAAAAAAGAAATCATGAACACTAAATTTTTATTATATTTTTTATTTTACTTTCTTCCTTTAATAGGCTTTACTCAGGGAGCCTGGACACAAAAAACAAGTTATCCTCTGGCAGGAAGGCAATATGCATGTGGTTTTTCGATCGGGAACCGCGGATTTTATGCTTTTGGTTGTGGTTCAGGATTTTATAATTCTGATAATTTAGTTGAATATAATCCTACTACAAATTCATGGACGCAAAAAGCAAGTTTTCCCGGTGGTGCAAGAATAAGTTCTCATGTTTTTGTAATAGATACATTAGCTTACTTTGTATGTAGCACATATTGGACAGGAGGTGCAGATTCGTACGTGTGTTATAACGACGTATGGGTTTACAACCCTTATAATGACAGCTGGACCCAAAAAGGAGATTTCCCTGGAACAGCACGCCACGGGGGATTTGCTTATACATTTAACGGAAAAGGATATTTTGGGTTAGGTATTGATGCTAATGTTGTTTTTCTCAAAGATTTTTGGAGATACAACCCCACCACAGACACTTGGACTCAACGAACGAGTTGCCCGGGTAAAAGCCGGAAAAACGGTTTTCAGTTCAGTATAGATAAAGCCGGATATGTAGGCATGGGTTACGATAGCGTATTAGTAGCTTTAAATGACGTTTGGATGTATGATGCTTCCGTTGATACCTGGACTCAAAAAGCTAATTTTACGCATGGGGCAAGGTGTTGGCTCAGCAGTGTTTCGATGAATAGTAACGGTTATATTGTTACCGGTTATCTTTTAAATACAAGTACAGCGACTAAAGAATTTTGGGAATATTTTCCCGGTACCGACACATGGACTGCCCTACCCGATTTTGCCGGAATAGCACGTTATACAGGTTCCGGATTTGCTGTTGGCGGAAATATTTATAACGGGCTTGGATATTCATCAGGTTATTTGAATGATTTTTGGGAATATATACCCAGTATTGTAAACATTGAGAATGTTTCGACTGATAAGATCAACTTAAAAAGTTATCCTAATCCTGCCAAAGGGCAATTTACGATTGAAGTTCCACGGCTTGCGAAAAGCAGTAATAATCTGGCAATCTTAGATGCTTCAATGCAGGTTGTTACAGCCTCGCAAATAGACGGAAATCCGCAATTGATCACCGTAAATTGTTCGCAGTGGAAACCTGGAAAATATTTTGTGGTTGTTGTTTCGGGACAGGAAAAATATGTAAACTCAGTAATTGTTTATTGAGTTTATTTGATAAAGGCTATATTTTATTCCTATAATTATTGGGAACTCTTCTCAGGTATAGATTTTGTGTTGCGCACATAATTTACCATGAACACCCCCAATAATATGATCATGATCCAAAGCAAGTATATTAATTCGAAACGTTCGCCGTCGGCAATTCCCCAGAAAACAGCTACGATTGGCATCAAATAGGTGACAGAAGCTGCAAAGAGAACACCTGATGTCTTAATAAGTTTGTTATAAAGTATGACAGCAATTGCAGAACCGAAGATCCCGAGAATTGTAATATAACCAAGACCAGTATAGGCATTGGGCCTTGTTTGAATTACATTTATAAAATCGGTAGCAGCAAACAGATAAATCAAAGCAGGGATCCCGATGGTTAAAAATGCAAACGATGTGATGGTGACCGCATCTACTTCTTTTAAATGGCGTTTTACAAAATTCAGGTTAATCGCGTATAATAGTGTGGCAACTATGACATAAATTCCATAGCTGAAATTAAATTCAAGGTTTTTATTGCCACTCACACTCATCAATCCAACCGTTCCGCCCAGACCAATAATGACACCCAAAACATTATACCATTTTGTTTTACTCTGAAAAAAAGATAGTCCTACAATAAGTGTAAATAATGGAGTCAGTGAATTAAGTATACCTGCAAGAGAACTATCTATTCCGGTTTCGGCCTTGGTGAATAAGAATGCAGGTATACCATTTCCAACAATACCAACAATAGCCATGCGCCCAAGCTTTTTTAAATTCACCTTTTTGATTGACATTATTACAAAAGGCAGTAAAACCAAACAGGTGATTGATAACCTTAGCAGTGCAACCTGCTGATAAGAATATTCTTCCAATCCTTTTTTCATCAGGATGAATGAACTTCCCCAGGTTAAAACCAGAAAAATAAGGATAACCCAACTCAGAACCGAAAGATTGGTTTTTAGTTTCATTTATTATTTCAGGAAGAAGAATCGGTTCAATTATTTTTTAACCGGATATCCTCTTTTCTTAGCCATATCTTCTAAACGTTTCTGAAACCCTGATGTTTTTACCGGTTTCTTTCTGTTTTCCTGTATGCGTGCATGGATCTTTTCTTCATTAACAACCTTTCTAAATATATACATCTGCAGGAAGGTGATAAGGTTAGCCAACAGATAATAATAACTTAATCCGGAAGCAAAATCGTTGAAGAAGCCCAAGAACATAACCGGCATGGCATACATCATAACTTTCATACCTGGCTGAGTATTTGTTCCCATCATCTGGTTGTTCAATTTTGTATATATGATGGTAGAAATGGTCATCAGCAATGTGAACAAGCTCATGTGATCGCCATAGAAAGGAATGGTAAAACCGAAGTTCCATACCGAGTCATAACTTGACAGATCGGATGCCCATAAGAAACTTTGCTGCCGCAACTCGATGGATGCCGGGAAAAAGCGATATAATGCAATCAGGATAGGCATCTGCAGCAACATCGGTATACATCCGGCCATAGGATTGATACCGGCTTTTTTGTATAATGCCATAGTTGCCTGCTGTTTTTTCATGGCATCTTCCTTTTTAGGGAATTTCTTTCCTATTTCGTCAACTTCGGGTTTTAGAACCCTCATGCGTGCCGACGACATATAGGTTTTGTAGGCAATGGGGAAAAGAACAATTTTGAGCAGTAAGGTAAGGATCAAAATAATGATACCATAATTCATTCCTGATTTGCTTAAAAAATCAAATACAGGAATAACAGCCCAACGGTTGATCCAACCCAATATATAAGGAGAACTCCATCCCAAAGGAATTTGACGTTCCAGATCAAGATTATATTTTCGTAATGTTTTATAGTGGTTCGGTCCAAAATAAAACGACATAGGATAGCTCAACTTATCTGAATTGCTGTATGGCAAAGTGATCGATGTCGAAAGAGTTTTTAAATATCCCGGGAACAATGTGTCTTTTCGGGTTAATGTTTCAATATTAGCACTCATAAAAGTAGAGTGTGAAATCAGAGTTGAAGAAAAGAATTGTTGTTTAAACGATACCCATTTTATGTTTGGCAGTTTTTCTTTCTTCTCGCTCTTGGTTTCTTTGATATAGTCAACATCATCCTTATCGGGTTTAAAATAAATGGTGGTATTTATCAACTCGTTTTTATGACTCTTTTCCTGTTGCGTTAAATTCAATTTCCAGTCGAAAGCCACATAGGTGCTATTGGCATCGACAATCTGCTGCATCTTAACAAAATTGATGTTGAAATGCATCATATAATTTGAATCCAAGGTGTATAGAAACTCCAGATAACTGTTGGTGTTTTTTACACTATCGTTGGCATTTGGAAATAAACGCATGGCAAACTGAACAGAATCTTTGCCTTTTATTAAAACAGAATCTTTTCCCTGATATGTGTTATTATAGAAATAGGGCGTAAAATATAATCCTTCAGTGTTGATAAATTTATAATCGGATTGAAATGTGAGATTATAGTTTGATGAATCGGAATTAAAAAGTATGAGTGGTTTTTTATCGAAAGTTTTATACTTTTTCAGTTCAACAGAAGATATACCACCCCCCCGCGATGAGAACTTTATCTTAACAAGATCGGTTTCAATAACGATATGTTTGTTTACTCCTTTTGAGGAAGCAGAAAATTTTCCGTAAGTACCTGCTTTATTTGAAGAATCTTTTTTTGCAACAGCAGCAATAGTATCTTTTACAGATATCGGATTTGTAGAATCTTTTTTAAGTGCCTCGTTCTTCTTTTTATAAACTTCGAGCGAATCGTTAATTATCTTTTGTTTTTGAGCAATAACCAATGAATCCTGTTGTCTTTTCCGTTTTTGAAGCTCTTCTTTTGAAGGAGCCGTAAGTAAACTATAACCTATAAGAACTCCGAAAATCAATAAAATACCGATGATTGTATTAATTGTACCTTTACTCATAAAATAACTTTTCTTGTAATTAGCCGCCAAAGATAATGGAATTGTTGCAAACAAAAGCTATTGTATTTATAAAATATTCAAAATGAATTTTATAAAAACAACACTTTAACTATTTAAATGAATTTCTTTTCTCAATTCTTCTTGTTGTTAATTTAAGGTTAAACCGAATTTAATCAATAAAACCCATTGAAAATATTGATACATTTGTAAGAGAATTATTAAAACACTTACTATTAAATAATTATACCCCATTATGAATCGAAAAAAATACTCCTTAATTTTCGTGTTATGTTTGTTAGGATTAACTGCCTCTGCACAACTTGAATTAAAGTTGAATTCTACAAAAAATGAATTCACCATTTTAGAAAAAAGCTCATATAAGATCAAGGCTACAAACTCATTGGACAAAATCAAAATCAATCCTGTTGCTAGCTTGAATGGCAACTTTATTGAATTGGGATTGAGCGGGTATTCAAAAATATATGATGCGGGCAAGCCTCAACTGCCGGTGATGAGCCGCATGATTGAAATTCCTTACGGAGCAGAAGTGTTGGTGAATATTATTAGCTATACGGAACAAGAAATTACGTTTTCGGATTTGGGCATCAGCACTAAAATCATTCCTGCACAAGCTTCTGTTTCGAAAAACCTGGACACCCGTTATCTTCCCTTCGCTTTCGACCAATCGGTTTATCAAACGAACGGGTTCACCAGCACACCTTTGGTTCGGGTGGAAACTTCGGGCATAATGAGAGGTGTGCAAATGGGTAATTTGATAGTTTCACCTTTTCAATACAATCCCGTTACTAATGTTTTGAAAGTATATAATGATTTGGTGTTCGAGGTGTCGTTTAAACATCCCGACCTTGCTAAGACCGAAATGATGAAAGAAAAATATTATTCGCCCTATTTTCAGTCATCATTGTCTGATTTGATTAATTATACAGCTCCGCAAAACAAAGATGTGTTGACAAAATATCCCATTAAATATGTAATCATTTCTCTGCAATCATTCCAAGCTACCTTGCAGCCATTCGTTAAATGGAAAACTAAAAAAGGATTCAAAGTAGTGGAACAATATTATATCACTTCACCTACCGCTCTGACCATCCAAACCTATCTTAAAGGATTATATACAAACGGAACAACCGCCGACCCTGCGCCTACTTTTGTTTTATTGGTGGGTGACGTGGCTCAGATACCCACTTTTACAGGGGTAGCAAACACAGCGCATAAAACAGATTTGTATTATTTCACCATGGATGGCATTTCGGATTACATTCCCGATATATATTACGGACGTTTTTCGGCAACCACCATTGCGCAACTGCAGCCGCAAATTGACAAAACCCTCGAGTATGAACAATATTTGATGCCGAATCCTTCCTTTCTCGACACCTGTGTGATGATTGCTGGGGTGGACAATGGTTCGGCTGCCGACGGTGGATATTCGCAAGTGTATGGTAACGGACAAATTAATCATGGTACGATTAACTATTTCAACCCGGCACATGGTTTCTATTCGTTCACGTATTTGTGGCCCGCTTCCAACGTAGCTTCTAACGATGCGCTGATTCGTAATGAAATTGGCACCGGCGTTAGTTATGCCAACTACACAGCTCACGGAAGTTCTTCGGGATGGGCAGATCCAAGTTTCCAAGCTAGCGACGTGGCAAATATGCACAACAATCATAAATATTGTTTGATGGTGGGCAATTGTTGCCAAACCAATACCTTTAACGATGCGGAATGTTTTGGCGAAGCCTTACTGCGTGCTCCAAATAAAGGTGCCTTAGGATATATAGGTGCTTCCAATTATTCTTATTGGGATGAAGATTATTATTTTGGAGTAGGCAGTCGTGCCAGCATTGTAGAGTTTCCAACCTATGATGCTACCAAATTAGGTGCTTACGACCGTATGTTTCACGACCACGGCGAACCTGTGAGCTCATGGTTCTATACCAACGACCAAATGATTTATGCCGGAAACTTGGCGGTAGAAGCGAGCACTTCTTCCATGAAAAAATATTATTGGGAAGTCTATCATTTGATGGGCGACCCTTCGGTGATGACCTATTTTTCGGTTCCCGACCCCATGACGGTTACCTACACCAATCCTCAAGATATCGGAGTAACTACATTGCAGGTGACGACTGCGCCCGATGCGTATGTAGCAATTTCGCATAACGGCACCTTGCTGGATGCAAAGCTTGCCGATGCAAGTGGTATTGTAAACTTGAGTTTCCCTGCGTTCACAACGTTGGATACTGCCGACATTGTGGTTACCAAACAAAACAAACAGCCTTATATTGGCAAGTTGTATATTGTATCAACAACGGGCTTGGATGATAAAGTGGCTGACAACATTCAGTTCTTTCCCAATCCGACCACGGGAGACGTTTTTATTAAATTAAATAACACACCTGTGGACAAAATAATGGTACTGGATATCATGGGAAAAGAATTGATGGAAATCAATACAGTGAGCCAATTCACCACGCTTGATTTAAGCCAATTCGCACAAGGGGTTTATTTGATACGTTTTCAGACGGCAGGTAAATTTATTAATCACCGGATAATTAAAACAAAATAGACGATTTTTTAATCTCTAATAAAAAAGGCTTGCAACGTAATGCAAGCCTTTTTTATTTTACTTGTTCCCAAACCTATCCAACAACAATATCAATAGGATTGCTCCATGCCATCATCCCTTTTGATGTAACAGCGCAATATCGAACACAAACTCGGGTGCCAGAATCAAAATTTTTCAGGACCGTTTTTCGTTTTGTGGTGACATCTGCATATATCCACTGATCATCAGCATCAGGCGCATTTGCGCCATAGAATAATTGCCACACATAGCTTTTTGCCTTCGGAAAGGCTACACATCCGGCAATAATACTACCCTGTTTATCACCATAGATCACATAAAAATCCTTACGTTGTGACGGTCATGGATCTTTCGACACTGGAAAACCACTACTGATCATTATCGTTTCGTTGCCATTGGCAATTTTTGATACATACAATCCCAATCTGTGTAGTATTTCATTTAGCAAAACACGCGCATCTTTCTTTTCGGCACGTGCCTGACGTCTGCCCTCCAATGCAAGAGTGTTTTTTACCTCCAGATCATCTACCAGCGCTATAAGTTCTGCTAAAGGGGGGTCGGGAATTAAGAAATACATGTTTCCGGTCATTTTCGAAATAATGTACCTTGCCAATTCGATGATCATCTCCGTAGGAATACGAACAAAGTTGATCTTTACACGCTTTTTAATCATTTCTTTACTTTTTTAATGGTTAAACAAAAAGATTGTGGTTTAATGATTGTTATGCATGGCTGTATGATTTCATGAAATATAAAACTTCCGCAATAAAGTACCACATCCCCAATAAATACTTCCATTGGTGAGGAAAATAGTGGTCTTATTAGTTTAAATCCGACAGTCATTGAAATAAAACCTATCGTTATTGATCGAAAACCTATCGTCATTGAACAAAAACATATAGTCATTGGTCGAAAACATATCGTATCTGGTAAAAAACCAATTGGTAAAAGATGATTTTGTATCGTATTCGGGCAATAAGGCTTTATTATGGATACATTTTGGGGCGAAGGAGGCAGACATTCGCCCGTATTTTGAACACTATTTTTACCTTCTGCAAAAATAACCACAGCATTTTGATGGAACTGTAACTCTGTTTTTATTATTTCGGCTTACAAAAGGTAAAAGTTGTTTTATAACATAAAATCTGTCTTCGTTGTTATTATAAAAACGTGGGGTGTTTTTTGATATTGTATAATATTGCAAATATTCTCTGAAATTATTTAGGTGTTCGGCTTATGCTTCTTGCCTGACCTATCCGACTATTTCAGGTGGTGAGATGTTATTCAAACTTTACACATCTCTTTCACTTAAGTGTGAAAGAGTGCTCCTTCAATAAAATAATTCGAATACGTTTTTACTGATTAGAAAGGCAGATCGTTGTCCGGTTCCGTTTCCCAGGGAGCGCTGTCAGAAGTATCTGGTTTCGATGGTGTATTGGTTTCGGAGTTTTCCGGCCCGCCTATCACATCCATTTTCCAGGCTTTTACATCGGTATACCATTTCCCGTTATATTCGCGGCTTTCAACATCAAAATATACTTTTACCGTTTTTGAAGCATCAATTGACAGATCAACTTTATCACCCCAATTGGCAATGCATACTTTTTTCGGAAACTGGGCCTGAGTTTCTAAAATAAAATCCTGTTTTTTCCATTCTCCTTTTGCCGATTTACCCGTTTGTGCAGGCAATATCTCAATAATTCTTCCGATGATTTCCATAGATATTTGTTTGATGGTATAAAAGTAAGCCTTTTTCAGAAAACAGATAAAAAAAGGCGGTAAAAATTACCGCCTTTTTTTGTTCATAAATTTATCTAGTTAATAAATTGCTTGGCATAATATTTTGCCGTCAGCTTTTCGCCTGTGGCTTTTTGTATCATGTCGTTCCATTCGTATCTCATCCCGGGTTTAAACACATTTTCAATAAAGTATTTGCCTATTTCGGGATTTTTTGAAAAACTGAGAGTTTTTATATCATCAGTTTTGTAAACGTTTTTAGCCAGGTAATAAGTAAACTGAGAGGCCAGCAATTCACCCATCAGATAATTGTGATAATAGCATGGATAAAGAGCTATATGAATTTTTGAGGCCCAATCGGGTTCGTTTCTGCCTTCGGGACGTTTCAGCATCTGATATTTTTCAACCAGATCCCACCACAATTTATTCAGATCCTGATCAGGATTTTCGTACATACCTTTTTCAAAACGATACATCACCTGTGCCCAGCGGCTGAATGTAAGTTGTTCCAAACGTAATGTTTTGTATGAATCTTCTGCAACTACTTTCACTTCGGCATCGGTAAGTCCCAGGTTTTCTTTCATCCATTGAGAGTTTTTTGTCTGACGCCCAAAGAACATTGCGATTGCTTCGGTTGTAAAAGTATTTGCTGCATCGCGAATAATGAATGGTAAATTGCGATCGACATACTTTGAATAACTGGCATGACCATATTCGTGAAGCATGGTACTCATCCAATATGAATTGTTTTTTACATTGCAAAGCACACGTACATCGCCTTGTCTGTCAATATCCGTTTCAAAAGCATGTTGGTTTTTGCCTTTCTTTTCAAACAGATCGCTATTTTTTATGATATCCTCTATTTTAAATCCAATCCCATCATAATAAGATTGAGTGATTTTTACAATATCTTTACCTTTATAAAAACCATCAACATCAGAAGGGTAAATCTTCGGTGCTTCCTGAAAGAAGCGGTCCTGATAATGCCATGGCATTAACTCTTCTTTTTTAATTTTATATCTTTTTGCAAAATACCCATCGATCTCTGATTTTAGTTGAGCAAAAGAATCGCGTGTAAGACTATCCAATTGGTCGAAAAGTTTTTCAATTTCAGCAGGATCTTCTTCACTAAGTTTCAGGCTCATTTCATGGTAATTTTTAAAGCCCATTTCCTTTGCCGCTGCGTTTCGCATTTTCACCAACTCAACAACATCTTTTGCAATTACTGCCCCGGACATTTTTGTAGCGTTCCAGGTTTGTTCCAACAATTTGCTGTCGGTACTGTTTTTTAAAATTGAATCAACTTTATTATCAGACAAAGTATCTTTTCCGACAACAGCACGATAGTTGTTGAATTTTTGAGATATCTTCGATTGCAGGTCGATCATTTGTTTTGTTTTAACCGAATCGATCTGTTGTCCTAAAAAGTTGTTGTAAAGAACATCCAATTCTCTCTTGAGGATAGGATCTTTAATTTCTTTTGATTCTTTGAATTTTTTGAGAGTTTCGAAATCTTTTTTGTTCGCAAAGATTTTGGACACTTGAAAAGACAGATCTGCCGATTTGTTATAATCAGCTTCTTTACCCGAAACATCAGCATTCCATGAGGCTAAAGTAGCGTCCTTGTATAACGGAAGATATTTATCCTCAAATTTTTTAATAAAATCTTTTAATTCCATTTCAGTGCTTTTTTTAGAATTACCACAACCCGAAAAAAGACACGAACCTACAATGGTTCCTGAAATTACGAAGGCTGCCAACAAGAACATTTTTTTCATTTCTGTAAGTTTAAATTAATAATAGAGTGATTATTTACCTTTTATTGAAATCAATTCAACTTTAAATATCAAAGTAGAGCTTCCCGGTATCTGTCCGAAACCTTTTTCCCCATATGCCAGATCATACGGAATATAAAGTTCGTAGGTTGAACCCACGCTCATCAGTTGAAGACCTTCGGTCCAACCTTTGATAACTCCGGTTAAAGTGAATGTTGCAGTTTGTTTGCGGTCAAATGATGAATCGAATATCTTTCCATCAATGAATTTTCCTTCATAATTCACCGTAACTTCATCATTCGGCGATGGTTTTGCACCACTTCCTTGTACAATAACCTTGTATTGCAATCCGCTTGGCAACGTAACAACACCGTTCTTCTTTTTGTTTTCATCCAGAAACGTCTGACCGATCGCTTTGTTTTTTATTCCTTCGCTGGCTTGTATTGCCTGTTGTTTAGCCGTAACATCTTTTTGAAATTTGGTCATAATTTCCTGACGTTTTTCTACTGAAAATAAAGAATCTGATCCGTTTAAAGCATTGGTTAACCCTATTCCAAAAATATCTGTATTGACTTCAATACTGTTTTTTTTAAGATTTCCACCCACATCAGAACCTATTATATAACTAATAGTATCATTAAAGGTTTTTAATTCAACTTTCGACTTCGTATGTTTTTTATGGTTTTGGCTAAATGCTGATCCCATCGTTGAAACAACAATAAACAGAGCGACTAAAATTTTTGTTTTCATCAAATTGTTTTTATTTATAAGGATGCAAATTTAAGATTATTATTGTAATACAGATATAAGCATAAAAAAAGCTGTTACAAATTAATGCAACAGCTTTTCAATATCAATAATATCTCTTATTTTTTCTTTTTGGTTGTTTCTTGTTTTTTATCAGTTTTAGTAGCTGCGGCTGCACCTACTTTAATAAGATCAACTTTAAAAATTAAGGCTGAACCTCCCGGTATACCTTGATTTCCCTGATCGCCATAGGCTAAGTCTGAAGGAATATACAATTCGTATGAACCACCTTCTTTCATCAACAAAAGAGCTTCTGTCCATCCTTTAATAACTCCGCCTACCTGAAATGTAACGGGTTTTTTGCGGTCGAAAGAAGAATCAAAAACTTTTCCGCTTAAAAGTTTACCTTCATAGTTAACAGTAACCGAATCGGTTGCGATTGGAGTTTTTCCTTTACCTTCTTTAATAACTTTATATTGAAGGCCGCTTTTCGTTTCAATAACTCCTGCCTGTTTTTTGTTTTCAGCTAAAAATTTCGCTCCTGCTTCTTTATTAGGAGCTGAAGCTGCAACAATTTTTTTCATTTGTTTCTGCTGCATATCTTTTTGGAAATCCATCATGATCTTTTGTTTCACTTCTTTCGTAAAAGTAAGACTGTCCAGACCATCCAGAGCAGCTCTAAAACCTTTCATCAAAGCATCAGAACTAAATTCCAAAGAATCAGAAGCAATATTTTTCTTTAGGTTTTCACCAATGTTTGAACCAATAACATAAGCTATAGAATCATTTTTTGTTTTAAGATCTGCTTTTTTATTTGATCCGCAAGAAGCCAAAATAAATAATCCCATAGTAACCACTACGACTGATAGAAAAATGTTTTTCATTCGATTAATTTTTAAATTATACAATTAAATTTTATTTGCGCAAAGGTAAAAATAAATTCAAACTTCCAAGCATTTTTTTTCCATCAACATGGTTTTATGATTTTTCCACAAAAAAATAAATACTAACATAAAAATGTTGACAAATTTGCTAATTAAAAAATAATTAGTACATTTGCACCCCAATTTCGAAGTAAAATAGGTTTAGATTCTGAAATTCAATTAATGATGGATACTTTAAGTTATAAAACACGTTCAGCTAATAATGATATCATTGTCAAAGAATGGTTGATAGTTGATGCAGAAAATGAAGTTTTAGGCCGACTTGCAACACAGATTGCAATTCTGTTAGCCGGAAAACACAAAACATATTACACTCCCAATTTAAATTGCGGTGATAATGTAATTGTTATTAACGCCGATAAAATAAAGTTTACCGGTAATAAATTAACGGACAAGAAATATGTTCGCCACACGGGCTATCCCGGTGGACAAAGATTTACAACTCCTTCAGAGTTTTTGGCAAAAAAACCTGAAAAAATTATTGAATTGGGAGTTAAAGGCATGTTACCTAAAACAAAATTAGGCGCTGAAATGTTCAATCACCTCTTTGTTTATGCAGGTACCGAACATCCACATGAAGCACAAAAACCAAAAAAAATTAATATTAACACTGTTAGATAATTATGGAAGTAATTCATACCATTGGAAGAAGAAAAACCGCTGTTGCCAGAATCTATTTAAAAGATGGAAGCGGAAATATTATTGTTAATACCAAAGATTTTAAAGTATATTTTCCTACAGCTACTTTACAATATATCGTAAAACAACCTTTGGAAATCACTAATTCGGGTGACAAATATGATATTCAGGTAAATCTCACCGGTGGCGGATTCAATGGTCAGGCCGAAGCACTTTCGTTAGCAATATCAAGAGCTTTGTGCAAGATAGAACCCGAACATCGCATTGTATTAAAACCCAAAATGCTTCTCCGTAGAGATCCACGTATGGTTGAACGTAAAAAACCAGGGCAGAAAAAAGCAAGGAAAAAATTCCAGTTTAGCAAGCGTTAATATTCGATGTATGTTTAGCATCTAAATTGCCAAGACTATCGTTTTCGATACTACTTGGCAATTGGCTTAATAGTAAAAAAGAAAGTAAACATAACCTAAAAAATAAATAAATGAGTAAAGTTAATTTTGACGAATTATTAGATGCAGGTGTTCATTTTGGTCACTTGAAAAGAAAATGGAATCCCGCTATGGCTCCTTATATTTTTATGGAACGTAACGGCATTCATATTATTGATTTATACAAAACCATTGCAAAAGCAGAAGAAGCTGCTGCCGCATTAAAACAAATTGCAAAATCAGGCAAGAAAATATTATTTGTTGCTACGAAAAAACAGGCGAAAGAAATTGTTGCAGAACAGGTAAAAAGTATAGGTATGCCTTATGTAACGGAAAGATGGCCCGGCGGTATGCTTACAAATTTTGCTACGATCCGTAAAGCCGTTCGCAAAATGGCTTCTATTGATAAAATGAAGAACGACGATACGTTTACCAAAATTTCAAAACGCGAACGTTTACAAATTCTCCGTGAACGTGCAAAACTTGAAAAGAACTTGGGAAGCATCGCTGACCTGACACGTCTCCCATCTGCATTATTTATTGTTGATATTTTGAAAGAAAAAATTGCAGTTAATGAAGCAAAAAAATTAAACATCCCAACATTTGCAATTGTTGATACCAATTCAAATCCTAATGATGTTGATTTTCCAATTCCAGCCAATGATGATGCATCTAAATCTATTTCTCTTATTTTAGGAATGATGATCGATGCAATTGAAGAAGGTTTGGCTGAACGTAAAGTTGCAAAAGACAAACAAGACAGAGAAGAAGAAGAAGAAAGAGAAGAAATCCTCATCGAAAAAGCCAGCCTGAAATCAATTGAAGAACAGGAAGAAGAAAATGAAGCTAAGAAACTGAAAAAAGCTGCAGCTAAGAAAGATGTTGGATTGAAAATAAAAAATGAAGATGATGCAGAAGCAGAAGAAGTAAAAAGACCGCGTAAACTCATTGAAAAATCTACTAAAAAACCAATAACTGGTAAAAAAACCATTATTTAATAATACTTAATACTAACTCTTTATAACTATACATAATGGCAAATATAACAGCAGCCGAAGTAAACAAATTAAGGCAAATGACCGGTGCAGGAATGATGGATTGCAAAAATGCCCTTGTTGAATCTGAAGGTGATATCGAAAAAGCAATTGATTTCTTAAGAAAAAAAGGACAGAAAGTTGCCAACAAACGTGCCGACCGTGATGCAAGTGAAGGACTTGTTATTGCAAAAACTTCTCCCGATAATACTTTTGGAATAATTACGATGTTAAATTGCGAAACAGATTTTGTTGCAAAAAATCAGGAGTTTATTGATTTAGCCAATAAAATAGCTGATTTAGCTTTAAGTAATAAACCCAAATCTATTGATGAACTGAAATCAATAAAAATTGATGCCAGAACCATAGGCGAACACATCAGTGATTATATGGGTAAAACCGGTGAAAAAACCGAATTAAATGAATACCAATTTATTTCAGCAGCTCAGGTTTTTACTTATAATCATAACGGGAACAAACTTGCATCAATGGCAGGTTTCAATAAACCAGTTGCCGTTGAACAAGTGGGAAAAGACATTGTGATGCAAATTGCAGCAATGAGTCCTGTAGCTGTGGATAAAGATGACGTTAACCCAACTATGGTTCAGCATGAACTTGAAATTGGTAAAGAACAAGCCCGCATGGAAGGAAAACCAGAAGAAATGCTTGAAAAAATTGCTTTAGGTAAATTGAATAAGTTCTATAAAGAAAGTACTTTATTGAATCAGGACTTTATCCGTGATGGTAAAAAAACTATAAGTCAATATTTATCTGAAAACGATAAAGACCTTAAAGTTATTGGTTTCAAAAGAGTTTCAATAAATTAAACTTCTTTTATTAACTTTTTTAAAAAAGAGAGGACAGATTGTTCTCTCTTTTTTTATATTTTTGCTTAAAATGAAAAAAGTATGAAATACAAAAGAGTGCTTTTAAAACTTAGTGGCGAAGCATTAATGGGCAGTAAACAATATGGTTTTGACGCAGAACGGTTGGAAATGTATGTTTCTGAAATAAAGAAAGCCGTTGAAACCGATGTCCAGATCGCTATCGTGATTGGCGGAGGAAATATTTTTAGAGGACTAAAAGGAAATAATATCGGAATTGATAGAGTGCAAGGAGATTATATGGGAATGCTGGCAACAGTAATTAACGGTCTTGCATTACAATCAGCACTCTACTCATTAGGTGTAAAATCTCGAGTCCTTTCAGGAATTAATATTGATCCGGTTTGCGAATTGACAAGTGGATCAAAAGCAATTGAATATCTTGAAAAAGGTGAAATTGTAATAATTTCTGGTGGAACTGGAAATCCTTTTTTTACAACCGATACTGCATCAGTACTTCGTGCTTTGGAAATTAAAGCGGACATTATTCTTAAGGGGACCAGGGTGAACGGTGTTTATAGCGCCGATCCGGAAAAAGATCCGTATGCTGTGAAATTTGATACAGTTTCTTTCGACGAAGCATACGAAAAACAACTCAATATTATGGACATGACTGCTTTTACCTTGTGTAAAGAAAACAATATGCCTATAATTGTTTTTGATATCAATATGCCAGGAAATCTCCAAAAGATTCTTAATGGTGAAAATATAGGCACACTTGTAAACAATTCATAATATAATTAGAACGTAATCTGTATTTTTGTATAACCTTTAATCGAAAAAATATATGTCTGAAGAGATTCAGTTTTTACTTGAAGAAACCAAAGAAAGCATGCAAAATGCATTAGTTCATCTTGAACGCGAATTTCAAAAAATTCGTACCGGAAAATCAAGTGCTCAAATGCTCGATGGAATTAAAATTGATTATTATGGATCACTAACTCCTTTAGATCAGCTTTCAAACATTAATACTCCCGATCCACGACAAATAATTGTTCAACCCTGGGATAAAAATACTTTACCCCTGATCGAGAAAGCTATTATGGCTGCTAATTTAGGTTTTAATCCAAAAAATGATGGAGAAGTTTTACGGATCACTGTTCCGCCACTAACAGAAGAACGCCGGAAAGAGCTTGCAAAAAAAGCAAAAATTGAAGGTGAAAATGCCAAAGTAGCAATTCGTAATATCAGAAGAACTTCGAATGAAAGTGCCAGGAAATTAGAGAAAGAAGGTATCCCTGAAGATCTGATCAAAAAAACCGAAACCGATATTCAGGAAATGACGAATACGTTTATTTCAAAAGTGGATAAACTTACAGAAATTAAGGAAAAAGATATAATGACCGTTTAGTTTACTTTATAAAAAGCGGATTAGCTAATATTTTTTTAATACCATCTTCTATCGGAAGAAGATCTCTTTTAAGTAACTTTTTCATTTTAGTAATATCGGGCAAGCGTCTTTGCATATCCCCTTCCTGTAGGGGTGGACGGTGAGCAATCTTCGATTTTGAATTCGTAATTTCAATAATTTTTACAGCTAAATCCATTATTGTAATTTCATTATCATTGCCAATATTAATAATGTCATTTACATTATCATTCTTTATTACAGAATTCATAAAGTTATTATAACAAGCATCAACGTTATCATCAATATAACAGAAAGTTCTGGATTGTTTGCCATCACCGAAAATGCTGATATTTTGATCTTTTAATGCCATTGAAATAAATTTGGACATAACAAAGTCTCTGCTCTGTTTAGGTCCATATGTATTAAAAAATCTGAATATTGTATAGTCAAGACCATATTCTTTATGATACGATTTCAAATATGCTTCTCCAATATTTTTTACTACTGCATAAGGCACACGGGAATTTAATGGAGTAGTGTATTCATTTTGAGGCAGATCAACAGGTTCTCCATAAACTTCGGATGAGGATGAAAAAAACACTCTTTTAACATGTGAGTTTTTGCTCAAATTCAAAATATTCTCAAACCCGCTAATATCACGCAAAACACTTACAGGATGCATCTGTGTACGATGAACGCCAACAACTGCAGCATAATGAAATACATAATCAAAAGAAAAGGAATGCATGATTCCTGCTATATCCCTATAGTCGTTTACATTACATTTAATAAAGCGCCAATTGGTCTGTGGTGCTTTCGGTAATTTAGAAATGTCTCCGGTTGACAAGTCGTCAACAATTACAACATAATTTTCGGGATCCCAAATCAATCGTTCAGCTAAACAACTTCCAACAAAACCCGCACCTCCTGTAATTAAAATTGTTCTCATAAATAGTTATTATTTTTGATCAATAATTGATAATAAATATTCCCCGTAACCTGATTTGATAAGCTTTTCTGCTAATATCCTCAGTTCGCCAGCATTAATAAAGCCCATACGATATGCCACTTCCTCAATACAACCAATTTTCAAACCCTGTCGGTCTTCAATCACCTGAACAAACTGTGAGGCTTGTAATAGCGAAGCAAAGGTTCCTGTATCTAACCAAGCCGTTCCTCGAGTAAGAATTCCGACTTTTAGTTTATTATTATCGAGATAGTATTTATTTACATCCGTAATTTCATACTCTCCTCTTTTACTTTTTTTAATATTCCTGGCAACTTCAATAACAGAATTATCATAAAAATATAAACCTGGAACTGCAAAACTTGACTTGGGATGTTCAGGTTTCTCTTCAATCGAAATTGCTTTCAGATCTTCATCAAACTCAACCACACCATATCTTTCAGGATCTGAAACATGATATGCAAATACCATACCTCCATCAGGATCATTATTCTCCTGAAGTAATTTCTGCATTCCGGTTCCATAAAAAATATTATCGCCCAATATCAAAGCGACTTTATCTTTCCCGATAAATTTTTCTCCAATAACAAAAGCTTGAGCCAGTCCGTTTGGTATTGCCTGTTCGGCGTAGCTGAATTTGCATCCGAGTTCTTTTCCGTCGCCAAGTAATCGTTCAAAATTCGGCAAATCTTGAGGTGTTGAAATGATCAATATCTCCGAAATTCCTGCCATCATAAGCACCGACAAAGGATAGTATATCATTGGTTTGTCGTAAATCGGCATCATTTGTTTGCTAATTGCCAAAGTGAGGGGATACAAACGCGTGCCGGAGCCACCTGCTAGAATAATTCCTTTCATGTTAATAAAGGGTTTTCGTTTACATTGTTTTCTAGTGTTTCTGGAATATTTGTTTCTTTTTCTTCTTCTTCAATCTCTTTTAGATCTACATCTTCATCTTCTTCATCCAATATCTCGATAAAAGGTTCTTCAAATGCTTTTGTGGTACCTTTCTTTCCAAATGTTAAAAGCATTGAAGGCAATAAAAACAAATTACACAACATTGCGATCAGCATGGTGAACGAAATCAAATAACCCACAGCCTGTGTACCACCAAAGGTCGAAAAAATAAATATCGAAAATCCCAAAAACAACACAGATGAAGAATAGATCATACTATACCCGGTTTCTTTTAATGCTGAGATAACACAATGTTCGATATCCCATCGATTTTGTTTTAATTGGTATCGATAGCGCGAAAGATATAAGATCGCATTGTCTACAGATATTCCAAGAGCAATACTAAAGATCAAAACCGTAGATGGCTTTATCGATATACCAATATAACCCATCATGGCTGCTGTCAGTATCTGAGGGATCAAATTGGGTATCATGGATATTCCCACCATTCTTACAGATGTAAACATCAAAAGCATCAATAACGAAATTACCAAGGTTGCTACAGCCAGACTTGACCATAAGTTGGTTACCAAATAATCTGTCCCTTTTAAAAATATAACACTGGTTCCTGTTACATTTACATCACACTTAGTGACTTTAACACTCGTATCTTTTAATCTTTGAGCAGCAAAGTAATCTTTGTTAAAAATCGTATCAATCTTGGGTTTCAAACTTGTTAAGATTCTCTCGATATCTTTTGTGCCAATATTGGCCATTTGAACGCTTATACGCGTTCGTTGCATCGTTGAGTCAACAAAACTATTGATAATGGTTTTCTTTTGATTATTCATTTTCGGAAGATAACCAAGCATAAAAACCAGTTCATTTCCGTTCGGCATATTATAATATGTAGGGTCTCCATCGTAGAAAGCTTGTTTGGCAAATTTGACTACTTCAACAATAGATAATGGTTTCGAAAGTTCGGGATAGGTTGCAAGGGTATCTTGGAGCGTATTGATCTTTTCGAGCATACTGCGGCTCAGGACACCTTTTTTCTTTTTTGTATCTATCGAAATTTCAAAAGGCATTACACCATGAAAATGTTTTTCAAAAAACATAAGATCCGTATATAATGGGTCTTTCTTTGAAATATCATCAACGATATTTCCGGTGGTTTTAAGTTTAGTAACACCATAAGCACCAATCAGAACTACTATAACCGAAATAATATATATCATTTTACGACGATGTGTCACAGCATGAACAATGAAATTAACAATTTTGTTCACCGATTTATTTTCCAGATGTTTGGTCTGTCTGATTGAAGGTGGTTTCAAATAACTGAATAAAATAGGTATCAGGAAAAGTGAAATAATCCAAACAATAAGAATATTAAGAGAAGCAACTACACCAAATTCGTGTAGCATTCGGTTTCTGATTATTATAAATGCGGCAAACCCCGCAGCTGTGGCCGTGTTGGTCAGCATAGTTGCAAAGCCAACCCGTTGAACTATGCGCGAGAGGGCTTTAACCTTGTTTTGATGGTTTTTAAATTCGAAATGATACTTGTTAAGCAAGAAGATACAATTCTCAACACCTATAATAATGATCAGTGGCGGAATAATACCTGTTAATAACGTGATCTGATAACCGAACAATGTCATAATTCCCAAAGCCCATAGCACGCCTATTCCAACAACAAGAAGCGGTATCAGAACGGCTTTCAGCGACCTGAAATAAAAGAACAATACTATTGCAGCTACCAACAACGACAATAAAATGAACAAAAGCAATTCTCTTTTTATTTTATACGATGTAACTGTTCTTATATAGGGCAATCCTGAATAATGAGCCGTGATATTGTATTTCGCACAAAAAGTATCTACCTGAGCTTTTATAGTGTTAATCAATGTAAACCTTCCTACAGTTTCAATCTTCTTTTTATCAAGTGTTACCATTAATAAATAAACCTGCGATTTTTTATTATACAACAAGTTTTCGTAAAATGGATAAGAATAGATCAGTTTTTTTAAACTGTCGAGTTCAGCCTGAGTTTTGGGCTTTTCTTTTGAAAGAAGTTTAAAATCAAATTTCTTTGTACTGTCGTTCTTACGCAACTGGTACATTTTGGTAATGGAAACTATTTCCTGAACGCCTTCGATCTTTTTCAGATTTGTGGTCAGATCAAAAAGGTCATTAAATTCTTTCAGTTTAAAAATATTGCTATCCTGCAAACCTATGTACATCACACTGCCATCCTGCCCAAAAACTTCCTTGAATTGTTTATACTTTATACTTATGGAATCTGACGAAGGGAGCATCTCCTGAAGCTCGTAGGACAATTGAACTTTTGATGCTTCAAAAGCCATAAAAGCCGTTAAAGCAAAGATTGCAATAAGATTATAAAACCTGTATCTGAGTATAAACCGAGTCAAAAAGGACCACATGGATTGAAAATAGTTAAGATAATAAACGCCAAAATTACTACTTTATACCCACAATTAAAAAATTCTTTCTTATAATTTAATGGGTTAAAGACTTTAGCTATGAATTGATTGAATCTTTGTCTTTTGATATATTCTTTGGGAAGATTAAACAAACTTATTAAATAGATTACAAATATCCAAACCTTAGTGGGTTGATTTGTGATTTTGTTTTTTGATGCTCGTTTTTTGGTGCTTTATTTCACCATGGCTCCGTTTTCGAAATCTTTTTCCTGTTGAACAAAACACAATTCGCCTTTGCTGTTTTCGGCCATCAGTATCATTCCCTGCGATTGAATTCCGCGCAGCATCTTTGGTTGCAGATTAACCAAAATCGTCACCTTTTGACCGATAATTTTTTCAGGGTCATAATTTGCAGCTATGCCCGAAACAACCGTACGTTGGTCGATACCTGTATCCACAGTTAGTTTGAGCAACTTATCCGTTTTCGGAACTCGTTCGGCAGTCAGTATCGTTCCCGTTCTTATATCAAGTTTTGCAAAATCTTCGTAAGTAATATCGGGTTTTGCAGGAGCAACGCTTGTTTCAGTCATGGCATTCTGTTCTTTAGTGTTATTTAGTTTTTCAACCTGAGCAACGATGGCATCGTCTTCTATTTTTTCGAAAAGCATTTCACCCGTGTTGAGTTTTGAACCCGGAGCCAGAATAGTTGAACTGCCGGCAGCGGCCCAATTATTCACATCAAATTGCAGCATTTTTTTAAGCGTGGCCGAACTGAAAGGCAAAAACGGCTCCATCACGATAGCAAGATTGGCACAGATCTGCAACGATATATTTAAAATCGTTTTAACCCGTTCGGGATTCGTTGCAAATAGTTTCCAGGGTTCGCTGTCGGCAAGATATTTATTACCCAAACGAGCCAGATTCATCACTTCGCTCAATGCTTCGCGAAATTTAAAAACATCAAGAGCCGACGCAATTTTTTGTGGAAAGACTGCTATATCGGCAATGGTTTGTTTGTCTGTGTCAGTTAAATCATTTAATTCAGGAACCTTACCATCGAAATATTTCTGCGTTAAAACCAACGAACGATTCACGAAATTGCCAAGTATAGCAACCAACTCACTGTTATTCTTGGTCTGAAAATCTTTCCAGGTAAAGTCATTATCTTTGGTTTCAGGAGCATTTGCCGTGAGCACATAACGCAACACATCCTGTTTCCCCTTGAAATCGATCAGATATTCATGCAACCATACTGCCCAGTTGCGCGAAGTGGATATTTTATCGCCTTCCAGATTCAGAAATTCATTGGCGGGCACATTATCGGGCAAAATATAACTGCCTTCCGCATGAAGCATCGCGGGAAATATGATACAATGAAACACGATATTGTCTTTCCCGATGAAATGTATCAGGCGCGTATCCTTGCTTTTCCAATAGGTTTCCCAATTCACATACTTTTCTGAATTCTGACTCTTGTGCTGAGCGGAGTCGAAGCGTCTGAATTCTGAATTCTTCTTCTCTGCCCACTCTTTGGTAGCCGAAATATATCCTATAGGCGCATCAAACCAAACATAAAGCACTTTCCCTTCAGCTCCTTCAACCGGAACTTTCACACCCCAATACAAATCGCGGGTAACAGCCCGTGGTTGCAGGCCCTGGTCTATCCATGATTTACATTGTCCGTACACGTTGGGCTTCCATTCTTTGTGTTCTTCCAGTATCCATTGTTTTAGCCTGTTTTCATACTTATCCAAAGGCAAATACCAGTGTTTGGTTTCTTTCATCACGGGCACATTGCCGCTCAAGGCCGAACGCGGATTGATCAGGTCGGTGGCATTAAGTGAGGTACCGCATTTTTCGCACTGGTCGCCGTATGCTTTATCGTTATTGCAATGCGGACAGGTGCCCGTAACATATCTGTCGGCTAAAAACTGTTTTTCAACTTCATCATACAGTTGTTCCGAAGTTTTCACAATAAATTCTCCCTTATCGTAAAGAGTTTTAAAAAATTCAGAAGCCGTTTCGTGATGCGTTTTGCTGGAAGTGCGCGAATAAATATCGAACGAAATGCCGAATTCTTCGAACGATTTTTTAATGATGTTATGATATTTGTCAACCACCTGCTGCGGACTGATGCCCTCGTTGCGGGCTTTGATGGTGATGGGAACGCCGTGTTCGTCCGAACCGCCGATAAACACAACATCTTCGCCTTTCATGCGCAGATAACGCACATAAATGTCGGCAGGAATATAAACGCCTGCCAGATGGCCTATATGAACGGGCCCATTGGCATAAGGCAATGCCGATGTTACGGTGGTTCTTTTGAATTTATTGGATGTTTGTTCCATTACACAAAGCTTTTTAGTATTTTCGCACGAATAAAGAGTCACAAAATTAATTATTTCAGTCCATTTTTAAAGTATTATTTTCAGCCGATGATAACTCCTCCACCTTTAAAGCATGGCGACAAAATAGGCATAGCAGCTCCCGCACGCAAAATCAGCAAGGCGAAGCTTCAAACAGCTCTCGATGTTTTCGAACGTTGGGGCTTGCACGTGGTTTTTGCCGAAAACCTCTTCAAAAGCCATCACCAGTATGCCGGAACCGATGCCGAACGCATCGAAGGCTTGCAGCAGTTGCTCGACGATGAAAGCATAAGAGCCATCGTTTGTGCCCGCGGCGGATACGGAACCGTGAGAATAACAGATGCACTCGATTTCGCACAGTTCGTAAAAAACCCGAAGTGGATAGCGGGATACAGCGATATAACCGTGTTGCACTCGCACCTGAACCGCCAATTGCAAACCCAAACGCTGCACTGCACCATGCCCGTAAATTTCCCCACCAACACCCCTGAGGCTATTGAAAGCATGCGAAAAGCCCTCTTCGGCGAAACACTGCGCTACCAAATAGCCTCCCATGCGTTCAACCGTTGTGGAATAGCTTCTGGCGAACTCGTGGGCGGTAACCTGTCGGTATTATATGCCCTGAGCGCTTCGCCGTCCGAAATAAACACCGACGGAAAGATATTGTTTCTGGAAGATTTGGAGGAATATCTCTACCATATCGACCGCATGATGATGCAACTCAAACGAAGCGGAAAGCTTGAGAATTTGGCAGGCATGATAGTGGGAGCCATGAACCGGATGAACGACAATGCCATACCCTTTGGCAAACAGGCTTATGATATTGTTGCCGAACATGCAGCCCGATACGGTTTCCCGCTTTGTTTCGCTTTCCCCGCCGGACATATAGACGACAACCGCGCACTAGTTTTAGGACGAAAAGTAAAATTGGAAATTACTGATAAGACAGTAGTGTTATCTTGCCCAAAAAAGTAAAATTCATCTTTCCCCGCATTTTGTACCGAAAAAACCGTAATTTTGTAACGCAATTTACTCAAATCTATCACGAAAATTAAAAATAATCATCTTATATGAAAAGATCTCTCATTGCATGGGCATTGACACTCACTGCTGCGTTTGCTCTGCAAAACAACGCCAATGCCTGCACCAACTTCATCATTACCAAAGGCGCCTCAACCGATGGCTCGGTGATGATCACCTACAATGCCGACTCACATCAGCTCTACGGCGAACTCTACTATAAACCCGCCAAAGACTACCCTCAGGGAGCCACGATGGATGTGTATGAATGGGACACCGGAAAATACCTTGGGAAGATAAAACAAGCCTCTCACACCTATTCGGTGGTTGGCAATATGAACGAATATCAGGTTGCACTGGGCGAAACCACTTTCGGCGGCCGCGAAGAACTGGTGGATTCCACTGCAAAGATGGATTACGGCAGCCTGATGTATATTGCTTTGCAACGTGCCAAAACCGCCTGCGAAGCCATCAAGGTTATGGGCGACCTGGTTGCCGAATACGGCTATTGCAGCGAAGGCGAATCCTTTTCAGTTTGCGACCAAAACGAAGCCTGGATACTCGAAATGATAGCTAAAGGAGTCGGCAACAAAGGCGCCGTTTGGGTGGCCCGCCGCATTCCCGACGGATACATATCAGGACATGCCAACCAGGCACGCATCACTACTTTCCCCTTGAACGACCCTGAAAACTGCATGTATTCGAAAGATGTTATCACGTTTGCCCGCGAAAAAGGCTATTTTAAAGGCGACGACAAAGACTTCAGCTTTTCCGATACTTATAACCCTGTTAATTTCGAAGGCGCACGTTTTTGCGAAGCCCGCGTTTGGGCTGCTTTCAATCATGTGAATAAAGATATGGGAAAATATCTGGATTACGCGATGGGCGAAAACCTGAAAAACAGGATGCCTTTGTGGATAAAACCCGACAACAAAATTTCGGTACACGATGTGATGGAACTTATGCGCGACCACTACGAAGGAACAGCGATGGACATGACCAACGATTTTGGTGCAGGACCTTATAATTGTCCGTACCGCTGGCGTCCGTTGACCTGGAAAGTAGACGGAGTGGAATATTTTAACGAAAGAGCCACTTCGACACAACAAACCGGGTTCTCGTTCGTGGCTCAGTGCCGTTCGTGGCTTCCCGCTCCTATCGGAGGCATTTTTTGGTTTGGTGTTGACGATACCTACAGCAACGTTTATGCTCCTATGTATTGCGGCATCACATCCGTCCCCAAAACTTATGCAGAAGGCAACGGCGATATGATGACATTTAGCGACAACAGCGCTTTTTGGGTATTCAACCAGGTTTCGAACTTCGCCTACACGAGGTATCGCGATATGATTCCCGAAATCAGGGCCGTTCAAAAAGAACTGGAAACAAAATTTATTCAGGACCAGGTTCCCGCTATCGATAAAAAGGCATCGGAACTATATAAAAAATCGCCGAAAAAAGCTGTAGAAATGCTCACCACCTATTCAACCAACACCGGCGACGATGTGGTTAGAAGATGGAAAACACTTTACGCTTATCTTTTCACAAAATATATGGACGGCAACATAAAAACCGTCGGCAAAACCAAGGTAGCGCCCAAAGTGAGTCAACCCGGCTATGGCGACGACTGGTATTGGAAACTTGTTAAAGAAACCAGAACGAAGTTCAAGGCTATTGGCCAAAAAGAATAGAAAACAACAATGATTATACAGCCGCTCATTATGCGGCTGTTTTTTTAATAAACATACCAAATGGCTCTGATTGATTTACATAATCTCAGTGTTGATTTCAGAACGGAAAACGGTACTTTACATGCCGTTAATGATATTTCTTTCGAACTCGAAGCAGGGAAAACTATCGGTATAGTTGGAGAGTCGGGTTCGGGGAAATCGGTTACATCGCTTGCATTGATGGGCCTGCTTCCGGCAGGTATCTCGAAAATTGTTTCGGGCTCGGCTATGTTTACATGCAAGGATGGACAAATAATCAATCTCTTTACTTTACAGGAAAAACAATATCAAAAGATACGCGGCAACGAAATTGCCATGATATTTCAGGAACCGATGACTTCGTTGAATCCGGTTTATAAATGCGGAAGGCAAGTTGCCGAAGCTATAAAACTGCATCAGAAACTTCGCGGTAAAGAATTGAAAGCACAGGTTCTGCAATGGTTTGAAGAAGTTTTTCTGCCCGACCCGGAGAAAGCATATCAGTCGTTTCCACACGAACTTTCGGGTGGCCAACGTCAACGGGTGATGATTGCCATGGCGATGTCTTGCAAGCCTGCCCTGCTGATTGCTGATGAACCCACAACCGCGTTGGATGTTTCCGTTCAGAAGAACATACTGGAGCTGATGAAACAGCTTCAGCAAAAGTTCAACATGTCGATAATTTTTATTTCGCACGATTTGGGTGTCATTGCCGAAATTGCCGACAGGGTTTTGGTGGTTTATAAAGGAAATGTGGTTGAACAAGGTTTGGTGCGTGATATTTTTAAAAATCCTCAGCATCCTTACACGAAAGGCTTACTTGCCTGCCGCCCGAAACTTGATGTGCGGTATAAAAGGTTACCCACGGTTGAAAGCTATTTGAAAGGAAATGCCGACGACTTCAACCAAATTATCACACAGGAAGAGCGCAACAAGTCATTAGAAACCATTATTAATAATCCGCCCGTTTTAGAAGTTGACGGCCTTAAAACGTATTTCAAATTGAATAAAGGTGTATTCAGTTTTACCAAAAAACAATTTAAGGCGGTTGACGATGTCAGTTTTAAAGTCTATCCCGGCGAAACTCTTGGCTTGGTGGGCGAATCGGGTTGCGGAAAAACAAGTTTGGGTCGTACGGTATTAAGGCTAATCGAGCCAACCGAAGGTAAGATAGTTTTCTTCGGGAACGAGATCACTAAATACTCACAGGCAAAACTTCGCAAGTCGCGAAAAGACATTCAAATCATTTTTCAAGACCCCTACTCATCGCTCAATCCCCGGTTAACTGTCGGCAAAGCCATAACCGAAGCCATGCAGATACACCATGTCGGGAAAAATGCCACCGAACGAAAACAGCTTTGCTACAATTTGCTTAATGAAGTGAATCTCGATGAATCATATTATAAACGATATCCTCACGAACTTTCAGGCGGGCAGCGTCAACGTATATGTATAGCGCGGGCTCTGGCATTAAAACCCAAATTCATTATCTGCGATGAATCCGTTTCGGCTTTGGATGTTTCCATTCAGGCACAGGTGTTGAATTTGCTGAATAAATTAAAAAAAGAATATCATTTCTCTGTGATCTTTATCTCTCACGACATGTCGGTCGTAAAATATATGTCAGACAGGCTGATGGTGATGAAAGACGGAAAAATAGCAGAATACGGCGACCCGGATGAAATTTGCAATACCCCGCAAACCGAATATACCCGTCAACTAATCGATTCAATACCAAAAGGCCTATAAATTAAATTTCTCTTTAATAGTTTTCTCAATCACTTCTGGAAAATAACGGTATTCCAGTTCATGAACCTTTTGAGCGATTGTATCAAGATTATCTTCTGAATTTATTTTACAACGGGCCTGAAAAATAATAGCACCTTCATCATAGTTTTCGTTAACATAATGAATGGTTATGCCCGTTTCAGGTTCTTTAGCTGCAAAAACAGCTTCATGAACCGATGAGCCGAACATTCCCTTACCGCCGTATTTTGGAAGTAGTGCAGGATGAATGTTTATTATCTTTTCGGGAAAGGCATGAATAAGTTCGGAAGGTATTCTTAATAAAAAACCCGACAATACGATAAAGTCGATGCTATATTTTTTCAGAACTGAAATCAAATAACCTTCTTGTTTTAATTCTTGTGAAGAAAAAATCTCAAACGGAATCTTATGATTTTGTGCCCGTTTAATAATATAAGCATCCTGTTTGTTAGTCAAAACAATTGCCACTTTAATATTCATATTTTTTGCAAAATACTGAATAATATTTTCAGCATTGCTACCGTTTCCTGAAGCAAAAATGGCAATATTCGTCATCGGAATTTCTTTAATATTTTTTCGAACTCTTACAGTCAAAAATAATTAAAATCCCCGAACAAAAAATAATGCCGGACGAATTCTTATACAATTTATCATAAAATTCAAACAAATTGGTTATTTTTGAGAAGTGTAACGAAACAGTATGGCTTTATTAAATTCGGTTTTATCGTGGATCATGAAACAGCGTATTCATCAAATGGAGCTGTTCATAAAATATCCGCACGAAGTTCAGGACGATTGTTTCCGATGGTTGGTTTCATCCGCAAAAAATACGGAATGGGGATTGAAGTATGGATATAACTCCATCACCAAACTTGCACAATATAAAGAACGGGTGCCAATAAATAATTACGACGGAATTAAACCTTACATAAACCGTTTGCGCCAAGGCGAACAAAATATTTTGTGGCCACAGGAAATCAAATGGTTTGCAGTTTCGTCGGGCACAACTGCCGATAAAAGCAAATACATACCCGTAAGCGAAGACACCATTGAAGAATGTCATTTCAAAGGGGGAAAAGATGTGCTTACCTTTTATTGTAATAACCATCCCGAAACAAAAATGTTTAATGGGAAAGGCTTGGCTTTAGGCGGAAGTCATACTGTGAACGAAATCGATAATCAGGCTTTTTACGGCGACCTGTCTGCAATATTAATTCAAAACATGCCGTTCTGGGCACAATTTATCCGTACACCGGATTTGTCCATCGCTCTTATGAATGAATGGGAGAGTAAACTTGAAAAGATTGCAAAGGTCACTTCAACAGAGGATGTCACAAGTTTGTCTGGAGTTCCTTCATGGACATTGCTTTTATTAAAAAAAATACTCGAGATAACCGGAAAAGATAAAATTATTGATGTTTGGCCCAATATTGAACTTTTTGTTCACGGAGGTATAAGTTTTCTGCCCTATGGGGAACAATTCCGGAAAATTATCGGGTCGGATAAAATGAAATTCCTTGAAACCTATAACGCTTCGGAAGGCTTTTTCGGCATACAGGACCGAAGCGATTTCGACGATATGCTTCTGATGCTCGATTACGGTATATTTTACGAATTCTTACCGGTTGATGATCTGGATAAGGAAAACCCGCAAACTCTGACACTCGAACAAGTGGAAACGGGAGCTAATTATGCATTGATCATTTCAACAAATTCGGGTTTGTGGCGCTATAAGATTGGCGATACCATACGGTTTACTTCTTTAAATCCATTTCGTATTAAGATTTCTGGACGAACAAAAAATTTTATCAATGCTTTTGGTGAAGAACTGATGATAGATAATTCCGATCAGGCGATGGAAATTGCCTGTAAAAAAACAGGAGCTATTATTTCTGAATATACTGCTGCTCCGATATTTTTTAAGGATAAAAATGGAGGTGCTCACGAATGGCTGATAGAATTTGATACCAAACCTGAAAATATTGAGTATTTCGGAGAGGTTTTTGATAATGCATTAAAATCATTAAATTCAGACTACGAAGCCAAACGATATCACGACCTGATCCTGAACAAACCATTAATTCATATTATGCCTAAAGACACATTTTATAATTGGCTGAAATTTAAAGGCAAATTAGGCGGGCAGCATAAAGTTCCCCGTTTATTTAACGACCGGAAATATGTGGACGAAATTCTAACTATGATAAAAAAATCATGAAAAAGTTTTTGTTGTCGGGCTTAATTATATTTTCTGGGTCATTTCATCTGGTTGCTCAGAAAGAAACTCTGGAAAAGAAAATATGTGTTGATATTATTGGAAACCGAATAGAAACTGATAATTTCGGAAATGTTTATGTGGTTGACAATAGCAGTTTGAAAAAATTTGATGCTGACGGAAGCCTTATATGCTCATACACGGAATTAAGTGATGGTAAAATTTCAGGTATCGATGCTTCCGACCCACTGAAGATCATAATTTTTAATGCCGATTTCGGCAAGATCAAATTTCTCGACAATAAACTTACGATCAAAAATAATTCAATATCACTTCAAGATTTGGGATATTCCAATGCAACTTTGGTTTCTGCTTCTTACGAAAGCGGTTTTTGGATCTTTGATCCCTTGTCGAATCAGGTGGTTCGTTTTGATAAAGCATTGCAGGTTTCGCATTCTAGCGGAAATATCAACGACCTGATTGGTCATGATTTTGAACCGAACTTTATGACGGAATACGACAATACTCTTTATTTAAATGATCCCCGTTACGGTATCTTCATTTTCGATCGCTATGCCACTTACATAAAAACTATACCCATTAAAGATCTGAAGGTATTTCAGGTTTTTAACAATAAAATAGTCTACCTCGAAAACAATTTTTTAATTTCCTTAAATTTAAAAACATTTGAAGAAAGCAAACTCAAACTTCCTTTTTCGGATGAAGAAATTATCAATGCAAGCATCGACAATCAAAGGGTATATTTTATAACAAAAACAAAATTTTGTATCTACAAGTTTTCGTAGATCGGAATTGAATTACCAGGATTTACTAAACGATCTCTATCAGAAGTTGACTTTTAGTAACCATTTCGCCGGTTTTGCAATATATTTTTTTCACTTTCCCGCTCACCAGAGTGCACAGTTCATTGTTCATTTTCATGGCTTCCAATATCAAAAGTTTATCGCCCTTTTTCACTCTGTCGCCTTCCTTAACAAACACTTTTCTGATAGTTCCGGGAATAAATGAATAGATCTTTTTATGGTCGACAGGTTTATACGGTTTCCGGTTAAGAAACATAGTGTTTAACAAAGTTTGGTACTCATCACCCAACACCACAAAAGGCTTGTAATCCGGTTGCTCAATAGGTTCTTCTTTTATTTCGTCGTTTTCCATATTGTGTTTTTTTAGAATGGAGGAATACCGTGTTTTTTAACCGGACGTTCTTCATGCTTATGTCCTGAGATCTCAAGTGAATGTAAAATATATTCACGCGTTTTGTTCGGTTCTACCACGGCATCCACATAGCCATAAGCAGCAGCAACATAAGGATTGGCAAATTTTTCTTTATACTCTTCTATTTTTTTCTTGCGGGTTTCTTCGGGGTTGGTTGAACCGAGAATTTCGCTGCGGAATATGATATTAGCGGCGCCTTCGGGGCCCATAACAGCAATTTCTGCCGTTGGCCAAGCAAAAACAAAATCGGCTCTGAGGTGGTTCGAGCACATGGCTATATAACCTCCGCCATAAGCTTTGCGCAAGATAATGGTGATCTTTGGTACGGTTGCTTCCGAATAGGCATACAAAACTTTTGCACCATGACGGATAACACCGGCATGTTCCTGATCAACACCCGGCAAATAGCCTGGCAGGTCCACCAAGGTAATAAGTGGAATATTGAATGCATCGCAGAAACGAATAAAACGGGCAGCTTTGTCAGACGAATCCACATCCAGCACACCGGCCAGAACCATGGGTTGATTAGCAACAAAACCTACCGTTTGACCGTCCATACGTGCAAAACCTATCACGATATTGGCGGCAAAAAGTTCCTGAACTTCAAAGAAGTCAGAGTCATCGCAAATAGCCATAATGATTTTTCTGACATCATATGGCTTTTTCGAATCCGTAGGGAAAACATCATCTATTTTAAATAATTTATGTCTGGGTTTTTCCGGTGGAAACGATTCGGCTTTTTTAGTGTTATTCCAGGGAATGAACGACATCAATTTCTTGATCTGTTCAAAACAATCATTTTCGCTTTCCGAGAAAAAATGAGCATTTCCGGTAATTTCAGCATGAACGCGTGCTCCGCCCAGGTCTTCCATCGAAATATCTTCTCCCAAAACTGTTTTAATGACTTCCGGACCTGTGATAAACATCTTTGAAATTTTATCCACCACAAAAACAAAATCTGTAAGTGCAGGCGAATAAACCGCACCTCCCGCACAAGGTCCTAAAATAACCGATATTTGAGGAATAACACCAGAGGCCAGTGTATTGCGATAAAATATCTCACCATAGCCTGCCAGCGAATTAACCCCTTCTTGAATTCGCGCGCCGCCCGAATCGTTGATGCCTATCAAAGGAACTTTTAGTTTCATGGCATGATCCATGATCTTGGTGATCTTCTTGGCATGCATATAACCCAGCGAACCGCCTGCAACTGTAAAATCCTGAGCAAAAATACAAATAGGATATCCATTTATGGTTCCTGTTCCCGTAACAACACCATCGCCGGGAAGGTATTTTTTATCCATGTCGAAATCCTTTCCGGCATGTTCAACAAACAAATCGTATTCATGAAATGAGCCATCATCCAAAATAGCAAGTATACGTTCACGAGCGGTCATTTTGCCGGTTGCTTTCTGCTTTTCGATGGCTTTTTCGCCGCCGCCCTGCAAGGCACCCTGCATCCTTTTTTTCAAATCAACGGTCTTTTGTCGTAGTGACATATAAATTAATTTTAATGAGAAATATTTTATGACAGTTTTTAAAAAAACCGGACAAAGATATACTATTTTATCTCGTTTATTTTAACTTTTTTGTTAACCAATGTTAAAAGTGAAATGTAATAACTGCCTTTTGAAGACATTTATTAGAATGGTACACAGAAATTAGCTATAATCCTTGAATTCTGGATTTTAGACTATAACAATAAAAACAAAAACACAAGCGCGGAACCTCCAAACATGAAATCGGAGCCTCCAAACACGAAATCGGAAGCAAAATACACAAACGCGCGACACTTATACACCAAATCGGAGCCAAAAACACGTCCGCGGAGTCTCCAAACACGAGCGCGCAACCATCAAACACAAGTGCGGAACCCTCAAACACATTCGCGGAACCCCCAAACACAAAATCGAAACCCTCAAACATGTCCGCGGAACCCCCAAACACAAAATCGGAACCAAAAACCGCGACCGCGGAAGCCAGACGCTGGAGCCGCATTTCTCAAAACTTTAAAACGAAACATTTAACTTTAAACTCCGAACATTGAACAAAAGACTTTGAACTTTTAACTTCAAACTTTAGGCACTTTAAGTACTTTAATCCACTTTAGGCACTTAAAAAAACCGTACATTTGCTAATAGAAAAAACCTCCTCAATGAACATCGAAGAATTTCGCGAATACTGTCTGTCGAAAAAAGGTGCCACAGAGTCCCTGCCTTTCGGCGACGAAATACTGGTATTTAAAGTGCTTGGCAAAATATTTGCCCTCACGGGTTTCGATCAGGGTTTTAACTTCAACTTGAAATGTGACCCTGAATTTGCTTTGGAACTCCGAGAAAAATATCCCTCGGTGCAACCGGGCTATCACATGAACAAAAAGTATTGGAACACGGTGTTTGTCGACGGTAGCGTTGCCGACAACATGCTGCGGCAATGGATAGACCATTCATACAACGAAGTGGTGAACAAAATGACCAAAACAGAAAAAGAAACCTTGAAGGCGTTATAAACATGAAAAAAACGATAGCACTTATATTCTGCCTCACCCTAATAACTTGTGTTTCGGCACAAAATGTTCTGATACTCGAAAATCAGTCGATCGGGAAATCGTATAAGTTTTTTATCGACGACGGCATAAAGGTGTTAACCAAAGGTAATCCCAAAAAAATATCGGGGCGGGTAACTGATATACTCGATTCTTCCATCGTAATTTCAAACGGTACTGTGGTAGATCTCGGTAAAATTTCGGCTGTTTATGTCGACCGAAAAGGGATTCAGATCATTTCTTCCGTACTGATGGCTTTCGGGGTGATGTATTTTACGCTCGATGTGGTAAATAATTTACTCAACAACGACCATCCTACTATCAGATCGGATGCAGGTATAATTGCAGCTTCTTCTGCGGCAGCAGGAGGTTTGTTATGGTTGTTCAGCGAGCGAAAGTGTCCGGTTTCGAAATACAAATGGAAAGTGAAAATAATAGAGATGCCACACTTTAAATCAAAGTAACCAATTCTTTGATGATTTTTGTCATCTTCGGTTCGGCATTGTTGGCAGCCTGTATCACTTCTTCGTGCGAAACCTCAACCACCTTTCCTATAATACCCAAATCCGTTATAATTGAAACAGCAAACACGGGCAACCCCATGTGGCGTGCCACAATAACTTCCGGAACTGTTGACATACCGACACAATCGGCCCCGATAATGTGCACATATTTATATTCTGAAGGGGTTTCGAAACAAGGTCCCGTCATTGCTGCATAAACTCCCTGACGGCATCTGATCCCGTTTTTTTCGGCAATTAAAAGCGCTTTACTGATAAGTGCCTTATCATAAGTATCGTGCATATCCGGAAAACGCGGTCCTATTTCATCATTATTTTTCCCGATAAGCGGATTATTTCCCATCAGGTTAATATGGTCAGTAATGATCATAATATCTCCCACTTCGAATGTCGGATTCACACCTCCGCTGGCATTTGAAAGCACCAGCGTTTTAATACCCAAATATTTCATCACCCGTATTGGAAATGAAAGTTCCTGCATCGAGTACCCCTCATAAAAATGAAACCTGCCTTGCATAGCCACCACATTAATACCGTTCAGTGTTCCAAAAACCAGTTGGCCTTTATGTCCCATAACGGTCGAAACAGGAAAATTAGGTATTTCCGTGTATGGAATTGCAGTTACAATCTTTATTTCATCGGTCAAATTGCCCAACCCGGTTCCTAAAACAATTCCAACACGGGGTTCAACCGTAGTTCTGCTTTTAATAAAAGCAACAGTTTGATTAATTTTTTCGAGCATAATCTAAAATTATTTGTTCACAAATTATTTTGTCGTTATCATCAAAATCCATTTCCACAGGCACATAATATACCGGATACGATAAAAGTTTCGAAAAATTCTTATGATGCATCAGTCTCACAAAATCTTTTTCGGTGGTGAAAATGGCTTTCTTTTTCGATACAATAGTACAAAATTCTCCCGAGATCTTTTCGATATCTGCATCCGAATAATCATGATGATCGCGAAAGCTTAAAACATGAATTTCTTTGCATTTATCGGATAAGAACAGTTCAAGAGGTTTCGGATTTGCAATACCCGTAAATAATAATATTTCTGTATCGATTGCTGCATTGAGATCAAAAACTTCCGTTTCATTTTTAAGAGAAACTGGATTGCAATATTTTAAATGTGAAAACAAAACCCTTTGATACGACCGGGGCGATAATCTGTTTTTAATCATTTCTTTCTCAGATTCAGAAAGGTTTTCGGGCGATTTAGTAAGGATAATAACATTAGCACGTTTCGCCCCGTATTTATTTTCGCGCAAGCGCCCCGATGGCAACATGAAATCGTAAACATAAAGGTTATCGTATTCGGTCAATAAAATATTCATACCGGGCTTTATCCTGCGATGCTGAAACGCATCGTCCAGCAAAATAACATCGGGTTTGGGATCCGATTTCAGCAGGTTTTGAACTCCTGTAATTCTGTTTTCACAAACGGCAACACTGATGTTTTTAAATTTACGATAAAACTGTTGCGGTTCATCTCCTGTTTCGGATGCAGTGGTTTGTTCAGATGCCATTATAAATCCCTTAGTTTTGCGGCCATAACCCCGACTCAAAGTGGCAATATTTTTATAATGTTTTTGTAAAATGCGAATCAAATATTCTATCATGGGCGATTTACCTGTTCCGCCTGTGTTAAGGTTACCAACACAAATTGTTGGATCATCAAAGCTCACAGACCTGAATATTTTCCAATCGAATAATTTATTGCGCAATAGAGTTATTATACCATAAAGCACCGAAAAAGGAGACAAAACTATTTTTAATAATACCTGCATAATTTTCAGATCAAGGCTTTTAAAGCATTACGGTCGGTTTTTCCGTTCACGTTTAGCGGAAACTTTTGCAGCGTTCTTATTTCGTTCGGGATCATGTAAGACGGAAGTTTCGTTTTTAAGAATGCTGTTAGCTCTTCAGTATTATTATAATTTTCAATAAACAGATGTATCAATGTGTTTCCGTCCGAATTTTGAGAAGTGAGTGCAACAGCATTTGTACTTTTCATAAATTCGCGTGCATGATGTTCAATTTCGCTTAATTCAACCCGAAACCCCTGAATTTTAACCTGATTATCCAATCTACCGATAAACATGAAATCGCCTTCTTCATCAACATAACAAATATCACCCGTACGATAAAAAATTTGTTCTGCTCCGTCTACAATAAGTTTAAAAAACGCCTCACGATTCTTTTCAGGATTGTTTATATATCCTGCCGTTAGCTGATTTCCCGATAAACATAATTCTCCGTGAACTCCTGCAGCAACGGGTTTAAAATCACTATCCACAATAATCGCCAAAATATTATTCATCGGTTTTCCGATACATACAATCCCGTTAATGTTTTTATTCACAGAAGCGCGATACCAATTATAAGTTAAACAAAATATCGTAGCTTCTGTCGGGCCATAAACATTTTGTATCAACGCATTCGGCACACATTCTGCCCAACCTTTCGTCAAATCATAATACAATGCCTCACCGCAAAATAGTGAGTATTTCATTTTCTCCAGACGGATTTCATCATAATACTTTTGTAAAAAACTGAGTATCGAAGGAACCATCAATGCTACCGTTATTTCATGATCTTCCAGAATTGAATAGGCTGCTGTAAATTTTATTTCACCCGAAGGAACAGTATAAACACAAGCACCAATCGTCAAAGGGATCAAATATGACATAATAGAAAGATCGAACGTTAGATCAAAGATCTGCAGAAAACGATCTGTTTCATCCAATTGATATCCTAGTTCAAAAAATGCTGATACAAATGAGTTCAGATTTTTTAGCCGTATCGGAACTCCTTTAGGAATTCCCGTACTCCCTGATGTAAATAATATATACGCGTTTTGCTCAAAATCAACCTCGGGGTTTTCCAACATATTTTTTTCGTCAACAATATCTGAAGTTTCCAAAACATTCACTGCAGAAATATCGGATAAAACATCTGAAATATTTTTTAACTGACTGCTCAATACTGTTAAAATTTCAGCTTGAGCAATGATATTATCATTTCTGTCTGAAGGGTTATGTGGATTTATCGGAACATAGGTTTTTCCTGAAAGAAGAACGGCTAGTATGGAAGCATACGTTTCGATATCATCATAAACAACAATTCCGATATTTCGACCAAAACTATTCTGTATAAGGTTAATAATTCCATTGATACGTTTGCTTGTATCCTGATAGGAATAATAAATTTCATTAATACAGAAAGCGTTATTATTTGGAAAGTTTCTTGCTGAATTAATTATTTTTTCAAACATAAAATTCAATATAAAGCACAAAAATACAAAAACACATCCGTCTTTTTACAAATGTAGAAATGATAGAGTAGATTGCCAGTATTTTCAACAGATGTATAGCACGGTTTTACAGTCCTTTATTATCATCTATGAAATTATTTTCTAGCGGAGTTATCAAAGAACATTGAAAAGTTTATGAAATCGATATCAAAGCATTGTTATAATTGAAATTGTTGATAACTTTTCCTGCAATTATCATATAAATATTCTTCTGTTTTTCAACTTATTATCATCATTTTCTGTAATAAATTTCAAAAATTGTTGAAAAAATGCAGTAAAGTGGGAGAAAGTGCACTAAAAATATTTATCTTTACCCACTAAAATTAATTGGGTTTTTTATGCTGAATTTAATTGGCGAATATGAATGTAAACTTGACAGCAAGAGCAGATTACTGTTTCCGGCAGGTTTAAAACGACAATTGCCCATTGCAGCAGAGTATAAATTTGTTTTGAACCGGGGTTTTGAGAAGTGTCTAGTATTATATCCGCAAGATGAATGGAAGACAATCAGTGATGAAATCAATCGTTTGAATATTTACATTAAAAAAAATCGGGAATTTGTAAGATATTTCTATCGTGGCGCAACCGAAATTGTTTTAGACGCTACCAACAGATTATTAATTCCTAAAGGATTATTGCAATATGCCGGCATTGATAAAGATGTAGTTCTGTTCACATTTTCGAACCGGATAGAAATTTGGGAAAAACAAACTTATGAAAACTTATTGCATGATGAACCTGAGGAGTTTGCTGATCTGGCCGAAGAAGTGATGAGTAAAAAAGAAAATAAAGAAGAAAAAGATGTATCATAACGCTGTTTTATTGAACGAAGCAGTCAGTGGATTAAATATAAAACCAAACGGGGTTTATGTGGATGTTACGTATGGTGGTGGTGGACATTCGAAGGAAATACTAAAACAATTAATAACAGGCAGGCTAATAGGATTTGATCAGGATCATGATGCAATTGAGAATGAAATAGAAGATAAAAGGCTTATTCTGATAAATAACAATTTTCGCTACCTGAAAAATTTTTTGCGATATCACGAAGCCATTCCGGTTGATGGTATATTAGCAGATCTCGGTGTTTCATCACATCAGTTTGATGAAGCTAAACGAGGGTTTTCAACCCGATTTGATTCGAGTTTGGATATGCGGATGGATATGAAACAGGAAATATCGGCAGCGACCATTGTTAATGAATATCAACAACAAAAATTATCTGAAGTATTTTGGAATTACGGAGAATTGAATGAAGGGGCCCGTTTGGCACAAAGAATTATCGAATATCGAAAAACCAAAACAATTAATACTACCGCCGACCTAAAAGAATCAATAAGCAGGCACATTGATAAAAGAAATGAAGCAAAGTTTTTAGCGAAAGTTTTTCAAGCTTTAAGAATTGAAGCAAATCAGGAATTAGAGGCATTAAAAGTGATGCTTTCACAAAGTTTGGAAGTGCTGAAGTCAGGAGGAAGATTAGTTGTAATTTCCTACCATTCTCTTGAAGACCGGATCGTTAAAAACTTTATGAAATCAGGAAATTTTGAAGGAGAAGTACAAAAAGATTTATACGGAAACACCAATGTTCCGTTTGCATTGATTGTAAAAAAGCCCATAATACCTAATGAAAAAGAAATTTTAGAAAATTCAAGAGCCAGAAGTGCTAAACTTAGAATTGCAGAAAAAATCTGATATGGCAAAAAATGAATTTAAACCTCCGGAAATAAAAGAAGAACCGGAGCCGGTTGTTGAAAAAAAGAAACCCAAACCAAAGAAAAAAAAGGAATCGCGTTTGGGGCTCTCATTGCGCAGTGTATTGGACGGAACAATACTCACCCGCGAAATTGTTGTGCGTCTTTTACCTTTGGGTTTATATCTGGCATTTCTGGTAGTAATTTATATAGCAAATTCATACTATTCAGAAAAAATTATCAGAAGAACAACAAAAGTAAGAAATGACCTAAAGGAACTTGAATATGAATATATTTCTTCTAAATCAGATCTGATGCACATAAGTAAACAATCGGAAGTAGCCAGCAGACTTGACAGTTTAAAGACTGATGTAAAAGAATCATTAGTTCCACCGATAAAAATATTTGAGAATCAAAAACCTCAAACAAATAATAAAAAATGAGCGAAGGTAAAAGATCCATATTAATGCGTGCTTATTTGATCTACATTTTGGTGTTGATTTTCGGGTGTATTATTATTGGGAGAATTTTTATTCTACAATTTGTTCAGGGGGATTACTGGTCGAAACAAGCAAGTGTTGTAAATAGTAAAACAGAAGTTGTTGATCCTATACGTGGAAATATTTTCGCCGATGATGAAAGCCTTCTTGCTACATCGATTCCCATATTTGAAGTCCGTATCGATCTTGATTCGTCGGTTATAATTGATACTGTATTCAATAAAAAAATTGATTCACTTGCCATGGATCTGTGTAAATTATTTGAAGGAAATACATTGCATAAAAATCAATACAAACAAGAAATAATTAAAGCCCGAATTCAAGGAAACCGAGGCTTTCTGATCAGAAAGAAAGCAACCTATAATGAATTAAAAATGTTGAAAACATTTCCTTTTTTACGTTTGGGAAATCGTGGAGGACTTATTGTTTATACTAAAGACAGAAGAGAGCATCCTTTTAAGAATCTGGCATCAATGACAATTGGATACGAACGTCTAGCTGAATATAAAGTTGATATTAATTTAAAGGCAGGAAAAATAAAACAACAAAAATTTGATCGTTATATTGATACTTTAGCACAATGCTTTAGCAATTTGTTTCAGGATTATAATCGTGAATATTATAAAAAACAGATTTCATCAGTTTATAATGGTAAAGGAACAGCTACAAAAATTATTAAAAACATGAACGAACTTCAATTAGCTGAACTAAAAACTTTTCCGCTAATTGAAGACGATACCTTAAAAATTATTAAACAAAAACAACTTACAAAATCCTACTTCATTGGGCTTGAAGGCCATTACCGTAATGAGTTACGAGGCGAGCGCGGTATTATTACCCTTAAAAAAGTCGGAAACAACAGTTGGAAGAAGATAAGTGATGAAGACGTAGTTGAACCAAAAAATGGTTGTGATATATACACTTCAATTGATGTAAACTTACAAGATGTAGCCCAGAATGCCTTAAGAAAAAGTCTTGACACTACTCATGCTGATTGGGGTTGTGTGGTTTTAATGGAAGTTAAAACAGGGTATATCAAGGCAATTGCAAATTTAACCCGTGATAAAGACGGAGTATATCAGGAAATGAGAAATTATGCAGTTGAAGAACTCTATGAACCCGGATCTACCTTCAAACTTGCATCAGTTGTGGCAGTCTTGGAGGACGGAACCTTTGATACCAGCGCAATTGTTAATACAGGAAAAGTAAATTATCCCGGTTGGGGAACTGTTGTAGATTCACACGAAGAAGGATATGGAAGGGTTTCAGTATCAAAAGCCTTTGAGAAATCATCGAATGTTGGGATTTCAGAAATTACACATCGTGCTTTCGGTAAAAACCCACAAAAATTCCAACAACTTCTTGAAAAAATGGGGCTAACTGCAAAAACAAATATTGATCTGGACAACGAACCCTTACCTCATATTAATGTAAGCTATGGCGATCTGCTTGGAATTGCTTTTGGTTATGCTTTGAAAGTAACCCCTCTTCAAGTATTGGCTTTTTATAATGCTATCGCAAATAATGCCAGATACATGAAGCCCATGTTTGTCAAGGAAATTAAAAGGACAGGCACTACCGTAACCAAATTTAATCCGGTCGTTTTAAAAGACCAAATCTGCTCCGAAAAGACTCTATTAAAAATAAAAAAATTATTAGAGGGGGTTGTTATTCGTGGAACTGCTACAAATATTAGAAATTCCGTATATAAAATTGCAGGAAAAACAGGAACTGCGAAGATCTACGACCCAGCATCAAAAAGTTATCTCAAAAGCTATGTTGCTTCTTTTGCAGGTTATTTTCCTGCCGATGATCCGAAATACTCTTGTATTGTTGTTGAATATAATATGAAAGGCTCGGAAGTCTATGGGGCACAGGTAGCAGCGCCTGTTTTCAAAGAAATTGCCGATAAAGTATATGCTACCCGTGTCGACATTAAAAGTAAAGAAGACCTAACGCCATCAATACTTTCCATACCTCAGGTACCTGTTGGTTATCGAAAAGATATCGAAACCATTTATCAGGGATTGAATTTGAAAATTTTTCCAAGTGGCAGTATTTCCGATTGGGTCAGTATTTCAACTGCAAATAACAGCATCTACGAAAAAGATAAAGCTTTTTTATCAAACACAGTTCCTAACGTGGTGGGCTTGAAAGCTAAAGATGCTATATATCTGCTTGAAAATTTAGGATTAACAGTAATAGTAAAAGGAAAAGGAAGTGTAATTACACAATCTTTGAAACCTGGAGAAAGAATACTAACAAATAAAATTATTGTAATAACTCTGGCAACTAATTAGTTTTAATGAAGAAAAATTTAACTGATATATTATATAAAGCCGGAATTGTTGAAATCATTGGTTCAACGGAAAGACCTATTTCTAGTATTTCATTCAATTCGGCTGAAATACCAGAAGAATGTTTGTTTGTTGCAGTTGTTGGAACTAATGTTGACGGTCATCTTTTTATTGAAGATGCTGTAAAAAAAGGAGCCAATGCAATTGTTTGTGAAATTTTTCCTGAGCAAAAAACATCTGGAATTACTTACATAAAAGTTCAAAACAGCAGCTTTGCTTTAGGGCAAATGTGTTCAAATTTTTTTAATAACCCTTCCTCCAAGATTAAATTGGTAGGGGTTACGGGAACAAATGGAAAAACAACTACTGCCACTTTACTTTATAAAATGTTCCTCTCTTTGGGTTATAAAGCAGGATTAATTTCTACAATCAGCTATAAGATCAATGAGGAAATTTTTCCAGCTACACATACTACTCCTAACCCTTTTGTTTTGAATGAACTTATCGGCAAAATGGTGGAAAGCGGCTGTGAATATTGCTTCATGGAAGTGAGTTCCCACGCAGTCTGTCAACATCGGATTACTGGACTGGAATTTTCAGGTGCCATTTTTTCCAATATCACACACGATCATCTCGATTATCATAAAACTTTCGAAAATTATATTAAAGCCAAAAAGAAATTTTTTGATGGATTATCAGCAAATGCATTTGCTCTTACCAATATTGACGACAAGAATGGCAATGTAATGATTCAGAATACGAAAGCAAAAAAATATACTTATAGTATTCAATTGCCAGCAGACTTTAAGTGCAAGATTATAGAAAATCAAGTTAGTGGAATGCAGTTGAATCTGGACGGAAATGAAGTCTGGTGTCAATTGGTTGGAAACTTCAATGCCTATAATTTAACGGCAATTTATGCAACAGCCATATTGCTTGGTCAAAAAAAAGAAGAAGTTTTAGCTGTACTCAGCAATTTGAGCGCTGTAGAAGGTCGGTTCGAAAGTTTTAAAGACGATAATAACATAGTTGCGATAGTGGATTACGCTCATACTCCCGATGCATTAAAAAATGTATTATCTACTATATCCTCTATTCGAACAAGTAATGGTAATATAATTACTGTAGTTGGAGCTGGCGGCGATCGTGATTCAACAAAACGTCCTGAAATGGCTAATATTGTTTCAAACATGAGCGACAGAGTTATTCTGACCTCAGACAATCCACGTTCTGAAAATCCTGAAACTATTATTGAACAAATGGCTGCAGGAATTGATATTTCAAAAAGGCAAAAAGTGCTGATGATCGAAAACAGAAAAGAGGCAATTAAAACGGCTTATGCATTAGCTGTTCCCGGCGATATAATTTTAATTGCCGGTAAAGGTCATGAAAAATATCAGGAAATAAAAGGGGTAAAATACCCATTCGATGATAAACAAATTATTAAAGATTTAATGAAACTATAATATGTTTTACTACTTATACGATTATTTGCATAAGCAATTTAATTTCCCCGGAGCCCAAATGTTTCAGTCCATTTCGTTTCGTGCCGGAATGGCGATAATCACTTCATTAATCATATCAATGATAATTGGAAAGAGGGTCATTAACTATTTACGATTAAAACAAGTTGGTGAAACCGTCCGTGACTTAGGCTTAGAGGGACAAATAGAAAAACAAGGTACGCCAACCATGGGTGGAATCATTATTCTGAGTGCAATTTTAATACCCACATTACTTTTTGCAAAACTGCACAATGTGTATATTATCCTGATGATAATTACAACAATTTGGCTTGGTACTATTGGCTTTATTGACGATTATATAAAAGTATTTAAAAAAAATAAAAAAGGATTGGCCGGAAAATTTAAGATTTTCGGACAGATCGGTTTGGGATTAATTGTTGGATTTACTATGTATTTCAGTTCTAATGTTGTTATCAAAGAACATTTAAAATACACTGACTGTGTTCCTTCTCAAAATATGTTTAAAATTGAAAATTATCAGGATGAAGCACCTTCTGTTTTTTCATCTGAATCTGTAAAATCAACAAAAACAACTATTCCCTTTGTTAAAAACAACGAATTTGATTATTCATCAATATTGTCATGGTTGGGTGATGGGTATCAGAAATGGGCATATCTGATTTTTATCCCTATTGTAATATTTATTATTGTAGCAGTTTCAAACGGCGCAAATTTAACGGATGGTCTCGACGGACTTGCGACAGGGACTTCAGCTGTCATTGGAGTTACTCTTGCGGTTTTAGCGTATGTTTCGGGTAGTGTGTTTTTTGCAAACTACCTAAATATTATGTACATACCAAACACCGGGGAATTGGTAATTTTTATCAGTGCTTTTGTTGGTGCCTGTATTGGGTTCTTGTGGTATAATTCCTTCCCTGCACAAATATTCATGGGTGATACGGGGAGTTTGTCAATCGGAGGTATCATTGCTGTTTTTGCCATCATCATTCGTAAAGAACTTTTGATTCCACTGCTTTGCGGAATCTTTCTAATTCAAAGCTTATCTGTTATAATGCAGGTCACATACTTTAAATATACAAAACTGCGATTCGGCGAAGGAAGAAGAATCTTAAAAATGTCGCCTTTACATCATCATTATCAAAAATCAGGTTATCATGAATCAAAAATCGTGATTCGTTTTGTGATTGTTGGGATTCTATTAGCAATTTTAACTGTAATAACATTGAAGATCCGTTAATAAAATGAAAGAAAAATGAATAAAAAAATTGTCATACTTGGTGCGGGCGAAAGCGGAGTAGGTGTGGCAGTTTTAGCAAAAAAGAAAGATTATGAAGTATTTGTTTCCGATTCGGGAACATTAAAAAAAGAGTATAAAAACGTTCTTTTACATTATGGAATTTCATTCGAAGAAGGCAGACACACTGAGGATTGGTGTTTGCAGGCAGACGAAATTGTTAAAAGTCCGGGAATTCCGGATAAAGTTCCTTTGATTCAAAAAATCAAAGAAGCAAATATTCCGATAATTTCAGATATTGAATTTGCTGCCCGCTACACAAAGGCTAAGAAAATCTGCATAACAGGAAGTAATGGTAAAACCACTACAACGATGCTGACGTATCATGTATTGAAAAAAGCAGGTCTAAACGTCGGTTTGGGAGGTAATGTCGGCAAAAGTTTTGCCATGCAGATTGCTACATCCGATTTTGATTATTACGTTTTGGAGTTAAGCAGCTTTCAATTGGATTATATGTTTGAATTTAAAGCTGATGTTGCGGTAATAACAAACATCACTCCTGACCATCTCGACCGTTATGATTATAAATTTCAGAATTATGTGGATTCAAAATTCAGAATTCTGAATAATCAAACACCTGCTGATTATTTTATTTATAATGCAGATGACCCGGTAACTCAAACAGAACTTTTAAAAAGAAATATTCCTGCTTCGAAAATTCCAATATCATTGAATTCCATTCCGGAAGGCAATGCTGCATATGTAAAAAACGACGAAATTATTATAAATATAAATACAAACAAACTAAATATGACGTTAGAAACTTTAGCATTACAAGGGAAGCACAACATCTACAACTCAATGGCGGCAAGTGTCATCAGTAGACTGTTTGACATTCGCAAAGACGTGATCAAGGAGAGTATGAGCGAGTTTCAGGGAATTGAACATCGTCTGGAGCATGTAACCAAGGTTCATGGCATAGAATTTATTAATGATTCGAAAGCTACGAATGTTAATTCCACTTGGTATGCTTTGGAAAGTATGAACCGTCCGGTTATATGGATTGTCGGAGGATTGGACAAAGGCAACGACTATTCGTGTTTAAAACCATTGGTCAAATCCAAAGTAAAAGCGATTGTTTGTTTGGGTCTCGATAATTCAAAAATATTTGAAGAGTTTGGAAACATGGTTCCTATAATAACCGAAACAAATTCTGCAAAAGAAGCTGTCGAAACTTCTTATAATTTGGGCGTACTGGATGATATTGTTTTACTTTCACCGGCCTGTGCAAGCTTTGATCTGTTTAAAAATTTTGAGGACAGAGGAATGCAATTTAAAAGAGCCGTTTACGATTTATAATAAATAATATGCGTAAATTTTTACAAAATTTAAAAGGTGATAAGGTAATTTGGGCAGTCGTTCTGATTCTGTCTTTATTTTCTATACTGGCTGTTTACAGTTCCACTGGAACACTTGCCTATAGAAATAAATCAGGGAATACAGAATACTACTTAATTAAACATTTATGTATTATGGCATTGGGCTTGGTCCTGATGTATTTTGCACATTTGGTCCGGTATCAGCTTTATTCAAGAATTTCGCAAATTGCAGTATTTTTAGCTATCCCGTTATTGTTTTTAACTCTGGTCACCGGTTCAAGCTTAAACGAAGCCAGCAGGTGGCTCACTTTGCCGGTTATTAATATCAATTTCCAAACTTCCGATTTGGCAAAACTTGCAATTATCATATACCTTGCACGATTGGTATCCAAAAAACAAGACCAGATAAAAGATTTCAAGACAGGGTTTCTCCCTATCATGCTTCCTGTTGTTATTATATGTCTCCTTATTCTTCCTGCCAATTTCTCAACGGCTGCTATATTATTCGCAACCTGTCTGATTTTAATGTTTGTTGGCCGGGTAAGTTCAAAGTATATCATTTATCTTATCGGAGTAATGATCGTTACCGGTGGATTATTCATTTTTGTACTAATGCAAACACACACAAAAGGACGCCTTGGCACCTGGCACAATCGGATTGAAACATTTTTCGATAAATCAAAACAGAACCCCGATGAAATGTATCAGATCAATCAATCAAAAATTGCTGTTGCAACAGGTGGGTTTTTGGGAAAATTTCCGGGAAACAGCACACAGCGCAATATGTTGCCTCAGGCTTATTCGGATTTTATTTATGCAATTATCATTGAAGAATATGGTTTCCTCGGCGGAGTTTTTATGTTATTACTCTACCTAATCTTGCTATATCGCGGAATAAGGATTGCTACCCGATGTGAAACAACATTCGGGGCATTACTTGGTTTGGGGGTTAGTTTCATCCTGGTTTTTCAGGCCATGATAAATATGGCTATTGTGGTTGGTCTTTTTCCGGTAACCGGTCAACCATTGCCATTGGTAAGTATGGGTGGAACCTCAATCTGGTTTACCAGTATAGGCATTGGAATTATGCTTAGCATTAGCAGGGCAAATGATGAAACTGAAAAACAAAAATTAGCAGAAGCTCAAAATACAGAAGAAGAAACTAAACAAAATGTAGAAAATGCAACAGCGGAAATTTAAAATAATTATCAGCGGAGGCGGAACCGGAGGTCATGTATTTCCTGCTATTGCTATTGCCAATGCCATTATTAAAAAAAATCCGGATATCGAGATACTTTTCGTTGGTGCGAATAGCAGAATGGAAATGGAAAAAGTTCCTGAGGCCGGATATAAAATAGTGGGATTGAATGTAAGCGGTTTCCAACGTAAATTGACATTAAAAAATATCAAAGTACTTTTTCGGTTGATGTCAAGTTTGCAAAAAGCAAAAAAGATCATTAAACAATTTAAACCTGATGCTGTTGTAGGCGTTGGTGGATATGCAAGTGGCCCTGTGTTGAGAATCGCTTCCCGCAGAAATATTCCTACTATCATTCAGGAACAAAATTCATATCCGGGAATTACCAATAAAATCCTGTCAAAAAAAGTAGACCGCATTTGCGTTGCTTATGATGGAATGGAGAAGTTTTTTCCGAAAGAAAAGATATACCTCACCGGAAATCCCGTTCGGCAGGATATAACCAAACTGCAGGGGAAAAGAGAACGTGGATTGGAATTGTTCGATCTGGATACTGCGAAAAAGACAGTACTGGTAGTTGGCGGCAGTCTGGGTGCACGCACAATAAATGAAAGCATCCTCAACAATCTCGAAAGCTTCAAAGAAAATAATATCCAGCTGATTTGGCAAACCGGAAAACCCTTTTTCGAAACGGCATCGAAAGCGTGTGAACCCTATAAAGATTTCGGAATTCGGCCCAATGCATTTATATCTAAAATGGATTATGCTTATGCGGCTGCCGATGTCATTATTTCAAGAGCCGGAGCTATTGCCATTTCTGAAATATGCCTGGTTCAAAAGCCTGTTATTTTAGTGCCGTCGCCAAATGTGTCGGAAGACCATCAAACAAAAAACGCTTTGGCGCTGTCAAATTATCAGGCTGCTATACTTGTAAAGGATGCTGAAGCTCACGAATCGCTGATTAAAACTGCCATCGACCTGCTGAACAACGAAGATTTGTGCAATAAACTAATTGATAATATTTCCCGTTTTGCCCATAAAGATGCTGCAGACATTATTGCAGATATAATTTTGAGTATGATTAATCAGGAATCAAAGTGAACATAAATACAATTAGAACGGTTTGTTTTTTAGGTATCGGCGGTATAGGCATGAGTGCTTTGGCTCGTTTTTTTAAAGCGCAGGGTTGTGCCGTAAGCGGTTACGATAAAACGCCTACCCCGCTAACCCAAAAACTTATTCAGGAAGGCATAGCTGTTCATTTTGCAGAAGATATTTCTCAAATTCCAAAAGGTATCGACTTAGTAGTTTACACACCTGCTGTACCAACAACCCACGCCGAATACCAATATTTCCTGAGCCATAGTATCCCAATTAAAAAACGTGCAGAAATATTAGGGATGATAGCTTCCCGCTATTTTTCAGTTGCTGTTGCCGGAACTCATGGAAAAACCACCATTACAGGATTGATATCCCACATTTTGTTTTCATCAAACATCCCGGTAACTGCTTTTATCGGAGGTATCTTGAAAAATTATCGATCCAATTTAATACTTTCTGAAAATGCCAAAGTGGTAGTTGCCGAAGCCGACGAGTTCGACCGTTCGTTTTTGAATCTTAATCCCGACATGGCAGTAATTTCTGCAATCGATGCCGACCACCTCGACATTTATTCTGATAAAAAAAATCTGGAAAACTCTTATCATCTCTTTGCCGGTCAAATCAAACAGGGCGGCAGCCTGATTTATAAATGTTCTTTGGAAATGCCCGAATTGCCGGGGATTAAAAAATATTCTTATGGCCTGAACGATAAAGCCGATTTTTATGCAAAGAATATTTTTCTGAAAGATGCCCGGTTTCATTTCACTGCGTGCTTGTTGGGTACGAAAATTCCTGTTGAAATAATGACACCCGGCCGACATAACATCGAAAATGCTGTTGCGGCAGCAGCCGTTTGCCATCTTTACGGCCTGAATCCCGAACAAATCAAACAGGGCATCGAAACTTATGAAGGAGTTTGCCGGCGCTTTGATATCAGGATCGATAAAAAATCTCTTGTCTATATCGACGATTATGCTCATCATCCCGAAGAATTGAAAGTTTTTATCAATGCTGTTAAGGAGATGTATCCCGATAAAAAGATTACAGGAATTTTCCAGCCGCATTTATTTTCACGTACGCGCGACTTTGCCGATGATTTTGCCAGCGTGTTAGACAAGCTTGATGAAGCAATACTGCTGGATATTTATCCGGCACGCGAAACTCCCATCGAAGGTATTACTTCAAAACTCTTGCTCGACAAAATGACAATTTCAAATAAAAGAATTCTGACCGTAAGTCAGCTTCTCGATGAACTGAAACAAAATAGAAAAGAAGTACTTTTAACCATGGGTGCTGGAGACATCGACCAACTGATCGAACCCATCGAAACAATTTTGAACGGCATTTACACATGAAAAAGAAGATATTAAAAATCGGAATCTGGTCGGTCACTATCATCTTATTTATAGTGCTGGTGGTGTTTGTTACAAAAAAGTACAATCTGAGTAATTGCCATCAGGTAATTATTTCAATCAATGCTCCAACCGATTGCACATTTATTAGCGAGGCCGAAGTAAGAACATTTATCCGGAAAGCTGGCGATTCGCTCGTAAACATACCTTTGTCTCAAATAAATGTTCAAAACCTCGAATCAAAGGTAAATGAAAACCCTTTTGTTTTGAGTTCAAAAGTTTACACTACTATTGACGGAACCTTGAAGATCGATATCGTTCAGCGCACACCCATTGCCCGGGTTCAGAATCTCTACGACCAGTGCTTTTACATAACCGACGACGGTCGTATGATGCCGCTTATAAAAGGTAAAACTGCACGGGTGCTTTTTGCAAACGGTTATATTCCTGAAATGTATTGGAATTCTGCTTCACTGGCTGTTGATACAACACATAAATCCGCCGATTCAAATTCCTACAAAACCTTAAAAGCAATTTATCAGATCTCGAAATACATCAACACCGATGCTTTCTGGAAAGCTCAGATTCAGCAACTATTTGTAAACACTAATGGTGATATTGAGTTAATACCGGCTGTAGGAAATCAAATCATTATTTTTGGTGATGAAAAAAACATTGCTGATAAGTTTGAGAAATTAAAGATATTTTATAAAAAGGCCGAAAAAATTAATGCGTGGACTAAATACGACACTATTAATATTAATTTTAAAGGTCAGGTTGTTTGTTCATAAAAATTAAATAAAATCAAAAATATGGAATCATCAGAAATTATCGTAGGTCTCGACATCGGTACAACAAAAATTGCAGCTATTGTTGGTCGCCAAAGTCAGTTTGGTAAAATTGAAATTCTTGGTTACGGCTCTGCCGAATCTATCGGTGTTAAACGGGGCGTTGTAATTAATATCGACAATACGGTCGAATCAATTAAAACTGCCGTTAAAGAAGCCGAGTCGAAATCAGGTGTCAATATCAAATGTATAAATGTCGGTATTGCCGGACAACATATAAAGAGTATCCAGCATCGCGGAAGCATCATACGCAATTCAACCGATAAAGAGATCAATCAGGACGATATCAACCGCCTTATCGACGATATGTATCGTTTGGTTATGCAGCCCGGCGAAGAGATCGTGCATGTGATTCCGCAGGAATATATTGTAGATAAAGAAACCGGTATCAAAAAACCCATTGGCATGGCGGGTGTTTGCCTCGAAGCCAATTTCCATATCATAACCGGGTTGGTTTCTGCAGTTCAAAACATCAATCGCTGTGTGGCCCGCGCAGGTCTCGAAATTGTCGACCAGATACTCGAACCTTTGGCTTCTGCCGATGCAGTGCTCAGCGACGAAGAAAAAGAAGCCGGTGTGGTGTTGGTCGATATAGGTGGCGGAACAACCGATATCGCCATTTTTCAGGACGACATCATCAGGCATACGGCTGTAATTCCTCTTGGCGGAGATATCATCACCGAAGATATCAAGGAAGGCTGCACCATCATTAAGAAAAATGCTGAAAAACTTAAGGTAATGTATGGCTCTGCGTTGGCCAGCGAAAGCAAAGCCGACGAATTTGTTTCCATCCCCGGGCTGCAAGGGCGGCCGGCCAAAGAGATCAGCCTCAAAAACCTGGCAAGCATCATTCAGGCACGTATGGAAGAGATCATCGAATATGTGTATAACGAGATCCGTACATCGGGCTACGAACGCAAACTCATCGCGGGCATAGTTCTCACAGGGGGCGGTGCACAGTTAAAAAACATCGTGCAACTCACCGAGTTCATTACCGGCATGGACACCCGAATTGGCTATCCCAATCATCATCTGTCCGATAATGTTCCCGAAGCTATGGCTTTGCCGATGTATGCAACCGGTATCGGCTTGGTGATACGTGGTCTGGAAAAATATCCGAAAACAACTGCCGAACCTGAAAAAATTAAAGAAGAACCGATACAAAACCACTCTAAGAAAACCAAGGGTAGTTTCTTCGAATCTTTATTCAGCAAAGGCAAAAAGTTTTTTGACGACGACGTAAACTAAACCAGGTTTCATCACGGTGCCAAACGCCTGATCTTCCAACCTTCTTCCGGACTCTCGCAATAGCTTATTCTATCGTGCAATCGGTTCGGACGACCTTGCCAAAATTCGAAATACACAGGCTTAAGCCTGTAGCCTCCCCAATTTTCGGGCCTAACAATGGCAGCGTCGCTGGCAATATAATCCGCTCGCATCTGTTCCAAGGTATCCCGGTCGGGTATTTTGTTACTTTGAGGAGATATAATAGCGTTGATGCGGCTATCTGTATGTCGTAAATTAAAATATGCGTCCGATTCGCCAACTTCAGTTTTCTCAACCCTCCCTTCTATCCTCACCTGCCGTTCCATATCTTCCCAATGGAACAATAAGGCTGCATTGGGGTTGGTTTCCAGATGCCGTCCTTTCCGGCTGTTATAATTGGTAAAGAAAACAAAGCCGTCCGTGTCTGCATGTTTCAATAAGACCATCCGTGCCGATGGAAAACCCTTTTCCGAAACCGTGGCCAATGCCATGGCATTCGGCTCTTCTATCCCGGCTTCAATAGCATCATTCAACCATAAAAGAAACTGATCGACAGGATTTTTTTCAACCTTCCTTTCATCAATGGTATTTTTACTGTAATCTTTTCTGATATTTGCAAATCGGTTTGCCATAACTATTTTTTTTCAAAGTTATGATTTCGCAGCGGTTTATACAACATTATGGCCGGAATTTACATTCACATCCCTTTTTGCCGGAAGAAATGCCATTATTGTAATTTCTATTCCACTCCTTCGCTCAAATATCGCGACCGCATCGTGCCCGCCTTGCAACACGAACTCCGTCTGCAAAAGAACTATCTTAACGAAACCGTGAACACCATCTATTTCGGTGGCGGAACGCCTTCCCTGCTCTCTTCCGATGAGATCAATCTATTGATCGACGAAATTCAACAGAACTTCGTGTTGAGCAATTCACCTGAAATAACGCTGGAAGCCAATCCCGACGACATATCTTTGCAAAAAGTAAAAGAACTCCGCGCAACTTCTGTTAACCGCATCAGCATGGGTGTGCAGTCGTTCTATGCTGCCGACCTCAAATACCTCAACCGCCTCCACGAAGACACACAAAGTGAATATGCCATCAAAGCATTGCAGGACGGCGGATTTACCGATATCAGCATCGACCTCATCTACGGAGCACCATCATTGGGCATGGGACACTGGCGTGAAAACCTGAACAAAGCCGTAGGGCTGCAAATACCGCATATTTCGGCCTACGCGCTCACCGTAGAACCCAATACCAACCTCGAAGTGCTCATCAGCAAACAAAAACGCGCTGCCGTGTCGGAAGCCGAAACCGCCAATCAATTCCGCTACCTCATGCAGTTTATGAAAGACGTGAATTATGTGCACTACGAAATATCAAACTTTTGTTTGCCCGGCCACGAATCCAAACACAACAGAGCGTATTGGGAAGGCATCCCCTATCTGGGCGTCGGACCTTCGGCACATTCATTCAACATAGCTTCGCGTCAGTGGAATTGTGCCAATATGGAACAGTATGTTGATACCATCGCGCAGCATAAGGTTCCGTTCGAAGCGGAAGTTTTAACTCCCACCCAAAAATACAATGAGTTTGTGATGACTTCGCTACGCACCAACAAAGGCATCGTTATATCAGAACTCGAACAAAAGTTTCCTGAACGCTTTTCCGTTTATTTCCATAAGATGCTTCAACGCTATCACCAATCCGAACTGCTGATGGTTTCCGATACGCTCGTCAGCCTCACCGACGAAGGCCGCCTGTTTGCCGACCGCATCAGTTCCGATCTCTTCTTCACCGAATAGCCCTTATTTCTTTTTCACCCACTTCTTGGGCAATGCATCGTTCAGAATTGTTATCGAATCTTTCAGGGTAGATATCACATCCAGACAATCGTCCGAACAGCCCGTCAGTGGGTCGTCGCTAAGTGTAAAGCTAATACAAACGGGTTGATGGTCCGAAAATTCGAAGCCGACATTGAGGGCCTGTACATCGTTGATGACAATGTTGGGCGAGGTGATAAAAAAGTCGATGGTGGTGGTGGGTGTCAGGCCGGGACGATAGGCTTCGTATACTTCGCGGTTGGTAGGTGTTTTTTTGTCGAAGCCGTAATGCCAGGTGTCGGGCAGATAATCGGAAGGAATCTGAGGCGAACCGTATTTCTTGAAATAACCCGTGTGGAAAAATTGCTTTTCGTAGCCGGGAGGGTTTTCGTTCCAGTCGCCGCCAACAATAACATAGTTGCCTTGCCCGTATTCGGTCAGCAAAAAGCCGCGCAGCATCCATAACTCGTATTGCCTTAACAGGTCGGCATTGTCGAAAGCCGAATTGTGAAGGTTTATCAGCACCAGTTCTTTTCCGTCGGCAAGCTGATAGCGCTGCAACATAAAACAGCGGTCGAGCATCACCAGGTTCATGGGCCAGGGATAATTCAGCGGATAGGCATAACGTTCGGACGAGAGCGGCGAAAACCTCGAAAAAGTGGTGATACCCGAAACCACGGCGCCCATGGGGTTGAACATGGGCACGGGCACATATTTCGTGTTATAGTTCACCGCAAAACTCCAGTCGAAGTTGGTCAGGGCCTGCGAAAACACGTTCATCTCGTTGGTATAATAGCTGCGGCGCGAAGCCGTGTCCACTTCCTGCAACAGGATAAAATCAACCGTATCGTTGTGCGAAAGAAAATGAAATACGCCGTTCAGGCTCTTCTGAAAAGCGCTGTCGGTGGGGCGAACCCTGGTGCCTCCGTCGTAAAAGAAATCCATACCCTTATCGAGGCCGCAATAGCCAATGTTCCATGTTATCAGTGTGAGTTCGTTCTTCTCTATCTTACTTTTTTTAGTATCGTTCATCACCTTCAGAGCTTCTTTGGGTGCAGGCTTGTATTGGGTGAGTTGCAGATACAACAATCCGGCGGCAGCCAGCACAACAACAGCCACAACGGTATAAATAACCACACGCAGCGTGATCTTCACTATCTTTACAAAGGTTTTGTTTGCCATATTGTTTGGTTTTTATATGGAGAACTTTGAATATTCATTACAAATATAGTATTTATTTAGTGATGGGGAGAGAAAAGGAAAGACGGACAACAAGTAACAGGTAATAAGTAAGAGGTAATAACGGTTTATCATTCTTTCGGTTTACTTTTGGAAGTTTTTATAGAGGCAGTCAATAAGCGAAGCAATTCATCGCAATCGGCACTTATTGAATCGAAAACGGATTTCTCAATGTAACCCGATTCTTGAAGCAATTGCAACCAATACTCGGTTTCGTTGGCTTCTTTTGCTGCTATACTTAATTTATGTATAAAATCGGCGTTCGATTGAGCATAAACCGCTTCACGGATCATTGCTCCCACAGCAGTGCCGCTGCGCAAACATTGTTTGGACAGCACAAATTCTTTTTTAACCGAAGAAAGATGTTTGTACATATTAACCATTCGCAATGCAAACGCAAAAGATTTCTTTAATAACACACTATCTTTCATACTTCTTACCTATTACCTCTTACTTATTACCTTTTACCTATTACCTTCCTCCAATGCTTCCCTCGTTTTTTTCCGCGAAAGCCATATCATGCAAAATACAAGTATTGCTATAAGTTTCAGCGAAACAAGCACCAGCACGAATTGAAAAGGAAATCCCACCATAGCATGCCAAAATAATATAGCATTTACGGCTATCATGCACAAAAATTGAAGCGCCAATACCATTATAACATAAATGCGCACCCATTCTTTAAATTTCAGCAGTTTCACAGCCAGTATCAGTGTAACGATCCAAAGCCCCACCTTTATCAGTAACAATAAGGGATAATGATGCACCAGCCATTTAAATTGATAAAGACTATCGGTTTGGAACATGCCATGCCCCGGAAACAGATCGAACAAACTAAGCGGAATTAACACTATCCATTTTGCAATACCCGATACGGATAATACTATAAGAACAATTGCAAGCACTTTGGTGAACGAAAGTGTGCGGCCATATTTTAATTTTTGCAGGGAATTCATAATGAAGTAATTTTAGAACAAATGTAAAAATAAATGACAAAAAACTTGCTTTTGCCTACCATAATTTTGTATCTTTATGCTACGTTTTAATGGATTTTTTGGGTTAACAAAAAGTTGTCGGGGTCATTGCTTTCATGGGGTTTTTACGCAATGGTTCCGGCAACTTTTTTTATGTTCGAGCCATAATTCCATAACAACCCGGTTAACTGGTGCATAGGGATTGTTCTATTGTTCATTTCTTTTTCATGTTAAAAAGAAACGAACCAAAGAAAAGAACAGTCCAAACGAAGCTTCCACGCGCTCTGAAAAAAACAAGAATATCTAAAAAAGTAGTCCGCCATTCGGCGGAAAGGCAAGCCCCCCGCCAAAAGTCGGGCAGGCCCGCCTCTTTGTCGGGCAAGCTTTTACGATTTTCTAATATTTTTTTCATTCACAGCCTACGCCGGCCCGCCGTTTGGACGTGCCAACGCACTTTTTTTCTTCGAAACAATTCAACGGATTGGCTGAGGGAGGGATATAATACGCCAAAAGGCGGACAAGGTTGGAAGATGCGGGATTGGGGAAGTTAAAAATTCAGAAGTAAGATGCTTCGACTGCGCTCAGCACAAGATTCAGAATTTTTTTAGGTTATTGAATTAATTTGTATTTTTGAGGGAAGGAAATGATTCAAGAACAGGTATTTTCTTTTTAATATTAACCAAAAGCAAAAACATGAAAACAATCATCTTTATTTTGGCATTTCTGATACAATCAGTAAATCTTTTTTCGCAGAGTGATAGCCAAATTACGGCTATTAATAAGAAAGTTTTTGAAATTAAAAAAAATATTGGCATATATAAAGCAGAGGTAAAAAATTGGAAAGATAGTAGTAATAATGTCAGAATTATTTATCGCCTTAAAAAAACAGTCAAAAATTGTACGTCTTGGTACGTAGATAATTATAAGCTAAAAAAAGCGGAATGGTATTTTTCAGATGGCTTTTTAATTTACGTTGAAAACACCTGGACGGAAGAAAATTTGCAAGTTACTTTAAATGAAAAATATTATTTGGAGAATGGGCATATAATTAAGGGAATAGAAGACAGAAAAATAATGGATAAAAATTCCGATTATTTTAAGTTTTTGGATAAACAATTATCTGATGCATCAAAAACTTGGGCAAAGGATGCAAAATAATTTGAAGAGAAATAAAAACGACTGAGGTGGAACCTCACCCGAACTGAGGTGGAAGCTCAGATGAAACGGGAATTTTTTATTTATTTTTTTGTTGAAGTCTTAGGATGTTAAATTAAAATCAGGGGTATGAAAAAAGTTGTTATTATTTTGATTAGCCTATTATTCTCAGGTGTTGTATCGGCACAGGAAAATTGTTTTGAAAATTGTATGAAGAATTTTGAAAATTCGGAACTTGATTTTCCTGCAAGAAACGATTCAATTTTGCAAAGATTGATTGGTTGTAAATTACCTGATTTTGAAACAAAGTCAATAAATGGTAAGTTTTTTTCTTTAAAAAAATTAACCGGCAAAGTAATCGTATTGAATTTTTCTTTTGCTGCTTGTGAACCATGCGTGGCTGAAGTGCCCGCACTTAATAAATTGGTTGATGAATATAAAGGTAAGGACGTTGTTTTTATTTCTTTTTCAAAGGATATAACAGAAGTTGCAAAAGGTTTTATAAAAAAAACGGGATTCAAATATAATGTAATAACAAATTATCCGAACACAACTGTTACTTTTTGTATTATCGGAGGTTGGCCGATGAATATGGTAATAGATAAAAAAGGTATTCTTAGATTTGTACAATGCGGAAGTAATACTGATGAAAGAGCTAAAACAGAAGTATACGACAAAATGAAACCAGTAATTGACAAATATTTGGAGGATAATAAATGAAAAAATATTAATAAAAACCCTGAGGTTTGAACTTCAGCCGTACGGGGCGAAAAAGGAATTCAGAAGTTTAAAACGAATTTACTTTGATACGGGAACTTCGATATAATCGTGATACGTGACACCGAGGCGTGAGGCCAAGTCGGCAATTATATCGACATCGGGGGTTTTAATGAAAGTGTCAGAGACGTGATTGTTATAATCGAATGTGGTGATAAATCCGATTTCACGACCCATGACCGTGTCGAAAAATGTGATTACGGTAGCCACTTTGTTTTGGTGCTGGTCGCGCAATAAAAATCTTTTTCGGGCTTTCATGGTGTGTTGGATTTTGTTATATAATAACGTTGGTTTGTAATTTTTATTTTTAAAGTGATTTTTTTTGAATGCTTATATTACTTTACAAAATGCCGCACAATATCATATACTATGAATACGGGCCATGCCAATGCTTTTAGGACACCCACCATGCTCCACCAAAAACCGTTGGCCACCGAAACATAATAGATCATAGCGGCAACAAATACTAAACCATAGTATAAGAAAAAATAGGAGTCGATTGAAAAAATTTTTTTCTTCATTTTCTTAAAAGAAGTTGTTGAACTCATCGTGATAAGTGATTACCATCTGCAACTAAGCCAACAACTTTAATGATTATGAAACAATAGACAACAAATATACAAAAAAGAGAATGTTATGCAAATTATTTCTTTTCTTTGAAATCAAATTTCATATTGCTTTGTGCTTTTTTTATGCAATTGTCTGAACCGCTGATTAATTTGATTAAATGATAAGGATGATTTTCAGGCAAAGTCTGAAAGGATAGGAAGACCGAGGTGGAACCACGACCTAACTGAGGTTGGAACCTCAGCCGAATCGGGGCTATTTTAATACAACAAGTTAAAATGGAATAGATTCGAACTACAGCAATCTACTAATTCTATTATAAAAATAACCGTTGATTTTGGAGGATATAGGTTAAGGCACCTGCGAAAAAACCCAGTAAAGCTAACAATGATATTTTGCGCAAATACCAAAAGAATGTTATTTTTTCGATTCCCATGGCTGCAATACCTGCGGCCGAACCTATTATAAGAATGCTGCCACCGGTTCCGGCACAATAGGCCAGAAATTCCCAAAAATAATGGTCGGTTGGAAATTGATCCAAAGAATACATGCCCTGCACAGCAGCAACCAAAGGAACGTTGTCGATAACAGACGACAGCAATCCAACAGACATGACAACAATATTGTTGTTATGAACACTGATGGTTAGCCATTGCGCCAGATTGAAAAGAGTGCCGACAGATTGCAGGGCAGCAACACTGAGTAAGATGCCCAGAAAAAAAAGAATGCTCTGGATGTCAATCTTGCGCAATGCATTGCCAACTGAAAGTTTGCGTTTATGTTGTTCTTCTTTTTTTGAGTGCATAACAGCGGTTATGATCCAAAGCAAAGCAAGCCCGAGAAGGATTCCCATATAGGGCGGCAAATGTGTTATGACTTTGAAAACCGGAACCAACAATAATATGATGATTCCCGAAAAGAAAACTATGGATTGATGTTTTGTAGAAAGAGTTTGGTTTGTTTCACTGACCAATGCAACAGGACGTTGAACTTTTCCTTTGAGTTTAAATGTGAGATAAATTAAAGGTACGACCAAGCTCATTAAACCCGGTAGTATCAGTTTTAAAATGATCTTTCCGGCCGTAATTTGTCCACCGATCCACAGCATAGTTGTGGTTACATCTCCGATGGGCGACCAAGTTCCTCCTGCATTGGCAGCCAATACGACAATGCCTGCAAAAAACATACGATCTTTATCGTCGCGGATAAGTTTGCGCAGAAGCGAGATGACGACAATGGTGGTGGTTAAATTGTCTAAAACGGCAGAGAGGAAAAATGTTATGAAAGCCACTATCCATAATAATTTTCGTTTATCGGTCTGATCTATTCTGTTTGTAATGATCTCAAAACCATCGTGGGCATCAATCAGTTCCACAATAGTCATAGCTCCCAACAAGAAAAATAAAATGCCCGACAGTTCACCTAAATGCCCGGTTAGTTCTCCGGCAACAAGCAGTTTGTCGGGTGCAAAAAGTATATAAACCATCCAGCAAAGTACCCCTGTGAGGAGAGCCGATGCTGCTTTGTTTATTTTTATTGAATTTTCAACAGCAATGAATCCATATCCAACAATAAAAATGGTTATTATAATAATGGTCATCGTGTTAGTGATATTTTATTTATAATTACCTTTTTATTACTATTAGCATTAAACCTTACAAAAATACTATTAATTCAAAATAAAGAATCATAATGTTGTAATTGAACAAAAATAAGATTGAAGGCTGTTTGCCAACCGCGCGAGGGATGGAAGCCCCGATAAATAATTATCGGGATAAACTCCTAGCCCGCAGCGAAGCGAGGACTATGAGCTGACAGCCCGACCCGCCGATTAGGCGGGACGCGCCCAAATGAGGTGAAAGGTGAAAGAGGGCCCGCTTTCCTTCGAGACGCTTCGCTCCTCAGGATGACGCGGGACGGCTCAGCCTGACTGAAAGGAAGCGGGACGAAATAGTGTTACCTTAATTTTTCCCTCCCCCATCAGGGTAAAATCCATTTTGTGTGTATCACTTGTGTTGGAACTAATTTTGATTTCGTTAACTTTTGTTTCATGTTAAAATAAATCGGAATTCGTTTGCTTTTTGGTAAATTATTTGTTAATTTTGTACGCACATTTAATTATTATTGGCGTCGCTTTTTTAATAAAACAAAATGAGAACCACAGCAATTGTTCGTGTTGCTTTTCTGTTTATTTCGCTTATCTGTCTTATCATTCAGGTTTATGAGTGCTATCCGGTTCTGCAAACAGTCATTATAGTTTCGTTCATCATTTTAAATATCCTTTCGGTGCTGCAAATGATAATTACACACGGAAGGTTTAAAAAATATTGGTTTCTACACGAATTCAATGCCATTTCGCTGCTGTTGCAAGGCCTTTGTTTTATAGCATTTATATTCGCCTATCAGGAGTACGAAGACTGGCAATACGTTTTGCTTGGGGCTTTCTCGCTGTATTTAGTGCTTTTTGCCCTCATGATAGTTTATATAAAAACGCTTTGGGTTGCCAAACTAAGAACATATTTTGTGATGAACCTGCTCCTGCCCGGCTTATTTATAATTTTATACAGCCTGGTTCCCACCCTGATGACGGGCAAAAACTATTACGAAACCTTCAACAAACAACGCTATCACAAAAGCTGGGAACAATACAATAAGCAAACCGAAGAAACGGATTCGATTACTGTTAGGCCTTACTAGGAAGGAAATTACAAATAATACCAATCAAGGGTTAAAAGACATTATTGCCACAAACCATGCCTACCGTCAGGCAGGGGCTCTAAGGCACTAACCTGCCCGACGCAGGCGGGGATGCACCAAGTTGATTTGATTGGGTTTTGTATATTTCTTAGTGAATTCTTTGTGTCTTCGTGTCTTCGTGGCTAAAAATAAACTAATACCAAATTCAAGCGATAAAGATGTTTTGTTTGTGATTTTTTTTACAAACAAATATTTTTTTATCTGCACGTGAAAACGCATTAATTATTTACTAATTTTACGTAAAATATCATCCATCATTAATTCATTATTCCATGGACAAGAAAAAAATTATTCTCTCCTCCATCATTGGAGTTTTTGTGATTATTGCCATCGTGTTGATCGTAAGAACGCGGTCGCAGGCTATCATAAAAGTTAATCCTGCATTTCGCGAATATGTTTCGGCTTTTACCTCGGGGGTGATCTCTACCGAATCGACGGTGAAGGTGCGCTTGAATTTTGACATTGCCGACTCGTCGAAGTTTGAAAAGGTAATTGAAGACGATCTGTTCAGCATTTCGCCCGATGTGGACGGAAAAGCCTATTGGATAGACACGCGTACGGTTGAATTCAGGCCCGATAAAAAGCTTCCGGCCAACGAACTGTTCACCGTTAGGTTTCGCCTGAACAAAGTGATAAAAGTGCCCGACAGCATGAAGACCTTCGTGTTTCAGTTTCACACAGCCAAACAGGCTTTCGAGGTGAGTATCGACAATCATAAAGCGTATAATAATAAAAGTCTGGGCCTGGAAAAGGTTACGGGAACCCTGGTTACAGCCGATGCCGCCGATGCCGAAAACGTGCAGCGCATGCTGGAAGCCAACCAGGAAAGCCGCAAACTGAACGTGAAAGTTACGCCCAGCAGCGATAAAAAATCGTTCAACTTCACCATCGACAGTGTGAAACGAACCACAGTAGCTTCGGCAGTGGACCTGAAATGGAACGGAAAAACCATCAACGCCGATGAAAAAGGTTCGGTTACGGTGCCCATTCCATCTTTAAACGAATTCAAACTTGTTTCGATACGCGCGGTTCAGAGCCCCGAACAATATATTTGTCTGCAGTTTTCCGATCCCCTGTTGGATGATCAGGACCTTTCGGGATTTATCAGCCTGAGCAAAACAAAAGACCTTAAATTTGTGATAGAAGACAACCAGATACGCGTTTATGCACCACTGGAAATGAAAGGCACGGAAATTATAACCCTGCAGCCGAACATCAAAAACCTCAACAGCAAAGAACTCGGCAAACGGCTTGAAGATTCGATAACATTTGAAGATGTGAAACCTAACATACGTTTGGTGGGCGAAGGTTGCATTTTGCCCAGCACCAACGGGCTTATTTTCCCGTTTGAAGCTGTGAACGTGAACGCGGTGGATGTGAAAATTTTGAAGATATACGAATCGAATGTGGCGCAATTTCTACAGGTAAACGACCTGAAAGGCGAACGCGAACTGAGCCGGGTGGGCAAAGTGGTGCTGAAAAAGACCATACAGCTGCAATCGGCAAAATCGGCCGTGCTCAACTACAGCAAATGGAACCGTTATTATCTGGATCTGGCCGAACTGATAAAAGCCGAACCGGGAGCCATATATAAAGTTACGCTGAGCATCAAAAAAGCCTATTCGATGTATTCGAACTGCAACGAATCGAACACCGACGTGGCCGAAGACAAAAATATGAAATCGTCGTGGGACGAAAGTAAAGACGTTGAACCCGAGAACTGGTATTATTATGATGACAACGGCTACGAATATGACGAAGACTACGATTACTACTACTATAACTGGAGCGAACGCGAAAATCCGTGCGAAGAATCGTATTATAACGGCAAAACCGTTAGCAGAAACGTGCTGGCTACGGATATTGGGGTAATTGCAAAAGTGGGCACCACAGGTGAGTTGAATATTTTTACCACCAATTTGGTTACTGCCAAGCCGATGTCGGATGTGGCTATCACCATACTGGATTATCAGAGTCAGGAACTGAACAAAGTTGAAACCAACGCCGACGGGAAAGCAGTTATTCAACTGAAAAAAGTTCCTTTTTTAATTGTAGCCAAAAAAGGCGATCAGCGCACGTATCTGAAGTTGACGGGCGGTTCGGCACTTTCGCTGAGCATGTTCGACGTGGGAGGCGAAGCCGTTCATAAAGGCATCAAAGGCTTCCTGTATGGCGAACGCGGCGTTTGGCGTCCGGGCGACTCTATCTATCTGACGTTTATTCTGGAAGACAAATTAAACAAACTTTCGCCCGAAACCCCTGTGGTGTTCGATCTGACGAATCCGCGCGGGCAGAAGGTTCAGCATATCGTGAAAACTTCATCGATCAACGGATTCTACGATTTCCGAACGGCCACCGATCCGGCTGCATTGACAGGCTATTGGACCGCCAATGTTCAGGTGGGAGGTTCGAGTTTCAGCAAATCGTTGAAAATTGAGACCATCAAGCCCAACCGATTGAAAATAAAACTTGATTTCGGTGCGGAAAAGATCACCAAAGAATCGAAAGGTGTGTTGGAAGCCAAATGGCTGGTTGGCGCTACGGCCCGCAACCTGAAAGCCGACATTTCGCTGGTGCTGAACCGCACGAACACAGCCTTCGAAAAATATTCGACCTACGCTTTCGACGATCCTTCGAAGAAATTCTATTCGGAAACCTACAAGATATTTAATGCCAACCTGGATGCCGAAGGAAAAGCAGATGTGTATCCCGATATCAATATTGATAATACTGCTCCGGGGGTTTTGCGTGCCAACTTCGAAGCACGCGTGTTTGAACCCGGCGGTGATTTCAGCGTTGATCAGTTTTCGTTTTTATATTATCCGTTTAAAAGCTATGTGGGGGTGAATGTGCCCGAGGGCGACAAATACACCGGCATGCTTAATACGGATAAAGATTATACGTTCCGTTTCGTCAATCTGGATTGGAAAGGAAATTTAATTCCGTCAAGCAAGGTGAAAGTGGACATTTATAAAGTGAACTGGCGCTGGTGGTGGGATAATTCGGGCGATGATGTAGCCGATTTTGTGAAGAGCGTTTATCACGAAGTATACAAGTCGTATACGCTCACTGCCATTCAGGGCAAAGGACAATTTTTGATGAATATACCCGATGCCGACTGGGGACGTTATTTTGTCCGTATCACGGATATTGAAAGCGGACACAGCACCGGAAAAGTAGTGTATTTCGACTGGTCCGACTGGGCAAGCCGTTCGGGCGAAGGCAAAGAAGGTGCTGCCATGCTGATGTTCTCGGCCGACAAAGATAAATACAAAGTGGGCGATAAGGTGAAACTCACCATACCCAGCAGCGAAGGAGCCCGTGCACTGATTACACTTGAAACCGGCTCGAAGATATTGCAGTCGTATTGGGTAGATACGCAAAAAGATCAAACCATTTTTACCTTCGATGTCACAGAAGAAATGGCTCCCAACATCTATGTCGGGGTTACGTTGATACAGCCGCATCAGCAAACAGCAAACGATTTGCCGATCAGGCTCTATGGCGTTATTCCCATTATGGTTGAAGACCCAAACACACACCTGCGGCCCGTTATAAAAATGGCGGATGTGTTGAAACCGGAAGAAAACGCGAGCATCACGATCAAGGAAGAAAACGGCAAAGCTATGACCTATACGGTAGCTGTTGTGGATGAAGGACTGCTTGATCTGACCAAATATAAAACCCCCAATCCGTGGGATTATTTCTACGCCCGCGAAGCTTTGGGAGTGAAATCGTGGGATATTTACGATATGGTGATGGGTGCCTATGGAGGAGAACTCGAACGCATATTAAGTATCGGCGGTGGTGATGAAGGCGGTGGTGGTAAAGGCGCTAACAGGGCCAACCGCTTTAAGCCCATGGTGAAATTCTTCGGACCTTTTGCTTTGAAAAAAGGTGCATCGAATACGTATAACTTTAAAATGCCGCAATACGTGGGCTCAGTACGTGTGATGGTGATTGCCGGTCAGGATGGGGCATACGGCTCGACTGAGAAGACAGTCGCCGTTCGCAAACCATTGATGCTGCTGGCCACTCTGCCTCGGGTTGTGGGACCGGGCGAAACCGTATCGCTTCCGGTAAGCGTTTTCGCGATGGAAAAATTTGTCAAAAATGTTACTGTTAAAGTAACAACGAATGATATGTTTACCATCATGGACAATAACACCAAATCGATAACTTTTACTGAAATCGGCGACGAGCTGGTGAATTTCCAACTGAAAGTAAAGGATGCAACAGGAATTGGAAAAGTGAAGGTGATGGCAAACAGCGGAAATGAATATGCCGTTTTCGATATCGAAATTGATGTGCGCAACCCGAATCCGGAGACTACCGAAGTGCTTAGTGACATCGTGAAATCGGGTCAATCGTGGAACACCAACTTCACTCCTGTCGGCATTGCCGGAACGAATAAGTGTACGATAGAAATTTCGTCGATACCGCCATTGAATCTCGAAAAACGATTGAAATATCTTGTTGAATATCCATACGGGTGTATTGAACAGACCACTTCTTCGGTATTTCCGCAGTTGTATCTGTCGGATCTGATGGATGTGGACGATAATATGAAGAAAAATATCGAACGCAACATTAAAGCAGGTATTAGCCGTATCAATTCGTTCCAGACATCGACAGGAGGTTTCTCGTATTGGCCGGGCTCGTATGAAGCCGATGAATGGGGCTCATGCTATGCCGGACATTTCCTACTCGAAGCCAAAGATAAGGGATACACCGTTTCATCCGTTTTGTTGAAGAAATGGGAAAAATATCAGAAACGGAAATCGCTTGAATGGACCTCGACCTATTCGAAATACTATTACAATTACGATCTGGTTCAGGCATACAGGCTTTATACCCTGGCTTTGGCTAAGGCTCCCGAATTGGGTGCCATGAACCTGCTGAAAGAACAAAAGAACTTGTCGGCACAGGCAAAATGGCGACTGGCTGCGGCCTATCAGCTTGCCGGGCAGACCGACGTTGCCAAACAACTTGCTGCCGGTGCATCGACAACGATAAAATCATACAAGGAAATGGCGTTCACTTATGGTTCTGACGAGCGCGACCGTGCTATGATAGTGGAAGCCTTGACACTGCTTGATCAGCGAACAAAAGCTGCACCGATCGTAAAAATTATCTCCGACCGTTTGAGTAAAGATGAATGGATGAATACACAAGCAACAGCCTATTGTTTGCTTGCCATTTCGAAATTTGTGAAATCAACCGGTGGCAATGGCGGCATAGATTTTTCATATACGCTGAATAACGGAGCCGCTATTAGTAAAAAATCGGAGAGACCGGTATGCACCATCGATCTGAACCAGAAAAATGTAACGCAGAAAGGAAAGTTGAAGATAAAGAACAACAGTAAAGGTTTGTTATATGCCCGTCTTATCATGTCGGGGATTCCGGCAGCCGGCAACGAAAAAGCTTCTGATAATAACCTGAAGATCGAAGTTCAGTACAAATCGCTGAAAGGCGAAAAAATTGATCCTTCGAAATTGCAACAGGGAACTGATTTTATTGCCGAAGTCACCATTACCAATCCCGGGTTGCTTGGATTTTATTATAATATGGCACTTTCACACATCTTCCCTTCGGGTTGGGAAATTCACAACACCCGCATGGACGATTCGTACGGGCAAGTTCAGATGTCTACTTTTGACTATCAGGATTTCCGCGATGACCGCGTGTTTACATTTTTCAGTATAGGAACCAATGAAAAACGCATTTATAAAGTGCTGCTGAATGCAAGTTATTTAGGGCGCTTTTATTTGCCAACCGTGAGTTGTGACGCCATGTACGATAATTCCATCTATGCACGCACCAAAGGTGAATGGGTAGAAGTGGTTCCGTTTAATGATGCTATAACGGCTAAGAAATAGCTTCGTTTGAAATCAATTTAAACCCCGACTGAAAGGCCGGGGTTTTTTATTGACGACCTCAAACTTTGATAATGGGCACTGTAATAAAACAAAAATATTTACCTTTGCCCATTAATTTAGGCCCCATAGTTCAACGGATAGAACGGAAGTTTCCTAAACTTTAAATTCAGGTTCGATTCCTGGTGGGGCTACTAATGATAAAATAAAAAAATTACCTTTGCGTTTTGATTAAAGAAGCAAAATTTAAAGGCATTTATGGAAAGTTTCCTAAACTTTAAATTCAGGTTCCCTGCCTGATCTGCTGACGCAGTCACGCAGGCAGGGATTCTTGGTGGGGCTACTTGGTTTTACTTATTTAGATTACAACAATGTCAATAAAAGTCGAACAAATTACAAAAAAGTATGGAAAGCAAAAAGCGCTCGATTCCATATCTTTTGAAATAAACAGCGGTGAAATAGTTGGTTTACTCGGCCCGAACGGAGCAGGAAAATCAACGCTGATGAAAATCCTCAGCTGTTTTATTCCGCCCACTTCCGGCGATGCGTTTGTATGCGGCTTTGATGTGATGGAACAATCTCTTGAAGTTCGTAAAAAAGTAGGGTATCTGCCCGAACATAATCCGTTATATCTTGAAATGTATGTGAGAGAGTTCCTGCTTTTTATTGCAGGTATTCATAAACTTGGCAATGCGAAAAATAACCGGGTTGAGGAAATGATTGAAATAACCGGCCTTGAGGCAGAGCAAAAAAAGAAGATCGGGGCTTTATCAAAAGGATTCAGGCAGCGTGTTGGATTGGCTCAGGCCATGATGCATAATCCTGAAGTATTGATATTGGACGAACCCACATCAGGGCTCGATCCAAATCAGATCATTGATATCCGCAGCCTGATCAAAAAGATCGGAGTTGAAAAAACGGTGATCCTTTCTACCCACATCATGCAGGAAGTGGAAGCCGTATGCAACCGTGCCATAATCATAAACAAAGGAATCATTGTTGCCGACGACCTGACTCAAAACCTGCATCATCTGCTTAAAAATAAAAACATCATAACGGTTGAATTCAACGATACAGTTAATGCTGAAATGCTGAAAAAGATCGAAGGCATTATTCATGTATCACATAAAAAAGATCATATCTGGGAATTTCAGGCCGAAGACAATGAAGCGGTTCGTACCAATATTTTTAATTTTGCTGTAGCGAATAAATTGGCTGTTCTTTCGATGCATAAAGAAGACAACAGCATGGAAGATGTTTTTCATCAGCTTACCAAAGAATAAAATCTTTTTGTATTCTCAAAAAAAGCTTTACTTTTGCACCACCAAATTGGTGTGGAAAAATTTGATTGATTGCAACCACAGGAAAAAATGCTAAAACAATTTCTTTCCCCTTGACAATTCAATCAAAATTTCACAAACTATTTATTCACTAAAACCATTACAACATGGGATATTTATTTACATCAGAATCTGTTTCTGAAGGACATCCGGATAAAGTTGCTGATCAGATCTCCGACGCATTACTCGACGAATTCTTACGTTTCGATCCTGAATCAAAAGTTGCTTGTGAAACTCTGGTTACCACAGGCCTTACCGTTTGCAGCGGTGAAGTAAAAACAAACGGCTATGCAGACGTTCAACATATAGCCCGGGAAGCCATTCGCAAAATAGGCTATACCAAAGCTGAATATCGTTTTGACGCTGATTCGTGCGGCGTAATTTCAACCATACACGAACAATCAAGCGATATCAACCAGGGTGTTGTTCGTAAAAAAGATGAAGATCAGGGTGCAGGCGACCAGGGTATGATGTTTGGCTATGCCTGCAAAGAAATGGACAATTATATGCCAATGCCAATCGAATTGGCGCATGTGTTGCTACAGGAATTGGCCGAAATTCGCCGCGAAGGTAAAAAAATGAAGTACCTGCGTCCCGATGCCAAATCACAGGTAACTATTGCCTATAATGATAACGGTAAGGCTGAACGAATTGATACCATTGTAATATCGACACAACATGATGATTTCGATACTGAAAAGAAGATGCTTGAAATTATTAAAAAGGATGTTCTTGAAATTTTGATCCCACGAGTTGCAAAAGTAAAAACTTTGCCTGAAAGTGTGAAAAAAATGCTGAAAGGCAATTTCAAACTTCATGTAAATCCTACCGGTAAATTTGTCATTGGCGGACCTCATGGTGACACGGGGCTTACAGGTCGCAAGATCATTGTTGACACTTATGGTGGCAAAGGTGCTCATGGCGGAGGCGCTTTTTCAGGCAAAGATTCTTCAAAGGTCGATCGTTCGGCTGCTTATGCTGCCCGTCACATAGCTAAAAATCTTGTTGCTGCAGGTGTTGCTGATGAAGTATTGATTCAGGTTGCTTATGCAATCGGTGTTGCACAGCCTGTGGGCTTGTATGTTAATACATACGGCACATCGAAGGTAACTGATAAAGCCGGAAAAAAACTAACCGACGGACAAATCGCTGAAAAAATAAACGACATTTTCGATATGCGTCCTTACGCCATAGTGAAAAGATTCGGTTTGAAGAACCCTATTTTCCATGCAACGGCAAGCTACGGGCATTTTGGAAGAGATTATGTGAAGAAAGAAGTTGAAGTGTATTATCAAAATAAAGATACAAGAGTCAAAAAGATCGATTCCAAAGAACATTATTTTAAAACCGTTGAGTTTTTTGCCTGGGAAAACCTCGATTATGTTGATAAAATCAAAAAAGAATTCAAACTGAAATAAACAAAAAACCCCGCGAAAGCGGGGTTTTTTTATTAATGTTTTACAATAAGTTTTTTCGTGTAGGCAATTTTATCTTTCGTTCGGAATGAATAAAAATAAATTCCGTTGACCAGATTTCCGGTTTCAATTTTAATCTTGCCTTCCTTTTCTGTGACCGGAATCGATATCATTTCTTTTCCTAAAAGATCGCTCACAATAACACGAGCTGAATTGTCGGCGGAAGATACTGCATAATTGATTACAGCAAAAGTATTGGCTGGATTTGGATAAGCATCAGAAATGCTGACACCGGTTAACTCATCTATACCAACGCCTGAAGCTATATACTTACCAATAAAGCAAATAGTATCTGTCGTAGTATGCTGGTCATAAAAGGTATATCTGATATAAGATGTTCCTCCAAAGCCATGAGCTTTATAATCGCCGCTGAACTCTGATGTTGTTGCTCCTGCTGCTACTATTGATGCAGGAGAAATTGATACCGTATCAGGCCAGCATGAACCTCCGAAACAAATGGAATTTGTTGAACCTGCAACAATATTCAGGTCAACACGATGACATTTGATTGACATAGAAGTACCGGAATTATTAGTTACATCCATAAAGCTGGACAGGGTAACTGAAGCACTACCACTAACGACCAGTGTATCTCCATTTGCATAATTAGTTCCAGAATTTTTTAATGTTATATTTTGAGCTTGAGATATTATACCCGAAAATAAAATAATTGATAAAAGAATAACTATTTTTTTCATAATTTTACTTTTTTATTCTCTGCAAAAGGAATATGATTAAATAAATAATGTATGCCGATACAAATTTAGTGCATAAATGAAGATAAAAACTACTTTAACGTAAATTTAACCAAGTTCGGAATTACAATTGCTTACTACTTTATTAGGAATTAATATCTTTGCGCCAAATTATATAAACCTTAGCATTAAAATTATGAAAACAATTTTCTTAAGTATCTCGTTGTTTTTTCTTAGTTTATCACTTCTTTTTGCACAAGAAAACAATCAGGCCAATGGTGTATTAGGATTGAAAAAGATCCCGTCTGTTGAATTGAAAACGCTTGATGGAAAAACTATCAATACTGCTGATATTTCAAATAACGGGAAACCGATCATTATCAGTTTTTGGGCTACCTGGTGCAAACCGTGTGTTAACGAACTTACTACTATTGCTGATGTTTATCCCGATTGGCAAAAAGAAACCGGAGTGAAACTTATTGCTGTTTCTATTGATGATATGAAAACATCGGGTAATGTAAAAACCACCGTCAATGGTAAGAACTGGGATTATGAAGTTCTGCTTGATGTGAACAGCGAATTCAAACGTGCCATGAATGTGAATCTGGTTCCGCATACATTTGTAATTAACGGAAACGGTGAAATTGTTTGGCAACACACTTCTTTTTCACAAGGCAGCGAACTTACTTTGATCGACATTGTAAGAAAAGTGGCCAAAGGCGAAAAAGTTAATTAACCTGAAAACTATTGTTTTTATAACATCATAATAATCATGAAACACCGATATTTTTTATTGTTTGTTGTGCTTTGTCTTTTCTTCTCAATAAACCTAAATGCACAGGTAGTTGATAAGTTTTTACAAAATAGCCATATAAGCGGAGATTTTGAATTCGATGGAATGTACTACAATAAAGATTCGCTGATAGGAGCTCCCGATGTTCCACAAAAAGCTTTAATGAATTCCTTTGTAAATGTCAATTATACCAACGGACCTTTTGCAGCAGGTTTCAGATTCGAGAATTATCTTTATGGTTTGGAAGGATACGATCCCAGATATAAAGGGGTTGGTGTTCCTTACAAATACATCTCTTTCGAAAAAGATAAGTTCACAGTAACAGTGGGTAATTCTTACGATCAGTTCGGGTCAGGTTTAATCTACCGTTCGTGGCAGGATTTTAGTTTGGGTTACGATAATTCACTGAACGGATTGAATGTGAAATTCCGTCCCTGGAAAGGGATCACGCTGAAAGGAATTTGGGGTTTGCAACGTTTTTATTTTGCACTGAGCCCAGGAGTTATCCGAGGAGGTGATGCCGAATTTTCTATCAACGACATTTTCACCAAACTGAACAATAAAAATCTGAGGGTAACTGTAGGCGGAAGTTTTGTCAGCAAATATCAGGATGCCAGCGACCCTGTTTACACTCTGCCTAAGAATGTATGCTCTTACGCCGGACGCGCGAGTATCTCCTATAAAAATTTCAGTATTAACGGAGAATATGCCCATAAAATTAACGACCCGTCTGCCATTAACAACCGCATCTATAAACCCGGTGAGGCCACGCTGATTCAGGCTACCTATGCTAAAAAAGGTATGGGATTTTATCTGGCAGCCATCCGCACCGACAATATGAGCTACAAGACCGATCGTGATGCCTCGGGAAGCGATCTCAATATAAATTATATTCCTGCGATCACCAAACAAACCACCTACAGTTTGCCGGCCATGTATCCTTATGCTACGCAGCCCAACGGTGAGTTCGGCGTTCAGGCTCAAACCATATTCTCATTCAAACGCAAATCTGCTTTAGGTGGAAAATACGGAACATTCTTTTCAATAACCTACTCTCAATACAATAACATTGACAAACAAAAGATCAATGATGTTACACCTATTGATTCTACAGGAACTCTGGGATACAAATCCGATTTCTTCAAAATAGGAAAAGAAGTGAATTACCAGAATTTCAATATCGAGTTCTCGAAAAAGTTTACGCACACTTTCAAGATGATATTGAGTTATTTTTATATTAATTATAACACGAAAGTAATCGAAGGACACGATCTGCCAAACATATATTCGCATACAGGTGTTGCTGATCTTACGTTCAATATCAACGACAAAAACTCTATCCGCACCGAACTGCAGTATATGTATACCACTCAAGGCGACGGCTCGTGGGCTTATGCCATGGTTGAATATACTATAGCACCCAAATGGTTCTTCTCGTTGTCCGATCAGTATAACTATGGTAATCCGGTTACTGCCAAACAAATTCATTATTTTGGTGTAGCCACTGCATATGCTATCGGGTCGACACGCATATCACTGAATTACGGCCGTCAGCGTGCCGGTATTTTCTGCGTTGGCGGTGTTTGCAGATTTGTTCCCGCAGCCAATGGCTTGACGCTTACATTAACAAGTAGTTTCTAAAAATTATTGCCTTATGAAAAAAGTTATAATTGTTGCCGTCTTATTATTTTTCACAGGAGTTGTAGGTTTGATCGTTTCGTGCGATAAAGTCAAAGAACCTTACATGAAAGTAACCGATGTTTCCGATTGTCCTGTGCCTGCATTTCCCGATTTTCCCGCTCCGGCAAAAACCGTATTGATCGAAGAATTCACTGGACATAAATGCGTTTATTGCCCTACTGGAGCTTATGATCTGGACCTTATACAACAACAAAGTTACGGAAGTCGTGTTATCGTGCTCGAGATCCACGCAAGCAGTCTGGCAGACCCCGAAGACGGAAACTACAGCCTAGATCTACGCCCTGATACCCATGGTGAAGAATTGTATACCGATTTTTTAGTCACAGGTGAACCCAGTGCCATGTTTAACAGAGAAAAACTTGACGGAACCACTTATGCCTATTTAACGCCCAGCACCTGGCAAGCTAAAGCCGAACAGGTTCTGGCAGAAACTCCGGTTCTGTCCATGCAGATCATCAACGAATACGATGCTACTACCCGCAAACTTTGTTCGCATGTCAGAACCAGGTTCCTCACGGCATCTACTCAAAATCTAAAAATAGCTCTTTATGTAGCAGAAGACAGTATCATTGGCTATCAAAGCAACAACAACTCCGCTGTAGGAACCACACCCGAAATTTCGAATTATGTTTTCATGAACGTGATGCGCGATGAATTTGTTGGAACTTACGGCGAAACCTTCACCAGTGGTGGTGTTGCTCAGGATTCTACCATGATCAGAACCTATAAAAAAACCCTCAATACCACTTGGGTCGACAGACATTGCAAAGTGGTGGCTTATGTATATGATGACGATAGCAAAGCTATTTTGCAGGCTGTGGAAGCTAAGGTCATTGAATAATATTCCTTTTATAATCATGAAAAAAGCCTGTTCGATAGGAACAGGCTTTTTTATTAACATCATCAGCCTTTTAGAAAAGCTAAAGAACACTATGGATTGCCAGGCTTACTTTTTCTTCTCAACCTTCATCCACAATCTGACATCTTTCAGAGGGCGATCGTTCGAATCGCATTTCAGTGCGGCTATTTTATCTACGATGTCCATACCGCTGATCACTTCGCCGAAAACCGTGTATGCTCCGTCAAGATGAGGTGCCCCTCCCACCGTTTTATACACTTCGCGCTGAGTCGGGCTTAATTTCCAGACCTTGGTTTTTGCATATTCTGCATCCACGGCCTCATGGTATTTATCCAGCATCTTATAAACATTCGGAATATCACGTTGCTCAACAAATTGCTGAAAATTTTTCAATTCAGTACTATCGTTCTTCTTTTTGAGAATATCGATGAGGATAAATGACTTTGTGTATCGTTCGCGTTTGCGCTCGGCCGAATCGAGGCCTGCATCGGTGAATTTGTGCCCTTGTACTATGTAGAACTGGCATGCTGATGATTCTTTTTTAGGATTTACATCGTCACTTTCGCGGGCTGCTGCCAAAGCGCCACGCTTGTTCAGATATTCGTCGACAAATTCGGCAGGTATTTTATAGTTGGTATCGCCATCACCCAGCAATTGGCCCGGCCGGGCATGTTTCGATATCGGGTCTCCGGCCTGAATCATAAAACCGTGTATCACCCTGTGGAAAAGTGTGCTGTCGAAAAAACCGCCTGAAGCCAGACGCAGAAAATTATCGCGGTGCAGCGGCGTTTTATCGTATAATTTCACCTTGATGACACCATAGGTGGTATGAATGGAAACAATATTTTCCCCCGCTTTGGGGCTGCATGAGCCCAGCAGAAAAATCAAAGCTGCCAGATAAATAAGATGTTTCATAAACAATAGATTTTAGGGTAAAAATACTTTTTTTATTTAATCAAAAGACATGGAAATATTTTCCACCTTGAACTTTGGATCTTTCGTAAGCATTATAAAAATGCATTTATGCCCGACCATAACTGGTAAATGCCAAAGATCAGCAAGGCGACTGCCGAAATTGCAATCGATATGCGGGTTACTTTCGGCCCCAAGTTTCTGGCAGCAGCAAAAAGCCAGATCATACCGATTGAATAAACGACCATAGAACCATAAAACCCTGTCAGCAAAACAACGCCATTGACCGGACTGGCCGTCCATGCTTTGATCAATATGGGGCCCAACACCAAGCTCCATCCGAGGTACGGATTCGGATTCAGCAGGCTAACCACTACTGCTTTGAAAAAGTTCTTATACGGAACAATATCCTGTTTTTTATTATTAAAGTTGCGCCAGCTTTTATAGGCATTGAATGCAAGAAATATGAGAAACAAGCCTCCCAAACACTGAAGCCCCCACAAAACTGCCTGAGGTAAATTTGTTATCACCAGCAATACCAGAATTATGACGGGAATATCACTTACCAAAGGTGCGAATACCAGCGGAATTGTTTTTCGCCATCCGTTCGTGAGGCTTTGAGACAGCAGAAAAGCCTGAAAGGGACCCGGCTGCACCACACAGGCAAACGCATAACTCAAACCGAAGATAAGATAGTTGATCATTCTTAAGCTTATCTAATAGTTTTAGTTCAGCACTTCAATTCCGAGAAGCAGGCAGGCAAGCTGCAACAATTCTTTGCAATCGCCCGGAAAAAAAAGATGATGATTGCCGAGCGGGTTTTGCCTGAGCAACTGCACTTCGTTTTCGGTGAGCTTTACTTCAATTTGCGTGCGGCAGGCTGTTGCCGACCTTGGCCGGCTGCTAATGCCAGCAACAGCAATGAATGCTTTGCCGAGTTTATTGTCGAAACGAAAAATTGTTATCGTGTTGCTTTTAAAATTGCCTTCAATGGCAGTACCTTTCCCCGTTTCGAAGTGTGTGCGAACGGTAAGATCCGAAACAAGACCGGATGCAATGGTGCAATGTGAAAACATACAAGCATTGCTCGTAACTTTGTTGATGTTGGCTATCCAGGGAACAATGCCCGTGAGTTCTTTGCACAGCATCATGCCTGCTATGGCCGTGAGGTCGCCTTCGCAGCCTGCCGGAAATCCTGTATCGTTGAATCTTGCCAGTGGCAAACACGCGGTAACGCCATCTTTATTCACCATCGGGAAACATTCAACCGTGATGGCATCCAGTTTATATTTTTCAATGGTATCTGTCAGCAGTTGGCTCACCTTCGCGGTTTCGCCAAGATCAAAATGTTTTTCTTCCTGAAAAGAACGAAGAAAGGTCTCCGACGCCTTGCATCCGGAATAATGAGGCAGACTGTTCCATGGAATTTCAAGCAACTCTATACCCAGTTTTTCTTTAAGTAAAACAGAAGACACGGCCGATGCAATAAGCCATTCGGAAACCTGCCCAATGAGCCCTACTTTCTTTCCCTTCAGGTTTTCCAGTGCATGTTTCGCCATAAAGTAATTGTTCAAAAATGCTGCCGTTTCGTCTTCCTCTTCGTCGAGCAGCACAGAGGGGATTTTCATCATGTTCAGACATGCCTTCACTTCCGTGGCCGAGGCATACGCATTGTCGTGCTGCGAACCTATCAGCACATAAAAATGCCCAGGGGCAACCTGTTCCAGCGCAAGCTGCTCGGAGCCGCCCGAAAGAAAGAACAGCACATCGGGCTTGCTTTCAGTAAGTGCAAATCTGTCGGGATGCATCAGTTTTGCTATTCGTTTGGCCCCGTCATCGAAAACCGCTTCTGGTGCATCCCTGAATGCCATCACTTTTATGTTGAGTTTTGTCACGCTTTATTGTTTTTTGGTAAACACTAGGGCAAATGTAGTTATTATTTGGTTTAGCTCGCCGAACCCCAACAATAGGCCCAAGGGTATTTGTGAGATCGATTTCCAAACTCTTTTATTATGCATTTTTTTCTGTCAAAATATTTTACTCTAAATTTACAAAGATCTTTCAATTTAGTTATTTTTGAACTACCGTTAAAATTGCCGACCTATGAAAAAGTTATTGTTTATGCTTATTACTGCCACCCTGTTCATTTTCGGATGCAGGCCCGGTCAAAACAAACCACAAGCAAAGGACTATACAAAATTTGTCAATCCTTTCATAGGAACAGGAGCCATGGATACTTTGAGCCTTTCGGGAAGTAATTTTCCCGGAGCTTGTCTGCCTTTCGGGCTGGTGCAGTTGAGTCCCGACACGAGGGAATATCCTGACGATCCTTGCAGCGGTTATGATTATAAAGATTCGACCATACTTGGGTTTAGCCACACGCATCTGAACGGCACCGGATGTCCAGACCTTTACGATTTTCTGTTCATGCCTTACGGGGGCGACATCCAATGGAAAGCAGGCAGCGACGACTGCAAAACAAAAGGTTTCCGTTCCAAATTCAGACATGCGACCGAAAAAGCATCACCGGGATATTACAGCGTGGTTTTGGACGATTATAACATCAAAGCCGAAATGACCGCGACGGAACATTGCGGGATGCACCGCTATACGTTTGCTAACAAAAACCCTTACCACCTTATTGTTGATCTGGATCATTCGCTGGTGAGGAATAGCCCTTACCGCTATTGTAAAATAATTTCCGCCCACGTAAAAGTTGTTGATAACAGAACCATTGAAGGCTACCGCATTATTTCGGGCTGGGCGAAATTGCGCAAGGTTTATTTCAGGGCTGAGTTTTCGCGCCCCTTCGATACACATGTGATGAAGGCCGGACAGTATGAGTTTGCTGATGTTCCGGTTGCCAACAATTCGGAACTTAAAATAGTGATGAATTTCAGTAAAGACAACGATAAACCCCTGATCGTTAAGGTAGGCATTTCGTCGGTTTCGGCGGAAGGAGCCAAAGCCAACCTCCTAACCGAAATAAAAGATTTTAACTTTGACAGAATTTCTGAACGGGCAAAACAAAGCTGGAACAAAGAACTTTTGTGCATAGATGTGGAAGGAAGCGATCAACAAAAAAGCATATTCTACACGGGGCTCTACCATCTGTTCATCCAACCCAACAATATAGCCGATGTTTCGGGCAATTATCTGAGCACCGACAACAGTCCTGCCAAAGCTCCCGATAAAAAGCATTACAGCACTTTTTCGCTGTGGGATACCTACCGCGCTGCACATCCTTTGTATACTCTGGTTCAGGAGGAACGAAGCGCCGGGTTCATCAACTCCATGCTTCGCCAGTACGAAACCTATGGCTATCTGCCCATCTGGCAATTGTGGGGAACCGACACCTATTGTATGATAGGCAACCATGCGATACCTGTTATTGTGGATGCTTACTTTAAAGGCATCAAAGGCTTCGATTATAAAAAGGCTTACGAAGCGGTGAAAGGCTCTTCAAAAACATCGCATAAAAATGCTCCTTTTGAGCTGCTTGATAAATACGGCTACTTCCCCGAAGACCTGCAAACCCAGTCGGTGTCGCTGACACTCGAAATTGCTTACGACGATTGGTGCGTGGCTCAGATGGCCAAAAAGATGGGCTTCGAAGCCGATTACAACTATTTCATCAAACGTTCGGCAAGCTACAAAAATCTGTATGATGCAAAAACAGGTTTCTTCAGGGCAAAAAACAGCAAAGGCGAATGGATAGAACCTTTTAACCCGCTAGCCTATGGCGGCAACGGCGGATATCCTTTTACGGAAGGCAACGCCTGGCAATATTTATGGTATGTGCCGCAGGATGTGCCTGCTTTTATCGGGCTGATGGGCGGCGACAAGAACTTTATTGCCAAACTCGACACTTTTTTCACGCTTGCAGCCAAACCCGGCGATGTGAACGGAAATGCATCGGGTTTTATCGGGCAGTATGCTCACGGCAACGAGCCCAGCCACCACATCGTGTATTTGTATGACTTCACCAGCCAACCCTGGAAGACACAATACTATGCCGCGAAAATAGTGAACGAACTATACAACGATCAATCTTCGGGATATTCGGGCAATGAAGATTGCGGACAGATGTCGGCCTGGTATGTTTTTAGCGCTATGGGGTTCTATCCGGTAAATCCGGCCAACGGCATTTATTGTTTGGGTTCGCCGCAACTGAAAAAAGCTACCATACATCTGGCCAATGGCAAACAATTCGCCGTTAAAACCAACAATGCCAGCGCTGCCAATGTGTATATTCAAAAGATACTGCTCAACGGCATTCCTTACGAAAAGAATTATATCACCCACAAGGACATCGAGGCCGGAGGCCTGATCGAGTTTTTTATGGGCAACACTCCTAACCTGAAAATGGCCAACTGGGAGAAGCCTCCACTATATGCCAATTAAACCAGACAGAAGATGAGATCGAAAAACTGTTTATTTCTTTTCGTGCTATTTGTTGCAGCTTCCTGCAGCGCACAAAACAATGTAACTGTTGCAAAACCCGATTCGGTGTTTCAGGCGAGGCTGAACTTGATTTTGGCGGATATGCCTAAAAATTTTACTGATCTGAAGGGGGAGGATTTTTTTGAGTACAACGGAAGCTATTCTCCACGAACAAAAGCAACACTTTCGATGCCGAATGCTGCTATTTCGTATATAACAGAAAAGTTTGACATGGTGAGCCAGCAACAGTATACCTATCATTCATTGTGGAATTACCGGCTGAAAGATTCGACGGTGGTGCGCCAAAAGGCCGATTCGATAGGTCAACTGATAACAGGCACAGAATTTAAATACTGCGAGAGGCTTGAGACCAAGGATTATTCGACCAAAGCAAACTATTTTCGCTATTTTTTCACCACGGGGAAGAAAGAAGGCATGCCCGATATGTACAACAATGTGTATATGCAAATCACCATCGAAAAAGATTTCATCAAAAAAGGAGTTAAAGGATATGTGATACACCTCGAGATACGGGAAGAGGAACTGCCGCAGGGCAGCGACTGAAATTCGGGGGGAGATTAGCATTAGGAGCACTGATTGAGAAGGCAGGAGAACAGAAGTATACTCTAATCGGTATAAAATGTGAACACTTTCGCCGGAAGATGAAACAGGATAACTGAAAAGTATAGCCCATGTGAAGCAGCACAGAGTTGGAAAAGAAGGCGCTAAAAACGTGCGCAAACAGGGAGACACGCGCTATCAAGGGAAATCTGTATAACAAGGCTAATTACAAAAATAAAATTTAATTCCTGAAAAATTACTATCTTTACCTGATCCTTTGAGGATTGCATAATCATGTAAAAATTGTGAACCAAAATTTTGCAAAATGGAAGTACATCACCATCCTGATTTCCGGAAAAAAAACTTTAAGGAGTATATTTTCGAGGGCTTAATGATCTTTGCAGCAGTAACTTTAGGATTTTTTGGCGAAAGGTTAAGAGAAGATTTGGCCGATCATTCAAAAGAGAAAGAATTTATTATGTCGATGGTGGAAGATGCGAAGACTGACATCAATAATATTGATAAATCAATCGTTTTGAATAAGGTAAGGGTATTTAAACTTGATACCATTGCCAACTGTTGTTTCAATTATGGAAGCCAGGGAAACGATGATGCACGGCTGTATAGTGTCGTGCGCGACTGTATTAAGCATCCCGATTTTATTATTCCTGTTGAACGGACCATGTTTCAGCTTAAAAATGCAGGTAACATGAGACTGATTCAGAAAAAGGATGCGGCTGACAGTATCATTTTTTATGATGATATTACCAAAAGAGTGGTAAATCAGCAGGATTATTATGAATTGCATCTGAAGGTACTATTAGATGCAACAGAGCAGTTATTCAATCTGGAATGTTTCCCGTTGAACCATCAGACGTTAAAATGGGAAACTGACCCGAAGACACTGGCATCTGTCAAGTTGATAGACCACGATAAAATAAAGATAATTGCCTACGGTAATAAAGCTAAGTTATTTCAGGGTATTGTAATGTTCTATTTGGTAAGACTGGAAGAAGCCAGACTGCATGCCGTTAATCTTATCAAAACACTTAAAAGAGATTATTATCTGGAATGAGAACCATAGCTTTGCGGCAAAGCTATCATTTGCAAAATTTGATTTATAATACTCACTTTCCCAGGTTGTTCTTTCAGCTTTTATATTTTTACGCTTTAGGTTTTACAACTCCTTTTTCCCCTAATTTAATTCACTTCAGCCCTCAATCTGGTGTTATAGTCGAACGGGGAAAAAGCATGCATTAAAAACGCGAGCGTGGCAACGTGCTCTTTCAATGATTATTACCTTAGTTATAATCCGTAAAACATGTTCACAGTCGTAAAAATTAGGTTCATTGTTGTAAAAAACATGTACAGTGAAGGAAAAATTAGGTACAGTGAAAGAAAAAGAAGAATCAGTAAAAAATGAAGAGCCTTCAATAACAGATTGGCTCAGGTATGATAAGCTAGAAGGAGGTCTGATAGTCAATAAGCTATTTTTTTTGTTAATAAATTTGGTTGGGGTTTTAATTTCGAGGGGGATATTAATGAGATATTGGAAAACAGGGTGGGTAATGGAAATAAAAAAACAAGAAAAGAATACAATAAGTTTTAGCGCAAAACGTTTTATAATTGACGGTGGGATTTTGACCGTCGCGACGCATGGTTTAATGATTAATAATCGTTTAGTTTTTTTTGGAAAACCTGTACCTGTCTGCAGGTTTTCTTTTTTATGCGGGCTACGTTGTTTAATGCCAAATATGCTTCTTCGTTCATCATCACTTTATGGGTTTATATGCAGGCCGATTGTTGTTTATTTAAAAATTAGTGTTATATTTGCTTATTGATTTGTGCAAATAATTTTGCAATTTAATAGGAATCAGACTTGTAAATAATAATTGATCTGTGAGATCCTGAGCAAGTCTTTATAAAAAAGCCTAAAAATAATTTATGTTAGTGGCAAAAAAAATTATCATAGCCTGTACTGTCTTCGTCCTTTTGTTCGTTTCGTTGCACGAACAGAACGGGGGCGCGGTTTCGGTGAGTTATAGCGCTACTTCTGTGAATCACGATGTGGTTTTCAAACCGGGGAAGAAAGATCCGGGGTTTTCGCGAGATTCGATCATGGATAGTATTATAGCGATAGGCAAAAAATTTATCGGCCGTCCTTACAGAAGCCGCGTATATAATTCGTGGCCGTTGGACTGTTCGGGGTTTGCAGCTTATCTGTATTCGCTTTTCGGATATGATCTGCCGCGGGCCGCACCGGCCCAAGCCTTATTGGGTAAAAAAGTTCCGATGGACAGCCTGAAAAAAGGCGACCTGATGTTTTTTAAAGGCAGAAACTCAAAAAGCCACAGTGTGGGACATACCGCCATTTTTTACAAGGCGTCGCACGACACCATTTATTTCCTGCATTCTTCTTCAACAGGCATCCGGATAGACAAATATAACGGTTACGCGTATTATACGGCACGCTATCTTTTCAGCAAACGCATGGAACTGGATCAATTGAAAAGAATACCTGTGAGCCCAAATAATATTGCCAAACTTGATTCGGCACTGAAGATCATCCAGCAAAATTCGAAAAGCAAGAGCGCTACTGCAGGCACGACTGGCAATGCCACCACTACGGCTGCCGGTGGCACCACATACATCATTAAGAAGGGGGATTCGCTGTATGCCATTTCGCGTAAATTTGGAACCACGGTGGACAAGTTGTGCGCGCTGAACGGTATTACGAAAACTTCGCTGCTGAGAATCGGGCAGAAGATCAGAGTAAAATGATGCATCGATTGGGCTGAAGCCTGATGTTAAGATTTTCGCTATGGAACAACGGTTACCAATTACAAGTTTTTATTACTAAAACAACCTTGTCGTAAGGTAATTTTAGTAGGTTTTATTTACAATAATTTTTCGGTTGTTCAGTCGGATAATAATCCAGTACAGATGGTTAAGCTCAGGTAGTTTAATTTGTTCGTTATTGTAAATATAAAACCGACTTAAAAAATAATCAATGTATAATCAGAATTCAAGAACTCTTTTAGAATTTATTTAGAGAGATATAGATAGCGCACTTCTTCGCTAATGGACGGACATACCCAAATGAGGGACAAGGAGCAAGTTAAAAAAAGTTATCTTTGCAAAAAACATCTCCATGAAAAAACATCTTTGCCTCATCATACTAATATCGCTAAATGCTCTTTTTGTTTCCGCGCAGGATGCTGCAAGCTATTTCAATTCGGGAGTGCAAAAATATAAAAACGGTTTTTTTGTCGATGCCATACTCGATTTCAACAAAGCCGTGGCACAAAAAGCCGATTATCCCGAAGCATACTACTACAAAGCTTTATCGTTGAACTCTATCAACAACTTTACCGAAGCCGTCACCAATTTAAATTTGGCTATCAGATATAACCACACCAACACCGAGTTTTATACCAACCGTGCCATAACCTACAGCAATCTGAACAAGAACAAGGAAGCCGCGAACGATTGTGACACGGCTATCATGCTTTCGGAAAAAAATTATCATGCTTATTTTACCCGTGGCTATTCGAAATATCAGCTAAAAGACGATAAAGGCGCCATTGATGACTACACGAAAGCCATTGGCATCAACGAAAACTATGCCGATGCATACTACAACCGTGGTTTGGCCTATCGGAAAACTTCCGATTTTATGCTGGCAGTTGCCGATTTCACCCGTGTAACAGAATTGTCGCCCAAAGATTATCAGGCCTATGTGAACCGCGGGCTCACCTATTCGAACCTGAAAAAATTTCCTGAAGCTTTGGCCAATTATAATAAGGCTATTGAAATGAAACCCGATTATGCCAATGTTTATTACAACAAAGGCTACACGGAGTTCAACATGAAAGATTTTACGGGCGCCGAAGCCGACTATACCAAAGCTATCACTCTGCGTGCCGACTATCTGGACGCTTATTATAACCGCGGACTGACGCGCTACGAAATGAAAAAATTTGATGATGCCATAACCGACTACAGCTTTGTTTTGGAAAAGAACCCGAAAGATTACGAAACCTATTTGAACCGCGGACTGTGTAAAGACAAGCAGCAGAAATATCAGGAAGCGATAAATGATTACAGCAAAGCAATAGAAATAAACCCCGATTATGCGAAAGCATATACCAACCGAGGATTGGGCAAATACAATACTGACGATATACCGGGAGCCTGCGCCGACTGGAAAAAAGGTATGGAGCTGGGCAGCAAAATAGCCGAGAGCAATTACACGCAGTTTTGTAAATAAATTTCAGAATAAGTTTCGGTCTTTCTGAAAAAAAATGTACTTTTATTTCGGAAAATATATAGAAATCCATAAGGCTGTCCTTCATTAAAAAATTCTATTTTTGTAGAAAAGTAAAACGTTTTTTTATGCACATAGCAATAGCAGGAAATATCGGCTCGGGAAAAACCACCCTGACAGGCTTGTTGGCCAAACAATTTAAGTGGGAAGCGCATTACGAAGATGTTGAAAGCAATCCGTATCTGAATAGTTTTTATGAAGATATGCAACGCTGGTCGTTCAACCTGCAGATCTATTTTCTGAACAGCCGTTTTCGGCAGATCATCAGGATACGCGAAAGCGGGAAAACGATAGTTCAGGACCGAACCATATATGAAGATGCACAGATATTTGCTCCCAACCTTCACTCCATGGGTTTGATGACCACGCGCGATTTTGATAATTACAAATCGTTGTTCGATCTGATGGTTTCGTTCATAAAACCTCCCGACTTATTGGTATACCTGAGAGCTGAAGTGCCCACACTGGTGCGTCAGATTCAGAAACGCGGACGCGACTACGAAAACTCGATACGCATCGATTATCTCACCCGATTGAACGAACGCTACGAAGCCTGGATTTCGTCATACGACACGGGCAAACTGCTGATAGTGGATGTGGATGATAAAGATTTTGCCAACAATCAGGCCGATCTGGAAAAGATCATAGACCTGATAAACGGCGAACTTTTCGGATTGTTTAAATAGAATATGATGAAGATCATCGGCATTATTCCTGCCCGTTATGCTTCCTCGCGATTTCCGGGGAAACCGCTGGTGGAGATCAACGGGAAAACGATGATACAACGCGTTTACGAACAGGCTAAAAAAGCAAAACTGCTTACAGAAGTTGTTGTAGCTACCGACGATGAAAGAATTCGGGAACATGTTATCGCCTTCGGCGGCAAAGCCCTGATGACATCAACACTGCACCGCACCGGCACCGACCGTTGCAACGAAATAATAACAAAGCTTGAAGCAGAAGGTAATCATTTTGATGTGGCCATCAACATACAGGGCGACGAGCCATACATTCAACCCGAACAAATAGACCTGCTGGCTGCCGAATTTGAAAAGCCCGGCGTTAGTATCGCCACACTGATAAAAAAACTCTGCGACACTAAAGAATTATTCAGCCCCAATATTATAAAAGTTATCAAAGATCGTTCTGACAGAGCCATTTATTTTTCGCGAACAGCCATACCATTCATGCGGGATAAAAATAGTGAAACCTGGTTGCAATTTCATACGTATTACAAGCACATCGGGATTTATGCTTATAGAACCGGCACGTTGAAAGAGATCACTGCCCTGAAGGCCGGAGCGCTTGAACTTGTCGAATCGCTCGAACAATTGCGATGGCTCGAAAACGGTTATGAGATATTTGTTACGGAAACCACTTTCGAAAGCCACAGCGTGGATGTTAGGGAAGATCTGTTAAAATTTGATCCTGCTGCTGATGATTGATCAATTTTTTGTAATTTAGCATCAGCATTAAAGTTGAACTTTTTAAAAACTATGCACCTGCTTCAATATATCAGCGAATTACTGCTCCGCCACGATTGTGTAATCGTTCCGGACTTCGGAGGTTTTATTGCCAACCCAGTTTCGGCAAGGATACATCCCGTAACGCATAGTTTTATGCCTCCTTCGAAAGAAATTGTTTTTAACCCAAGCCTGAAACACAACGACGGCTTGCTGGCAAATTATATTTCGCAAAAAGAGGCTATCACCTATGAACAGGCCATAAAAACTATTGCAGCCTTTGTGGCAGAAAGTAAGTCGGCATTACAGCAAAACAAAAAACTGAGCATCGAAAAAGTGGGTGTTATTTTACTCGACGGGCAGAATAATTATCAGTTCGAGGCAGATAAAAATGTGAATTATTTGTTGAGTTCGTATGGTCTCTCTGAATTTATTTCGCCTTCTATACAACGTGAAGGAATAGAAAAACGCATCGAAAAAGTTTTAAGCGAGAAAAAAGTATTCCGTTCGGAACATAAGCATAATACTACTTTTGCCAAGATCGCTATCATCTCGGTTCCCGCGGCAGCCGTTTTTGTTTGGGGCTTTTTGAACGTGGGCATGATACAGGATGTTTCAACCAATTACTCGACCATCTTCAATATCTTTTCAACGAAACCTCATGCCGCCGCTTTGGCTTCGGTTGAACATACTGGGCTGAATTCGCACATTATCTGGCAAAACCCTTTCGATCTGAAAAGCACCAATGCCGGAAACAAATCTATTGTTTATCCTTGCTTTGTAGGCAATACTACCACGCCGGAAGCTACGGCAAAACAGGAAAACACCGCTCAAACCACCGAAGTTTCGTCGTGTAGCGTTTACATCATTGGTAGTTGTAATAAAGATAAAGGTCTTGCCGAACACTATAAAAGCGAATTGATAAAGAAAGGCTTTACACGTGCCAATATATTAGAACCTAAAGACGGCGGGCTTTATAAAGTGTATATCGATTGTTTTGATTCGGAAACCTCTGCACAAAAAGAGCTGCAAAGCGTTCAGCAAAACGAAAATTCAAATGCCTGGCTGTTAAAAATGTAATCCTAAATTTGTGGCGAAACATAAACTTCAGCGGTTTGCCGAAACGGCGACTTTTAGCAATTTCATTCAGCCTCCCCCATATCATTATTCTGAAGATTATCCGCTGAAAGGAAAGTGGAGCAAGGAATTCTTTAAAAACGACCATCCTCTGATACTTGAATTGGGCTGTGGCAAAGGCGAATATACAGTAGGTCTGGCCCGAATACATCCTGAAAATAATTATCTCGGCATGGATATTAAAGGAGCACGTATGTGGAGAGGCGCCAAAACTGCTTTGGATGAAAACATTTCCAACGCGGGTTTTTTAAGAACCCATATCGGTCAGATAGAACAGTTTTTCGAAAAAGATGAGATCAGTGGTATATGGATAACCTTTCCGGATCCGCAACCGCAAAAACCCCGAACCAATAAAAGACTCACGAGCCAGCGGTTTTTGAAGCGATATGAAAAGATACTGAACCCCGATGCACTTATACATCTGAAAACCGATAATGCTGCGTTTTTTGATTATACGCTGGAAGTCATCAGCGAGAATGGACACAAGCGGCATTTTCATACTCACGACCTGTATGATTCGGGTCTCGAAAATGAGTTGACTCAGATACAAACTCACTACGAATCGATGTTTCTGGCAGAAGGCAAAAAGATCTGTTATTTAAACTTCTCATTAAAGCAATAGTGACCAAAACTCCGAAAAAAGAGGATTCGTTCTTCGATAGGGTTTTTGAAGTGGCACGATTGATACCGTATGGCCGCGTTACTTCTTATGGCGCCATAGCTGAATATCTGGGAAGCAAAGGTTCGGCGCGCATGGTTGGTTGGGCAATGAACAGTTCGCATACTCAAAAATTCCAGGTGCCTGCTCATAGGGTGGTTAATAAATCGGGATGTTTAAGCGGGAAACACCATTTCGGCGGAAGCGACATAATGCAGCAATTGCTGGAAAACGAAGGGGTGACAGTAGAAGACGATCAGATCCAGGATTTTCAGAAAGTTTTCTGGAACCCAATGAAAGAACTTTAATAAGTTATAACAAGATCAATGAGCAGGATGACGTTTTTTGAATTCGTCTTTGCCTGCCTGCAAAAAGTTCACAAAATTATCAATGTTCAAGTCATGAGCTTTTGTTCCCGTAAGCTTTGCTTTTTCAACAACCGATTTGTCTTTTAATTCTACAAATGGATCGAGCAATACATAGTAGGGTTGAGCATTGATATTGAAGAAATAAATCTGAAAATCGGCGAATTTTTTGCCGATGGTTTTTTTAACTTCTCCGTCGTATTTTGAGGTTATCCAGTCTTTTTTATCCAGTTCCTTTTTATCATCAACATAGAGTGTAATGATTACATAATCTTCTTTCAGGATTTTCAATACCTTTGGGTCGGACCAAACATTGGCTTCCATTTCGCGGCAATTAACGCAACCGTGTCCTGTGAAATCGATAAAGACCGGTTTGTTTAAACTTTTTGCACAAGCAATACCCTGTTCAAAATCAAAATAACCTTTCAATCCGTGAGGCAAACTCAGAAAATCGCTGTATTTGGGAGTTTCACAAATTTCTTTATTGTTGTCAACTGTTCCTGATCCAGCATTTTCGCGAACGATTTTATTGATATCGAAATCGAGGGATTGCTGCGGAGGAATATAACCCGATAAGACTTTAAGCGGAGCACCAAACATACCTGGTATCATGTAAACCACAAAAGCAAAAGTGATAATTGCCAACATTAATCGTCCAACGCCAATATGTTTTAAATCGCTGTCATGGCGAAATTTTAATTTACCTAATAAATAGAATCCCATTAATGCAAAAATTATGATCCATAATGCTAAATAAACTTCCCGGTCTAATATTTTCCAATGATAAGTTTGATCAGCTATACTTAAAAATTTTAAACCAAATGCCAACTCTATGAATCCAAGTACTACTTTCACTGAATTGAGCCATCCGCCCGATTTTGGAAGGCGATTGAGCAATGAAGGGAAAAATGCAAAGAAGGCAAATGGCAATGCAAAAGCAATCGAAAATCCCAACATCCCAATAATAGGCTCTAGTACCTGCCCACCTGCTGCTTTAACTAAAATAGCTCCTACCAAAGGTCCCGTACATGAAAACGAAACCAAAACCAGTGTAAATGCCATGAAGAATGATCCCAAAATTCCGCCTTTATCAGCTTGCTTATCGGATTTGTTAATCATCCAATTTGGCATTGTGATATCAAACATGCCGAAAAATGAGGCAGCAAAAACCATAAAGATTAAAAAGAACAAGACATTAGGAATCCAGTGAGTGCTAAGAAAATTAGCAAAATTTGCTCCGAGTGTCACGGCTACTATTGTTCCAATAACAGTATAGATTAATATAATTGATAAACCGAAAACTAATGATTTGAAAATGGATTTGGCTCTGTTTTCACCTTCAGACATGAAAAAGGATACGGTCATAGGAATCATTGGAAAAACACAAGGAGTGAATATTGCAAATAAGCCCCATATAAAAGCAAACCAAAATAATTGCCATAAACTCATATTGCTAATATCCTTTGTTGACGATGAAACGGATTCTTTAGTAGTTGTATCATTAGCAGCTTTTTTTAGGGTATCTAAAGGCTTTTTTGAAGCAGTATCAGCCACTACACTATCTTTCTTTTGAACCGGTTCAACAGATGCTGTTCCATCGCCCACTTTAATTGAGAAATTGACATCATTCGGGGGTAAACAACTCACATCGTTGCAACACATAAAATTGATGCTACCGGTAACCGTAACAGGTTTATCGGTCAGTAATTTTATTTTTTGCGTAAAAACTGCTTTTGTTGCAAAAAACTTTAAAACCATATTGAAATTGGGGTCATTCTGAACAATAGGTTTTGGTTCCATTATTTTTCCGACCAATTGAATGCTGCTGTTCTTATCAAGAGTGAATGTGGTTGCTACCGGGCCATTGTCAGGAATATATTGAGAATACAGATGCCAGCCTTTATCGATCTTCGCGGTGAATATTAATACAGCTTCATTATCACCTGTTTTTTTGGAAGAGAACGACCATTTTACGGGCTTTAGAATTTGAGCATTAAGACTAAAAATACATGCAAAAAGGAATAAGGTTAGGCAGATTTTTTTTAATGATCTCATAATTATATTTTCTTTTCAATTTAACAAAACGAAAAACTTGTTCAAACAGTATAACAATCTCTATTCAAGTGAAACAATTTTATAAATCAGGTTCGTTCTTGGTTCTACCTTAAAACGTTCATCGAGGCGATATCCCACTATCCAAACTATTTTTTTTTGCGAGCACAAGAGCCATATCTTAGATTTTTCAAACCGAGAAATTTTATTATCGATAAAAAAATCACTCAGTTTTTTTCTGCTTTTCATGCCCAAAGGACAAAAATAATCACCTTTTCCCCATTTCCTTAGAATTAACGGAAATTTAACCTTGTCGAAATCAATCATCGCGGTGTTTTTTCCAGAATTCAAGTTATTATTGCTATTGTGAATAGTTGAAATTTTTAATTTTATTGGATATTCCAGACTTTTTGTTTCTTCTTCAATGATATAAACTTCATTGACATAAGTAGGGTTCAGCGGCTCGATTAATATTTTCTCCCTATCGATTAGCAGACAATGGGTTTTTGAAAAAAATTGTTTTCCTGAAATTGCACTTAAACTTTTACAGATATCGTAGCAATCGGTGATATTGAATCCATATTGGGAAATATATTCAAACAAAAAGTGAGGTAGTGGTATTAATTTCAGTAGGTTTTTTATAGAAATAACTATTTGTCCCGCTTCGGTTTTTTCCACAGGAGAAATCTGTTCGAGGTATTTACGATAGATGGTCTCAGTGTTTTTTAAATTGAAAATGGAGTTCGTTATTGTATCCGAAAACTGAGGATTTAAACTTTCGAGCAAAGGAATCAATTTGTGACGAATCTTATTCCTCAAATATTTGTTACTAGCATTGGATGAATCGGTGCGAAAAGGAATTTTTGCTTTGTTTGCAAAATCTACAATTTCGTCTCGTTTTGCAAACAATAATGGCCGAATGATATGATTTTGTTTTATAGAGATTCCGGTTAAGCCTGAAATACCTGTTCCGCGAAGCAAATTAATAAAAAATGTTTCGATCTGATCATCGCGATGATGTGCAGTTGCAATATAATCAAAGCCATGTTTTGACATGATCTCTTCGAACCATTCATATCGAAGATTCCGTGCTGCTTCCTGAATCGAAAGTTTGTTTTGTTTTGAATACAGAGCGGTGTCGAATCGTTTGGTAAAGAAATTTTTTTTATATTTTTTTATAGCAAGATCTTTAACAAATAATGCTTCGGCATCGGATTCATCTCCGCGCAAAGAAAAATTACAATGTGCAATTGCAAAATCAAATCCTGCCCGACTGAACAACTCTGCCATTACAACAGAATCGATACCTCCGCTGATCGTAAGCAAAACCTTATCGTTAGCGGTGATAAGGTCATTTTGCTTAATAAATGCAGTAAATTCTTTAAGCATATTAAACAAAGGTAGAAAAAATTAAATAAAAAAAGCACATCGTTGGATGTGCTTTAGAGTGGCAACGACTGGAATTGAACCAGTGACACAAGGATTTTCAGTCCTCTGCTCTACCAACTGAGCTACGTCGCCTCCTTTAAAAAGGACTGCAAAAATACTAAATAAATCTATTCCACAAAAAATTTTGAAAAAAAAGCTTATCTTGCAATCATAAAGCTACCTTTGCAAAGCTAATAATTATCAGATGAAACTGATTATCGATCTTGGTAATACATTTCCAAAAATTGCTGTTTTTTCGGGTGAAGAGATAGTTCAGTTGGAATTGCCAACACAATTCGAAACAAAATTGCTGGAATCAGTTTTTAATAAATTCCCAATTTCTTCCTGTATATTATCGAGCGTTATTCATCATCAAACAGAAATTGAAACATTTTTGAGTTCGAAATGTAAGCTTATTGTTTTTGATCATACAACCCCAATTCCAATAAAGAACGAATATCACTCTCCTGAAAGCCTTGGAAAAGATCGTTTGGCTTCGGCAGTTGCTGCTCAAAATTTATTTCCAACCCAAGATGTTTTGGTAATTGATGCTGGAACTTGTATCAAGTATGATTTTGTAAATTCTAAAGCTGCATATTTAGGAGGCGCTATTTCGCCCGGATTACAGATGCGTTTTTCGGCATTACATACTTTTACGGATAAACTTCCGTTAATAGAATTAATTGATTATAATACTCTGATTGGTAAAAATACTCAGGAATCTTTATTGTCAGGTGTTATTAACGGTACTATTGCCGAAATTGATGGTATCATTGACCAATATCGCAATAACTTTCCCCAAATTGCAATAGTTTTATCAGGGGGTGATGCAGATTATTTGGTTAATAAACTAAAAAATAAGATATTTGCAGTTTCAAATATTGTTTTAATAGGTCTGAAAATAATTCTTGATTATAATGACAATCAATAAAAACATTAAATACTTTTTGATTCTTATCTTGCTCACAGCAACATTTTTTTCAACATCAGCACAAGACGTACGTATCAGTTCTCCTTATTCTTATTACGGTCTGGGAGAAATACAAGATAATCATTCAGCATATTCTGCTGGAATGGGTGGAATAAAAATGGGTGTTCGAAATCCTTCTTTTATCAATTACGAGAATCCTGCTTCATATTCGGCGTTTGATACCAATACTTTTATTTTTGATATCGGCTTGGTCAGTAATTTTAACCAATTGCAATCGTCGGTTGCTACACAAGCTTTTACCAATCATACATCTGTTGGATATTTGCTGTTTGGTTTTCCGGTAAACCATTGGTGCGGAATTTCAGCAGGAATATTACCTTATTCGAAGACAGGATATCAGGTAGTTACGCGTGATACCATGGATAATGTTGGTCAGGTTAATGAAAAATTTGATGCTACGGGCGGAATAAATAAAGCCTATATCGGAACCTCTTTTAAATTATTTAAACATTTGTCGTTAGGTTTAAATGTTGGTTATCTTTTTGGTTCAACAAATAAAAATCGTTCGATATATACACCAGACCAAAGTTATTCTTTCGATATTCGGGTCATAAATAAAATGCGACTCTCAAGTCTTTATTTAGATTATGGTTTACAATATCAAATAAATATTAAGAAAAAATATGGATTAACATTAGGGACAAGGTTTAATTTGCCTACGAATTTAAGTGCAAAACAATCGCAACTGGCCGAACGTTTCACAGCAAGTGGCGATGTTGAAAGTATTAAAGATACATTAATTAATATTGATGAAGCCAGCGGAACAATAAAAATGCCATTAAGCATAGGAGGCGGACTTACTTTTATGAAAAAGAATGCATGGATGGTTGGTGCTGATTTTGATTGGCAGAACTGGAAAAAATTTAAAAGTTTCGGAGTTTCGGATTCTTTAGCCAACAGTTTTACTTTTGCAATAGGTGGAGAGATTATACCTCATTATTCTTCTTTAACTAATTATTGGAAAAAAATGAGTTACAGGTTTGGGTTTAATTACGGACAGAGTAATCTGGAACTCAAAAACACAAAGATCAACGATTTCAGTGTTACAATAGGTATTGGATTTCCTCTTAGAAAGATCAGAACCATGATCAATTTAGCCATAGAAGCAGGGAAAAAAGGTACAATTAATCAAGATCTGATTCAGGAAAATTATATTAAATTCACTTTGGGCTTTTCGTTTAGAGAATTCTGGTTCTTCAGACCAAAGTTAAATTAAAATTTCGATGCGAGTTCCTCTGTTGAAGCCTTTAATTGTTTGCTCTTTTTTAGGAATACTTTTATTATTTTCATGTAAAAACAAGCTTGAAGATATTAATGCTATCACATTTGTTGATACACTTCCTGTTGAATCGGGGAAAAATGTTGAGACAATTTATAGTGATTCTGCAAAAATTCAAGCAATAATAAAAGCACCTGTATATAAATATTACATGGGAAAAAACCCTTATCATGAGATGCCGCAGGGAATAAATGTGGTTTTTTATGATTCCGCTATGCGGGTAAAAACACATTTAACCTCTAAGTACGCTATAAAATACGACAAGAAAGATGTTATGGAAGCCAAAAATGATGTGGTGGTGGTGAATGAAAAAGGAGAACAACTGAACACAGAACAATTGATCTGGGACGAAAAGACCAAACGAATTTATACAGATGTTTTTGTTAAAATTACCACCGCTGATAAAATATTTTATGGAGAAGGAATGGATGCTGACGAATCTTTCATTAAATGGGTGATCAAAAAACCAAGAGGTACATTTTATATTAATACCGATAAAAATGAAGGCGAAAAATAAGCGCAATTAATGGATAAATTTATTATTATAGCGATTACAACCATAATTAGTTCTGCTTTTTTTTCCGGAATGGAAATAGCCTTTATCACAGCGAATAAGTTAAAGATAGAATTAGATAAAAAAAACCGGTTATTCTCCGGGAAAGTGTTGTCGAGGTTTAAAGACAATCCTGCCGATTTTATCTCAACCATGTTGCTTGGTAATACAATTTCGTTGGTTATTTATGGTATTACCATGGCACATATTATAGGGCCTTATATCAAAGATTTACTTCCTGATAGCATACATTCAGATTTTATCGTATTGATAATACAAACAATTGTTTCAACATTATTGATACTTTTTGTTGCAGAATTTGCTCCCAAAGTTTTTTTCAGAATAAATCCCAATAAAATTCTCCGGATTTTTATTTTTCCATTGTTCGTTCTGTATTATTTACTTTTTCCGATTCAATTTATCTTTGTTGAGATCTCTGAATTTATACTCCAATACATCTTTAGAATTAAGTTTAACGATGAAAAATACGAATTCAGTGCTGCAGATCTAAATCATTACGTGAGAGAATATTCTATTTCGGAGTCTGAAAACGAAAAACATTTGCCTGAAATAAAAATGTTTCAGAATGCAATTGATTTTTCGTTTACAAAAGTTCGTGAATGTATGATTCCCAGAAACGAGATCGTTGCAGTTGATGAAAATGATACTATTGAAGAATTAATTTCAAAATTTGTGAATTCAGGTCATTCGAAAATATTGGTTTATCGTCAGCATATCGACAATATAATAGGCTATGTTCATTCGTTCGACATGTTTGACAAACCACAAAGCATTAAATCAATAAAAAAGCCTGTTCTTATTGTTCCCCAATCAATACTTGCAAAAGAGATATTAAAGATGTTTATTGTTCAACACAAAAGCATTGCAGTTGTGGTAGATGAATTTGGCGGCACTTCAGGCATGGTTTCAATTGAAGATCTCATTGAAGAAATTACCGGAGAAATTAATGATGAATTTGATAATCCCGAACTTATTGAAAAACAAATATCTGAAAATGAATTTATTTTTTCGGGACGGCTTGAGATCGATTATTTGAACAATAAATATAAGTTAAACATTCCTGAAAATCCGGAATATGAAACGCTTGCTGGTTTTATTATTTTTTATTTGGAACGTTTTCCGGAGCAAAGAGAAACGATTATTATTCCTCCTTTTGATATTACAATCATCAAAGCAACGAACAATCGGATTGAACAAATACGATTTATTAAAAATAATGATAGAAAGATTTCGGAGTAAAAAAGTTTTTTAACTTAAAACTTAAAGTTGTACATTTGCAAACTTGTTTAAAAAACATAATATATGGCAGTAATTGGTAAAATACGTAAACATTCAGCGTTACTAGTAATTTTAATTGGTGTAGCATTGGGGGGATTTGTACTTCAGGATTTTTTCAAAAAGAGTGGAGCCGGACATAAAAGTCAGCTTTTTGCAAAAATTGCAGGGGAAAAGATCAGCAAGATAGATTTCGACCAAAAAGTGGAAGAACAGGTTACATCATATAAGCAGCAGGCTAAAAAAGAAAATCTGACCTCAGCCGAAAATTTTCAGATAATGGTTTCTACCTGGGATAAACTGGTGAAAGATCAAATCATGCAAAAAGAATATGAAGAACTCGGCTTGGCACAGGATCATGAAAAAACAACAAAAGCATCCATTAGCCCTGAAGAACTTTACGATCTGATGATGGGAAAAAACCTGCATCCTTTTATCGTGCAAAATTTTGCTGATCCAAATACCGGGCAAGTTAATATTCAGCAAATTCAAAATATTGTCAAGAATTTCGACCAGATGAAGGATGAGGAAAAACAACAATGGAAACGTTTGGAACAAGCCATAAAGGATGATAGGATCAATACAAAGTACAATACACTCGTCTCTCAGGGGTATTATATGCCAAAAGTCTTTTTACAACGTATAGCTGATGAATCTGCAAAAACTGCCAAGATGCTTTGTGTTGGAGTTAAATATCAAACTATTTCCGATAGTGCAATTTCTGTGACAGATGCTGATTTTCAAAAATACTATGATGAACATAAGTATGAGTTTGAACAAGAAAATGCACGTGATCTGGATTATGTGATCTTTGAAGTACTTCCTTCGAAAACCGACATGGAAAAGATTGCTGAAGATGTGAGTAGAATTTATGCTGACTTTCAGAAAGCAAACAGTAATGAAATAGATAACTTTATGAAAGTAAACAGCGATGCACCTTACGACAGCAATTTTTATAAAAAAGGTGGCTTACCAGTTAAAATAGATTCGGTTATGTTTGCTTCAAATGTTGGAACTTTTATAGCACCTTATATTGAAAACAATTCATATTATATGGCCCGATTGATGCAAATTCAAGATCGTCCGGATTCTGTCAAAATAAGTCATATACTGGTTGCATACAAAGATGCTCCGAACCCTATACAAAATATTACACGTACAAAAGATCAGGCAAAAAAGATAATCGACAGTTTATTTGAGGTTGTAAAAAAAGATCCTAAAAACTTTAAAGCTATTGCCCAAGTGAAATCTGATTTTCCGTCAGCAAAGAAAGATGGTGGTGAAATTGGTTGGATAGGTGACGGAGATGCCAATTATAAATTTTTCTATGATTCTACCTATAAGTCAAAAGTAGGTGATTTCAGGGTTATACAATCTTCAATGGGATATCATGTAGTTTATATTACCGATAAAAAAGAACCCATTAAGAAAATCAAAGTTGCTATTGTGAAACACGATATTAAACCCAGTAGTGAAACTTTTAATCAATATCTTGCCAAAGCAAGTGAGTTTGCAGGAACCAACAGAACGATGGAACAATTTAAGAAAACCATTGCGGATAAAGGGTTAAATAAAAGATCGGCTCAATTTGTGAAAGAAATGGATTATACCATACCGGGTCTTGAATCGGCCCGAGATATTATTCGTTGGGCTTATGACGAAAAAACCGAAAAAGGAATGATTTCAGAACAGGTTTTTGATGAAAACGGAAAATATGTGGTTGCGGCAGTGGTTGAAAAACGCAAAAAGGGCATAGCTCCGCTAGAGCAAGTGAAATCGTATATCGAACCGCTTGTGAAACGCGAAAAGAAAGCCGACCAACTTATTGAAAAAGTTAAAACTGCCACCAACACTATAAAAGATATTCAACAGTTAGCTGTAAAATTCAACACTAAGGTTGATACTGTTGACCAACTAACATTTTCGGCTTATAATTTCCCCAAATACGGTCCTGAACCTGAACTTATAGGAACTATTTTTACATTGAAAAAGAATGTTCTTTCCGAACCTATTAAAGGCAAAATGGCAGTGTATGAAATTTTATTAAATGACATTGCTCAACCTGCTGCTGCCATGAATACCGATATGGTAAAAATGCAAATGAACAGCTATTTCCGTTCGCGGGTTACCAACGAGGTTTTCAAGGCAATTAAAGATAAAACGGATATAACCGATAATCGTATTAATTACTACTAAAAGTATCTTTTTAAATATAGAAATTCGGCTGGGGTTGCAAAATTCCAGCCGATTTTTTTAGCAATAATTTTTGTTTGTGATCCAATAGGTATTCACGTTGTTGGGGTTTGCATACCCATCGGTCTGCAGATTGCCTTTGAGTTGATTGCTATATATTGCTTTTTCGGGTTGTGAATAGCGAATGGCTTCCTATATAAGGCACGAAATAAAATGAAGCAGGCTTCCGGCATTTTCTTCGCGCTGGGCGTTGGTTTTAACATCCTGCATAAACAAGGCAACCACCGCACTGTAGTTTTGAACCAATTCATCAAAAAGCTGCTGGAAGTTTTGTTTTGCTAGCTCATAAAAACGATTGGTGGCATATACAAGCGCATTAAAAAGTTGATGTTTGTGCAAAAGTTGAACAAGGTTCTTGTTGCGACCGATAGCCTTATGTTTTTTTATAAGCAGTGCAAAGTTCATGTTCTTCTTATTTTAACCCATGTCTCTTTAACGTAAATCCTTTATTATTTTGGGGTAACACTGATAAATATTATATTTTACGCTTACAATATTGAAACCAACAGAAACAATATTGAACCTGATTAAATCAATATTGCAAAGAACAAAAACAATATTGATATTGATTAAACCAATATTGCAAAGAACAAAAGCAATATTGATATTGATTAAACCAATATTGCAAAGAACAAAAGCAATATTGATATTGATTAAACCAATATTGCGAAGAACAAAAGCAATATTGAAATTGTTTAAACCAATATTGCGAAGAACAAAAGCAATATTGATATTGATTAAACCAATATTGCAAAGAACAGAATCAATATTGATATTGATTAAACCAATATTGCAATGAACAGGATCAATATTGATATTGTCAGGATCAATATTGCAACGAACAAAACCGAAATTTCGAACTGCAAAACCGTATTGTTTTATCCCTTGGTCAGTAATATCATTTTAGTTTACACCTATTTAAGTAATGTTTTCATAAATTATCTTCCCCTTCAAATATTTCCAATCGTTTTTTAGCAACATTATCCTTTTATTTAAACCTGAAAGTTATGGCTCACGATCTCACCGATGATGAAATCGACAAGTTATGCAGCTATATAAAGGTGATGAGTTTTGTGAAGCAACATTAGGCGCTGTTGTATGTATCCCAAATGATGGAAGAAAATAAAAAATTGGCTTTATTAGTAAAAGTAATTATGGATCAGCTTATGGAAGAGCAGCAGAATAATGTGTTGTAGATACACAATATTAAAGCAACAACTGTTGCCAAAAATAAATGCGAGAGATTTGAAAAAAAAGAAAAAATCTTATTTTAAAAAGATCACAAGTGAAACAGCAATAACAGCAACTAATGCAATAGCTGCAAGGATCATATTATCCTTACGAAATTTAGCTTTACACATGTATATCTGGGCATTGGCATACTTATCGTATGGTTTAACTAATAATGCCTGCTTATATTTTTTTATGGCATAAGCATATAGTTGTATTTTCACGTAATCGTTGCCCGCATTGATAAGATCGTTATAGGCTTTAGTTTCGGGGTCTAAATGTTCATCTGTTTCGGCATGTGTTCCCATATTATAAACTTTTTGTTTGAAGCACAAAGTTAATAGGTTTTTGGAAAATAACTCTAATTTCGTGCCCCTGATTTTTTCCTGCTTTCCATTTAGGCATTAAACGCATCACTCTCAACGCTTCATCGTCACAACCAGCACCTATGCCTTGCAATATCTTAATATTTGAAATTGTTCCATTTTTTTCTACAATAAAAGAAACATAAACTCTTCCCTGAATTCGGTTTTTCAGAGCTAATTGCGGATATCTGATATTTTTCTGCAGAAAATTACTGAAAGCAACATCACCACCGGGAAATTCAGGCATCTCCTGAACGTAAGTGTAAATTGCATTGTCGTCGCTTCCATTACCATCCAGAACTCCATTCTTACTGCCATTATAACTGGTTCCGTTATTTGCCGAATCGGCAGCCTGAGCATCTTCATCAGTATTATCCTTGGTCTCGTCTAAATCGGTTACAACCACAGGGGCAACGAATTTTGCTTTTTTAATTAGCTTCAAAAGTTCAGGATTAACCTCATTATCGGGTTGTATTTTGTCTAAAGGTGGTGTAACCATAAATTCGGAATAAACAGGACTTTCGGTAAGTTGTCGTTCCGAAAGTTTATGTAACCATAAGGGGACAGCAAAAGCCATTATAAAAACAAAAACAGCAATTAGCAGCGAATAGAACAACTGTTTTCTATAGTTTTTGCGCATCACATAGGCGCCATAGAGTTTGTTTCTATAATAAAAAATGATCTCGTTATAACGATCGTTGCTATTCATCAAGTTGTAATTCTATATTATCTCTTCAAGCATAATGCCAAAAAACAAAAGGATAAATTTAAGCATTTATCTGAAAATAATCCTTTATGAAAATATTCCTTAGTAGTAACGCTTTTTTGAACTATTTATGATACAAAAAAAGCTCCGACAATCTGTACGGAGCTTTTAAAGTATTTTATGAATTAATTATGCATTAACATGTGACTTATAGACATCGGCTTTCATCAAAGAATCCAGTTCGGCTTTATTGGTCATTTTTACTTTAACGATCCAGCCTTCACCATAAGGATCTTTATTGATGGTTTCAGGATTCGATTCGATCAGGGTGTTAAATTCCAAAATCTCACCGCTAACGGGTAAATACATATCAGACACTGTTTTCACAGCTTCGATAGTTCCAAAAGTTTCACCCTTACCCATAGTTTCACCAACCGTATCAACTTCAACAAAAACAATGTCTCCCAATTCGTGCTGAGCAAAATCAGAGATTCCGATGTAAGCTTCATCGCCATCAACTTTAACCCATTCGTGGGATTCAGTATACAATAAATTATCTGCTATTTTCATTTTTAATTATTATTTAAAATTTTTTCAAAAATACTATTTTTTACAATCGGACAGTAACTTTTTATTGAGCAAGAGTAAACCGTAAACTTATACCTCCATTAATATTTGAATTAGGGTATTGAGAAGAAACATAAGGAGTATTTATAATATGATCGTAAAATGCACGGATATTGAATTTTTCGCTTATCTGATAGTCGGCAGAAATATTAATAGATAAAATCTGACCACCTGCAGAAACCTGGTCCTGATTTTCTACTAATTTTCTAAGTGTGGTTTTATTTTGCCGGATAGAAAAATCTGCTTTTAGATTCAGATCGCTCTTTATTGGTTTTAGCTTTCCACCCATTTTGATAGAGAAAGATACATCTTTGATACGATATCCTGCTCCGATAATATATTCATTAGTAGATATTTCAGTAAGTTGATTATTGGCAAAGCTCAAGCCTAAATTTCTCGATTTCTTCCATTCAAATTTAAACAATAAGCTGTTTACCATTGTCATATCAATCCCTAAAAGTGGACTAAATTGCTCTGTAATGGATATTTGACCTATCTCTTTTTTAGAAAGGAAATTTCCGATCTGATCTCTAATAAACGCATAACCATCATCATCTTCCTTATAAACCACATTGGTATTAAAAGAACTTACATTATAAGTAGCCCGATATGTATGGCTTAAGGTAATAGATTTAAAGTATCTTTTGATAAATCCGATCTTGGTAAGACCATTGTATGTTATTCTCCAGTTAGGCAGAGGTATCTCCTTCAATATCTTTTCCGAAAATGGTGAAAGAGATATTTTATTAGGATCTTTTCCTAAATAAGCAGCCAAAAAAGCAGGAATAAGAACATCTTGTGATGTAGGCCCATAACCATCAGGGAATTTTGTAGAATCAACAATAAGGTGTGTTGAATGTGGATTTAGTTCAGCCAGACGTGTTGCAATTATTAAACGATCTGTTTTGAACAAATTAAAAATATCCGATGAATTATCTTTATTATCCTTTTTAAAAGCAGTTTTCCAGGCAATAACAGTCATGCTGAAATTTCCGGTTTCAACCATAGAAAAAGGTTCACTCATCTGATTATCACCCAAATATCTATAATATGCCTGGTTTTGTTTCGCAAAATTTGTATTTGCAGTGATATCAATCTTTAATCCGTTTATTGGTTCTAAAGATATCTGGCCATTCAAAACTTTTGTTTGTTTTATAGCAAATGGAGTATTTAAAGTGGTATCATGTGATATCCATCCTTTTTCAAACGCCCTCCCAACAATATCACCCGTTGAAGCAAACATATCTCCCGGGCTGCCAAATACAAATCCCAAAGTAGGCGACATGGTTTTCCAATCCATTCCTAAAGCAACCGGTTTGTTCATAAAGCCGGGTAATGCACGACCGTTGCTTTCCTGATATGAAATATTAACGGTTTTGATGCTCATTAACAATCTTAATGTATTGTCGATAATTGTTTTAAAGTAATTTACTTTGGGTTTAATTGAATCTTCAGCAGTAGCTGGCATATTTGACTTCTTCTTATTGACATCCTTCCCTCCTCCTTTATTTTTATCATTGATCTTTTTCAAATACCCAACTTTATTATATAAATTGACCAAATTTCCTGTAAGGTTTAATTGCTCTGTATTTGAATTTTCAATTTTATTCCCCAATGGATTGTCGATAATGGTCCCAGCATCATTAGTGGTTAATGGCAAAGCTTGCCAATTATAGGTACCACCATAACGTGCCGTTAAGTTTAACCAATTAAATGCTGGTATTTTATTTATAGGTACAGTATAATTAATATCGACAGTTTGAGTATAATTAGTCATACGACCAAAATTCAAAACGTTATTCCAAATAGAATCTCTTTTTTCTTTATAATCAGGAACACTTTTATCAACCTTCCCGGCAGGTTCATCAATTAATGCAATAGCATGTGCCTGATAGTCGAGTTTCAGATTTTGTGTAAGATCCCATTTCAAACCATAATCGCGAGTCCATCCAAAATGTTTGATATAAGTAGGTTCTAAAATAATAATTGCATTTGTTTTATTTCGTAATAAATTTTCTTCAAAATTCTTGTTCAAATCGGTTCTGAACGAAAGCATTTTGGGCATATAATAAAAGTTGAAATCTTTAACTATGCGCAGCCATTTTGATTTAGAAATAAGTTTCCATTTATCGAAAGGTTTCACTGGTTTGAGAGTAGCCGTATAATTATACCCTAATCCTCCTACATGTGTTGTTTTTCGATCATATTCTATATCAATATTTCTATGATACAATTCGGTATAAGCATATGATAAGTCAAAGTTTTCCAGATCATAAATGTGGTTTTTTGTAGAAGCCCCCACTTTTGTTTTTCTCACATTCATGAAATTTAAACTTTTTTGTGTAATAACATCCTGAGTTATTTTTCTGATTGAATCGCGATCGTTCTTATTTGCGAACGTACTAATTTCATCCTTATAGAACTCATCTGGATTAAGAGGACTATATTCAGGTGTGCTTCTTATTTCAGAATAATCAAAGTGCATAGGAATTTTTACTCCCCATTTTTGAGGGAAAAATTTACCAAGCTCAAGATTAGTGGCGATATTGTAGGAAATAATTGTTTCCTTTTGGAGTTCATTAACCTTTTTATCAATGCTTCCAAATCCTGGAGTACTGATAGCACCAGCTAAACTTAAATTTCCAAAATCGGCCAGGGTTGCCGCAATCCGACCCGTAGCAGCCCACCCTCCACTCTGATTAAAATCAGTTAAACGCAATTCATCAACCCATACTTCTGCACATTTATCTTTACCATCATCAATTGATTTACTATTTCCTCGTTTTGGATTTCTGAGCCCGATCATTATTACTTTTACATCGCTGATACTTGGATTTCCAATAACAGATATCTTATTATTCTTGCTATCATAACTAATGAAAGGTAAAGATAATGAAACGCCAGAACCGGCTTCTCTCAGTTGAATATTTCTGTTTTTCTTTGCTTGTACCAAGTCGTCCAAGGTAATTTCCATTCTATTGTTTTCAGGCCATATTTTATCCGGATCACTTTCAAACCAAGGTGTGATTTCTAAAGGTATTTCGTATTCGTAATAATTATCTTTAAAATCAGAACCTAAACGAATAAAAACATTTAGGTCACCATCTTTGATATCATTTTGACTATTGTGCGCTTCAGCATGAACGAACATCTTTAATGTTTTAAAACGACGCATATCAAAATCGCAGGTTTTATAAACTGCCCGTGCATCACCATCCATCAGGTTGCATACCGTTAAAGAAAGTGATTGTTCATTAAGTTGCTGTAATGTTGTACTAGCAGCATTTGTTTCCCGGTCAATTCCGGGAGGTAGAACATAAGGAATAGGTGAACGTTGACCATTTTCTTCAAGGTTAACTGCCGAAACATCAAAAGTCGTAGAAGTTTGGTCATCATTTGGAATATATTCTCCCGGGCTTAATAATGCATAATTATAACGCCGCCAGTCACCACGAACCAGATCAAATGTAGCAAATCTGCAAATAAGGGAATCGGTAACGCCTTTAAAAAAGACTCTAATAAAACGGATCGATTTAAAATCCTGAATTCCGCCAACTATTTTATCAGGAGATTGAATAGGTACTTTAAACTGATACCAACGCACAGTGCCCGAAGAACCATTAGGGAGTGTCCCTGTTGTAGCATCCAGCATATCGGTGATATAATTCTGCCCAACCAACATTTTGCTTGGAGTTAGATCTATTCGATATTGGAAATAACGTTCACTTTCACTTAACGTATTATCCCTGTTAATATCTTCGCCATCAGGTAAGGTCGTAGACTGCATGGGATAACTAACTCCGTAATTCGCCTGAGTCTGAGCATCTGTTGGGGAATTTCCTTCTGTACTATTAAAATTTTTATACCGTTGTAAAATAGTTTTACTCTGATTGTCATAATCTGGTCCACGAAAATAATGAAAATCATCTCCTGACGGGTCCGCCGTTGCATTGGTCAATGCCTGTGATCCCGGAAAAGCAGCCAACACTTTGTTGATATATGCACTGAAATAATTGCGTTCATCCACATCGCGCAAACCATCAAGTCCGACATCCTGATATTGACGTGATGATTCATTATTATCAAAGGAATTGGTTAAAGGTTGAGATTTAGGAACCAACCCCCACATTGTATAATCAACAACACCTGTAGTGTCCCCATTTGCGGGTAATCCGTTTTCTATACTTTTACGCGAATCTCTCAGAACATCTTCAGAGATATCGCCTAAATTAATATACATTTGTCCGCCAACAGCTGATGTATTATAAACAAACGGGTCCATCATCCAGAATTGAATATATTCTACGTTGGTTTCTTCAAAATCGGTTGATTCAATCCTGCGCATCATTCCTGCCCAGCGGGAATCAGGAGCAGCAAGTGTTCCATCTGCATTTAAACCAGCCGAAAATCCTTCCGAACCGGTTACATCATAATTGTTCGGTCCTCTTTCTCTGGGGTAATAAGCAAGATTTAAAACGGCTATATCCGATGGCTGGCCATCAACAGGTTGTTTATTAGGGAAAACTTCCTGTTCAAAAACCTCACGAACAAAATGATTTGAAATATCGTCTTTTGTAATATTAGGAGGTAACTGATTGTTATTTCTGAAAAACACTGAAGGGTCAATCACATACCAAGCAAATTTTGCTCTGTTATAATTAAAAGCAAGTCCGCTATTGATTGCTCCTTCAGGAAACAGGTCCGTTTGACCCTGAGGTGTACTTGCCATAAACCAACTACCTACATTTTTTAGATCGATGCTCGAATTACTGCTTTCAAAATCGTCGATATAAGTAGTTCCGGATTTACCGATCGCCTTTGAATGTCCGGGAATAAGATTTGCAAATTCGCCATTCATATTGATAGAAGAAGGAGCCTTAGTTTGAATTAAAGGAATCATATCTACCAGCTTTGTCAACCAACGGGCATCCGTAGAATAGGCACCATCAACTCCCCAGATCGTATTAGAAATAGGTTCATCCCCATAATTTACTTTTTGTGTTAAGGGTTTTTCGGTCAAATTTAAAACAGTACCGCCTATATTAAAATTCTTACTGATCATATAATCATACCGTAACCCCATCAATGTCTTTGTCTGAATGTTAAACATACTGTTATTTTCCAGTGAAATATTAATGGGAGTTCCGGAATTTAATACACCCTGATTAATAATTTTTACTCTTCCAAGGGTATAATCTACAGTATAATCAACGTTTTCTGCTAAAGGAATGCCACCCGCAGTAACTTTAACTGATCCCTGAGGAACATTCATTGCACCTAATGAAATTTCTGCCCCGGAAGCTGATTTGTAAAAACCTTGTAATGAAAATTTGTTTTTATCCGGATATTGTTGTGCTCCTGTTTTTGTCATTGTATACAGTGAATCGTAACAATATTTATCCGCAATTGAATTTAAAGAAGAGTTTCCTCCTGTAATGGCCTTTCTCAGATTACTTCCAAAAGGTTCTAATACCGGGAAATAAATCCGGCCGTTCGAAGCTTGGATCAAACCTCCAGCAGTTGCTGCATTTCCAATAAAATCAAACACTCCATCCGGAATCGGATTTTGGCTCATATCCAAACGATCACAACCTAAAACACGGATAAGTGGTACAGCATTTACAGCACCTTCCGTTAGATAGCCCATTGGAACTCCTTGGTCGTTACCCGAAAATAATACATTTAAACGGAAATCCTCAGGATTAATCTGATAGCCACCAATAGCATAAACATTTTTCATCATAAGATTCCACAATGGAACCTTTGTGTTTAAAGACGTACTTTTTAATAATTTAACCATTAAACAACTGGGTGCACTAACCCCGGTACTTGTCAGTTCTCCGACCTGATAGACTGTTGTATCGCCAACAAGAGTATATTGATATGCAACTGCGAGAACCTGATCAGAATTGAGTGAAGTATTCAAAGAAATAAATCCAATTTTGCTGTTAAATGTATATTCTGATGGCTGAAGTTTTCGGGCAAGTTCTACTTTTTCGTAATCTACACCATTTGAAAAACTTTTTGCAGCCAAATAATTATTTACATTATTCAGAATCCGTATTTGAGAAATATCAATATAAGATGAGCCATTTAATGAGTACAAATTATTTGCGTGATTACTCGGATAATATCCTGTGGAATAAATATTCGGGTTATAGATCTTTTGACCTTCACCTATATCCTGAAAAGCAACAATATTTCTATTATCTGTTGTTGCAGCACCAATATTGGTAATCCAAAGTTCAATATTTGTAATATTGATGTTGGAGGTTACAATAGGGAGCTTTTTTAAAGCATTTTCATAATTATCGCGAAAATATTGTGAGAGAAAAAAGTGTTTATTTTCTTCGTATGCATCAGCTTTCACATCAAATGTACTGGTTTGGGCTCCACCGGATACCGTAATATTTTGCGTTTTACTTTTTTGTTGAGCCCAAAGTGCGGTTATGGTCGATCTGCCAAATTTAAGTTTGGCTTTTATCCCGAAAAGTGATTGATTTCCGGTTATAAGCGTAGTAGTCAGCGGTAGTGAAACATCTCCACCTTCGATCAATTGAATGATTTCGTCTTCTTTACCTTCGTATTTCAGGTTCATTTTATTTTCGAAATCGAAAGAGGATTCCGTATTATAATTTACGCCAAATTGAATTTTATCTCCAATTTTTGCCGTAACATTCATTTGTATCTTTTCCTGAAAATCAAAATTGGTCGATCGGCGTTGTTTTACATCGAGTGCCGGATTTTTTGTATTGGTCGAAATAACGCCAAAGATAAGTTCTGCAGATCCGGTAGGTTTGATGTCAATAGTATTTCCTCCAAATATATCACCAAAGGTCTTATTATTAATCCTGATCGGACCGATAAGACTACCATTACCTTTTGTTATGCGGTTTGCTTTTGTTTTTTCGCGCCAGTATTTTTGCATGGCCTGATCCATATCATATTGTTGATAATCACCAAAAGACATATACGTTGGCTGGCGTGTATCAAGTGTTCCGGCAGTACTTCTTAATATATACTCATTATCATCAGGATCGTAAATTACATCTGTTTTAATATTGGAAGGCGTGTTAAGATACAAACCACCATTTTGTTGGGTGCTGTATGGATCTCCTGAATTATCATGGAAAGGAAAAGGTAATGTAGTATCCGGCGGATTTGTATCCGGGGGAGTGATAAGTTTGTTTGTTAAGTAACGATAGTTAGGTTTTACATCTATTGTACTTGCCCATGCTATTGATAATATGCAAGCAACAGCCAAAAATCGAACTATATATTTAGTAAGTTTCAAAAAGAAATCTGTTTTGTTCTACCTGTTTATAATATTTTAAGTGCTTTTTTGATTAATTCTTCAACCGAGCTACTTTCAGAATCTGATTTGATAATTTTATCAAGTGTCTTTTCTGCAATATTTTTATTAAAGCCCAACATCACTAATCCTGATAACGCTTCTTCTTTATTTGTATTGTGTACAGTCGATAAAATATCCTGTTGAATAGCTATTTTTGTATACTTATTTTTCAGATCGATAATTATCTTTTGAGCAGTTTTAGAGCCGATACCTTTTACGCGTTCAAATATTGCAACCTGCCCATTTGCTATTGCAGAAATAACTTCGTCAGTAGTAAGAGACGAAAGTATCAATCGTGCTGTATTAGCTCCGACTCCGTTTACAGAAATTAAGCTGATATAAAGATCACGTTCTTCAGCGGAATAAAAGCCATATAATGTCACACCGACCGGTGTTGCAGCTTCGTTTTTTATTGCCATATATGTCAACAATCGGCAAATTGTACCTAGCTCTTTTAGTTTTGAATACGTATTTAATGATATGTGCATTAAATATCCTATTCCGCCCGTTTCGACAACGGCATACGCCGGGTTTTTTTCTACTAATGTACCTTCAATAAAATATATCATGCTTCAATAAAAACATTACAAAATTAAGAAACTTGTTGAATAGCCCAATCAATAGCCTCCTGCAACATAATTTGAGGAGGTTGCTTGATAAAATCATTGTCAACTAAAGTTTGAGTCATTGCACGTGCCTCTTTGATATCTTTTTCTGCTTTAGCAAATGCATCTTCGCGCGAGATATGAATGCGTGCAACACCATCTTTTATTGCCTGCATAGCAACATCGGCAGCTTCTTCCGGAAATACTGATGCTTCGTTCATATTCGGAACAATATTTTCGGGGTTGATACCTCTTTTTTCAGCATAATCGGCTAATGAATGCGCTGCTGCAATTGCCATATTGTCCGTAATTTTTTTGGCACGAACCATTAATGCACCTTTTAAAATTCCTGGAAATCCAATGGAATTGTTTACCTGATTCGGAAAATCTCCACGACCGGTTGCTACAATATATGCACCTGCTTCTTTTGCAGCATAGGGATAAATTTCCGGCACAGGATTGGCACAAGCAAATACAATTGCTTTTTCAGCCATGCTTGCTACCCATTCTTTTTTTACGGTTTCAGGACCCGGTGTTGATAAAGAAATTAATACATCGGCACCTTTCATGGCTTCCTCGATGGTCATAATTTTATTAGGATTTGTTTTTTCACAAAGTTCCCATTTACGATAAAAACGTGTGTCTTTTTTAATATCTTCCCTGTCAATATGCAAAGATCCCTTTGTATCAAACATGATGATTTTTTTAGGATCGCCGCCATCAGTAATAATTAATCTGGCTATGGTTGTGTTTGATGCCCCCGCACCAAATAATACGATCTTGGCATCAGAAATTTTCTTATCCACCAATTTCAATGCATTTAAAAGTCCTGCTAACGTAACACAAGCGGTTCCCTGAGCATCATCGTGCCAAACTGGTATATCACATTCTTCCCGCAGCACATCCAATACTTTGAAACAGTTTGGCTGTGAAATATCTTCCAGATTAATTGCTCCAAAACTATGTTGAACCATTTTTACAAATTGAATAATTTTATCCGGATCGTTTTCCCCTTTTTCGTTTTTGCTATCAACACATAGAGCAACTGCATCAATGCCACCCAAATATTTCATTAAAAAGGCTTTCCCTTCCATAACGCCTAACCCACCGGAAGGACCGCAATCACCATCACCTAAAACACGGGTTGAATCGCTCACAACAGCCACAAAATTTCCCCGATTGCTTAGCTGAAATGATGTATCAACATTGTCACGAATAGTAGTTGAAACCTTTGACACACCTGGTGTATACCAAACATTAAACCAGTTGAACCCAATCACCGGAGCTTTCGGAACGGTTTGAATTTTACCTTCGTAAAAACGATGTGCACTTTCAGCTAATTTTTTTAGGAATAACGTTTTTGCTTTTGCTATTTGTTCCGGAGTAAAATTTTCGGGAAATGCGTTGTTTAAATTTTCAAGGTTTAATTGAATTTTTTCCATAGATATTTAAATTTTAGGTAAAACAATTACAATGACTTTGTAAAAATACATTTTTTTGTTAAGTGCAAAAAGGATTTTATTATGTTTTCGTTTTATTATACATTTAGTTATCATTTTCAATCTATTAAAAGCGTTATTCAAAAAAAAATTCATACTTTGAAATATTTCTTTTCGATTTTTAAAATAAATAGTATAGTTTTGAAATCGCTTTTATGTTGGGATAAATATTCTTTATTTTATCTAAGTTGGTATGAATAATAAAACCAGGAAAAACCTAAAAAATTGTTTACAGTTTAGTATTACTGTTACTTTATTATTTTTTTTAATCTTTCAAGATAATAAATTAGTCGCTCAAACCAAATCCAAAGCTGATGATATTTGTGGTGAATGGTGGACACCCAATAATGATGGTAAAATGACCTTTTTTCGGAGTGGTGGTTATTACTATGCTATGGTTAGTTGGTTGAAAAATCCGAACGATCCTGAAGACGGCAAACCTAAACGTGACAAACATAATCCGAATCCAGCTCTTCGAGGCAGGCTTCTTCAAAATTTGATTCTCTTTACAGATTTTACTTATAACTCTGGAACCGGAAAATATGTAGACGGAAAGGTTTATGATGCTCAGAATTCGGGAAATAAATACTCATGCTGGCTTAAACTTATTGAACGAAACGTACTGGAAATTCATGGATATGTTGGATTCTCTTTAATCGGGAGATCGGAATATTTTACCAGAGTTCAAAAATAATACAAGGAAGTTCAACAGTATTTATTGTTTTATTAATGCAGACAATTATTGTATTAACAGGTGCCGGGATAAGTGCTGAGAGCGGAATCCGGACCTTTAGAGATAGTGATGGCCTCTGGGAGGAATACCGTATTGAAGATGTTGCTACTTATGCTGCATGGCAAAACAATCCCAAACTTATTCTCGATTTTTACAATCAACGCAGGCGTCAACTAGCAACTGTTGAACCTAATGCTGCTCACTATGCTTTGGCTAAACTCGAAGAAAAATTTAATGTGCAGATCATAACTCAAAATGTAGATAATTTGCACGAACGTGCCGGATCGACAAAAATATTACATCTTCATGGCGAGCTGACAAAAGCAAGAAGTTCGATCGATGATGAACTTGTTTACGATATCGGATACAAAGATCTGTTGACGGGTGATATCTGCGAAAAAGGTTCACAACTAAGACCTCATATTGTTTGGTTTGGCGAAGCAGTCCCTAAAATTATTGAAGCAACCGAATTAATTCGCAAGGCAGATATAGCAATGATTATTGGTACTTCAATGAATGTTTATCCGGCAGCAGGCTTGATAAATTATGCACCACAAAATATTCCGAAATATTATATCGACCCCAATGCGGCTAACGCCTCTAATTTTAGCAACCTTATTGTAATAAAAGAAAAAGCCGGACTTGGTGTTCCGGTTTTAGTAGAAAAATTATTAAAATAACAGCAAGTTCAGTATTGAAATTTCTAAATTCAAATACTACTTATTATTGTATTGGTTCATTGCTTTATCAACACCTTCGCAAATAATACTTTTAATAGCATCAACTGCTGTTTTTATGCGAGGGATCATGATCTTTTCTTCTTCCTTGGTCCATTTACCCAAGACATAATCAATCTGGTATCCCTTTGCAAATTCATTTCCAACACCAATTCTCAGTCGTGGGATTTCCTCTGTACCGGTCATCATGATAATATGGTTTAACCCATTATGTCCAGCATCACCGCCTTTTTTTTTCATACGCAGATTTCCAGTAGGCAGATCGAGATCATCGAGAACAACCAGAGTGTTTTCAAGGGGAATATTTTCAGCAGTAATCCAATATTTTATCGCCTTTCCGCTCAAATTCATAAAGGTTGAAGGTTTAAGCAATACCAGCGATCTTCCTTTGAACCGAACATTGGCTACAGCACCATATCTACCACTCTGAAAGGTAGTTTTGAGTTCTTGTGCCAATGCATCCAGAACCACAAATCCAATATTGTGACGTGTGTTTGCATACTCGTCCCCTATATTTCCCAGACCAGCAATTAAAAATTTTTTAGATTCAGAAGGATCCATACAATATTATGATAGTAAAAAAAGCTGCCAGCAGTTTTCACCGAAGGCAGCTTTTTTTTATTTGTTCAAAGATGTTATTTCTTTGCTTCAACTTTTGGAGCTGCTGCTGTTGCTGCAGGAGCTGCTGCCGCTGCCGCTACAGGAGCTGTTTCTGTTGCTGCAACTTCTTCAACAACTCTGGTAACACTGATACCAACAATAGAATTGTTTTTATTATCCAGTAAAGTATAATTATCGCTGGTAATATCAGCAACTTTTACCGCTTGTCCGATTTCGAACCCTTCGATACTGGCTTCGATAAATTCCGGCATTTGTGAAGGTAATGCTTTAATTTTTAATTTGCGGAATTTCTGCACTATGCGTCCACCTTTTAATACACCGGGTGCCGTTCCGGTAACTCTAACCGGTACGCTCATCACGATAGGTTTATTGGCATCGATCTCCATGAAATCGGCATGATAAATATTGTCTGTTACAGGATGATATTGAATATCCTGAAGAATAGCTTCATATTTTTTACCTTCGATATCGATATGAATAAAGCAAACTTCAGGTGTGAAAACCACTTTCAGAAAACTTTTCGCATCGGTAAAAAAATGAATTTGTTCTTTTCCGCCATAAATCACACAAGGAACGCCACCGTTCTTGCGAATTTGTTTAGCATCTTTTTTCCCTACGTTCCCGCGAAGGGAACCGCTCATTGATACTACTTTCATAATTTGTTTTTTTTTAGTTAATTAATTATTGTTAGGTTGTAAATTTAAAATGCGAACTGATAGATTCGCAGTTCACCACGCTGGTGATGACATCTGCAAAAATCTCGGCTGTTGATAAAACTTTTATTTTACTGCTTTCGTTTCTAAGGGGAAGTGTATCTGTAACGATCACTTCGCTCAAAGCTGAATTTTCAATTTTTTCATAAGCACTGCCCGATAAAACGGCATGAGTGCAAAGAGCTCTCACACTTGCTGCACCCTGATCTTTAATAAGACCGGCAGCTTTTGTGATGGTTCCGGCTGTGTCGATAATATCATCTACCAGAACAACGTTTTTACCAACCACATCACCGATCACTATCATGTTCCCAACCATATTAGGTTTGGGACGTTGTTTGAAACAGATCACCAATTCGGCATCTAAAAATTTGGCATAAGTACCAGCTCTGCGAGTTCCGCCTGTATCGGGGGATGACATAGTGAGGTTCGGAAGATTCAAGCTTTTTAAATAAGGAACAAACACTGATGAAGCATAAAGATGGTCGACGGGGATATCAAAATAGCCTTGTATCTGATCGGCATGAAGATCCATTGTTATCAATCTGTTGATTCCGGCTTTAGTGAGAAGATCGGCAATTAATTTTGATGTAATAGGAACCCGGGGGTTGTCTTTACGGTCCTGACGGGCAAACCCAAAATAAGGTATAACGGCAATAATATGACGGGCAGATGCTCTTTTAGCGGCATCGATCATCATAAACAATTCCAGTAAATTTTCGGCAGGAGCAAAAGTAGATTGTATGATAAACACCTCGTCGCCGCGGATCGTTTCATCGAATGAAGGACGAAATTCGCCATCGCTGAAACAGGCGTACGAAACATTACCCAGCTTTTTGCCATAACTTTCGGCAATTTTATCAGCCAGATAACGTGTTGCTCTACCCGAAAAAATAGAAACGTTTGATGCCATGATTTTTTGGTTTGAAGCTGCAAAAGTAGAAAAAAATTGTAATTATACCATTATTATCTTAATTATTTTATGTGGTTTAAGCCAGATTTAAATGCTTTTTACTATCGGGAAATAAATTGATTTTTTCAGGATATGATTAGATATTGTAAAAAATAAAAAGAAAGGCCTGTCTTTTCAGACAAGCCTTTCATTAATATAAGTTTAATTATGCCCGGATAATTATTCCTTAATAATTTTCTTATACGTGATATTTCCGCCACTTTGGAGTTTAACAAAGTATATGCCGGTAGCATAACTATCCATTTTCACGGTGGTTTTTTCTACCATATTACCAACGAAAACAATCTGACCAATTGAATTAATGATCTCAAATTCTTTGGTTTCTTTATTTCCGCTAATTTCAATTGTTAACTCTTCAGATACGGGATTAGGATAGATTGATATTTGTTCTTCCTGTGAAGACGGAATTCCCACAGTAAGAATTGGAACACAAACAGAAGTATCGGAGCAGGAGCCTATTGTTACAATAACTGCATAGTTTCCATCATATGTAGCTGAGAAACTTTGAGAAGTATAGCCACTCATTGGTGCGTAAGCATTATTGCAATCAACCCACTGATAAGTTGCTCCTGTTGCATTTGCAGTGATCATATTGTTATAAACTGTAACACTGGCATCAACTGTATTTACGGTTAAATGTAATGTGTAAATACTGTCGCAGCTATGGATAGTAGTGTAGTTTGCAGTATAGGTTCCTCCGGTGGAATAGTTGGTTCCATGCCAGTTGTAAACATCTCCATGACATATCGTATGGTTTTCAGTAAACGAATACGTTGGATTAACGGTTATAGTAATTGTTGATGTATTGACCGTTCCGCATGATCCGCTTGTTACAGCACAATAGAAAGTAGATGTTGATGTCAGGTTGCCGGGAGCATACGTTTGAGTAGTTACACCCGTATTTGTTCCGTTCTTATACCATAAGTAAGTATACGATCCTGAACCACCATTGCCTGTTGCAGTGAGTGTTCCCGGTGAAGTGTTGGCACAAATAGGTGATGTACCTCCGCTAATTCCTGCTGTCAGTGTGTTGTAAACCGTTATTGTGGTTGTTGCACTGGTAACCGATCCGCAAGATCCACTTGTTACAACACAATAGAATGTTGTAGTTGTGGTCAGGTTTCCGGGGAAGTATATCTGGGTTGTAATACCTGTCGATATTCCATCTTTATACCATAGATACGTATAGGTACCTGTTCCACCACCTGCTGTTACAGTCAGTGTTCCGGGATAACTGTTATAACAGATAGGCGAAGTGCCACCGCTTATAGTTGCAGTTAAATTGCCGTAAACAGTTATGGTGGTTGTCGGTGTGTTGACTGTACCGCATGTTCCACTGGTTATTGCACAATAGAATGTTGAAGTAGCTGTCAGGTTCCCGGGGGAATAAGTTGGTGTTGTAACCCCTGTTGAAACACCATCTTTATACCACAAATATGTATAGCTACCCGTTCCGCCACCAGCTGTTGCTGTGAAAGTTCCGGGTGAAGAATTATAACATAAAGGTGAGGTCCCGCCACTGATAGCAGCAGTTAGGTTGCCATAAACCGTTATGGTGATCGTAGGAGTACTAACCGGTCCGCATGATCCACTGGTAACAACACAGTAAAATGTTGTAGTTGCTGTCAGATCGTTTGGAGTATAGGTTTGAGCTATTATCCCTGTCGAAACACCATCTTTATACCACATGTAGGAATAAGTACCTGTACCTCCTGTAGCATTAACTGTGAACATTCCGGGTAAAGAATTATAACATATTGGTGATGTTCCGCCGCTAATTGTAGCAACAATATTGTCATAAACGGTTATTGTAGTGGTTGGGGTATTTACAGGTCCGCAGGAGCCACTTGAAACAGCACAATAGAACGTTGAAGTTATTGTCAGGTTGCCCGGAGTGTAGGTTTGGGTAGTGATCCCTGTCGAGATACCATTTTTATACCATAAATAAGTGTACGAACCATTGCCTCCACTGGCAGTTGCCGTGAATGTTCCCGGAGCAGTGTTATAACAGATTGGTGAATTACCACCACTGATATTGGCAATAATATTACTCATAACCGAAATTGTGATGGTTGGAGTATTAACCGGACCACAGGTTCCGCTGCTTATTGCACAATAAACGCTTGCGTTTGCCGTCAGATTGCCGGGAGCGTAGGTTTGAGTTGTAACTCCGGTTGCTATACCATTCTTGTACCACAAATAGGTATATATACCACTTCCACCGCCACCTGTTGCCGTGAAGGTTCCCGGTGCGGTATTATAACAAATAGAAGTAGATCCGCCACTGATAGCGGCAGTCAAATTGGTATAAACGGTAATAGTGTCTGTTGGAGTTGTAACTGTTCCGCAAGAACCACTGGTAACTACACAATAGAATGTTGTATTTACCGTGAGGTTGGCGGGAGTATATATTTTGGTTGTAATGCCTGTAGATACTCCGTTTTTGTACCACAGATAGGTGTACCAACCGGTTCCGCCTGTTGCATTTGCTGTTAATGCCCCCGGTGATGTGTTATAACAAACCGGTGAAGTTCCGCCAGTGATAACCGCTGATAAATTACCGTAAACGATAATGGTAGTGGTTGGCGTGGCGATAGTACCGCAAGGAACACTGGTTATTTCACAATAAAAGGTCGAAGTGGTTGTCAGATTGCCCGGAGTATAGGCTTGAGTTGTAATTCCTGTTGAAACTCCGTTCTTATACCATAAATATGTGTAAACACCTGTTCCGCCACTGGGTATTGCAGTGATTGTCCCCGGTGCATTGTTATAACAGAGCGGTGAAGTTCCGCCGCTATTAACACCGGCCAAGTTGCCATAAACCATAATTGTGGTGGTTGGCGTATTCACTGTTCCGCAAGGTTCACTGGTGATCGCACAATAAAATGTTGAAGTTGCTGTGAGATTACCGGGATCATACGTTTGTGTTGTAACACCTGTGCTTATTCCGTTCTTGTACCATAAATAGGTATACGAACCGCTTCCGTTACTTCCGCTTGCTGTTAATATTCCGGGGTTAGTGTTATAACAAATAGGCGAAGCACCACCACTGATATTGGCAATTACACTGTTATAAACAGTTATTGAAAGTGTTGACGTATCACCGTTTCCGCAGCTGTTATTTCCAGTAACTGTGATATCGCCCGAAACAGCCGTTGCACCATAATTAACAGTAATACTGCTGGTGGTGCTGGTTCCGGTAGCGCCTGTTGGTAAGGTCCATATATACGAAGTTGCATTGGTAATATCAGGTACCGTGTAGGTTACAGAATTTTCTCCCTGACAAACAATCACATCACCTGTAATGGTTCCTGCTGCAACAGGCAGTAAGTTCACATATACGTTCTGAGTACAGGTAGCGTTATTGCCCGATCCGTCGGTAACTGTCCAGGTAACAATAGTATTACCCGGCATAAAGTTCACGGGAGCATCGTTAATAAATCCGTCAACAGAACAATTATCAGAAGTTACAGGTGTGCCCAAATCAACACCAGTAGCATAACAGAGGCCTGTAAAGCTTGTTATTGCAACATCTGCCGGACAAGTAATGATTGGCAGTTCGTTATCCTTTACTGTAACCGTTTGTGTACAGGTTCCAATATTGCCTGCTGCATCGGTCACTGACCAGGTAACTACAGTAGTACCTATAGGGAAAATTGCAGGTGCATTATTTGTTGCACCTGACTCTGGTAAGAAATCTCCGCCATGAGGCATAGATGCTGCTAAATCACTTATATATGTAGTAACACCTGTGGCAGGATCTAATGAAAATAATCGCGGACTGGGTGTATATTCTGTCATATAAAAAGTTCCACTCTGATTAATTGCTAAACCCATAGCCATACCTACGTCGATTCCACCACTTAAAGTTGATTCTAGTGTAGCCGAACCATTGGTAGTATTAATGGAATACAAATTTCCATTAGAATTGTATGCCCATAATTTACCGGAAGCATCAAATGCCAGATCCATCATTTGGTATAATCCTGTAAAGCCTACTAAGGAGGTGGCTCCTGTTGTTGAGTTTATCTTGTAAAGATTTCCATCACCGGAACCAACGGCTATCAATTGTCCCGATGCGTCAGCTTCCAGATCAAAAGAATTGAAATTAAACGCAGTTCCTACCGGTGTGGCAGCTCCTGTAGTTAAGTCCACGTTTGCTAATTGTGAATTACTATAACCATTAAGGAGTGTCCATGCTTTACCATCGGGGGTGAAGGCCAAAGCAAAAGCATCGGAAAATCCGAAAGATCCTATATCGGTAGCAGCTCCGGTAGTTGCATTGATCTTCATCAAACTGGTTCCGGCATTATTAGTGCAATAAAATTCGTTGACCGGTGTAGCAAATGCACAATTATCCGAATAGGTTGGTGTTCCCAGAACCACACCTGAAGCAGTGCAAACACCGGAATCTGCATTTACAGTAAAATCTGCCGGACAAGTAATAATTGGCAGTTCGTTATCTTTTACTATAATTGTTTGTGTGCAGGTGGCTGTATTATTATTGCTATCTGTTACCGTCCATGTTACTGTTGAAGTTCCTTTGGGGAACACTGCTCCATTTAAGGAGGATACGTTGTTGAAATCATTGGTAACACTTGCAACAGTGCAGTTATCATTTGCAGTAGGATCGAGACTGTTATCAGGAACTTTATAATAGCATGAGCCTCCATCGGTACTGTATGATGCTAATGGGGTTGCACAACTTATTGTCGGATTTTCATTATCGGTTACTTCTACAACCAGAAAACCGTAGCCTGTATTTCCATGGGCATCGGTTGCTATCCATTGAACATTTGTGGTACCCTGATTGAAAATAACTCCGGCAAGTGTATTTGAACCGCTGGTAGTAGTAGCTCCTGATGTGGAAAAGGTCAATGAAGCTATATCCGGACAATTATCCGTAACACTGGATGGGTCTAACTCTGTTCCAACCGCTTGATAGGTACATTTTGACGGATCGGTGTTTTTAGTAACTGGCATAGAATAAAAGTACTGAACTAATGGATTTTGATGGTCCTCAATTGTAATATTGAAGCTGCAGCTATTGGTATTGCCGCCGCCATCAGTTACGGTCCATGTTACATTAGTTGTGCCAATGGGGAAAGATGCTCCCGATAAAGTAGATAAATTGTTATAATTGTTGGTAACTGTCCAACCGGAACAATTATCACTAACAGAAATTGGGTCGAACTCGGTTGGATTACTATATGAATCTACAGTATAACCACATTGAGCAGGACTATTTTGTTTTGTAACATCTCCAGAACAAGTGATCGAAGGAATTTCGGTGTCTTTTACCGTTACAGTTTGAGAACAGGTTGTAGAATTGCCCGAAGCATCTGTTGCTTCAAATGTATTAATTGTTGTTCCTACTGGGAATGTAGAACCGCTTGGAAGACCTGCAGTTTGAACCACAGTAATACCAATTACAGCATATGAAATGATAACTAATCCCATTCCTGAATTTCCAATACTATTAGATTGGCTGGTCCCTGAATTAAAGGAACCTCCGCCACCGCCACCATCGAATGGACCACCAGGACTAGGCGCACCTCCTGCACCACCGCCACTATAGCCACCACCGCCACCGGCACCAACTATATTACACCAGCCTCCACCGCCGCCACCGCCGCCATAGCCGCCTGCAGAAGTGTTTCCACTATATGCTCCACCGGCACCTCCTGATAAGGGGCTCGTGCCTCCATATCCAATTGCACAAGCTGTTCCGCCTCCATTTGCACCATCAGACAGCCATCCAGCACCGCCACCGGCATATCCGTTTATTGAAGGAACCCGTTGCACCATTTCCATTAACTCCGCCGCCACCATAATTTGCAGGTCCACTTGTGCCATTAATGCTTGTTACAGCATTTGCGCCATTAGTGCTACTTGAACCACCACCACCACCAGCAGCGATTAGTAAAGTATTCCCGGCAGTAACATCCCATACAAATGAACCACCGCCACCACCAGCGCCATATTCTCCGGCAGCTGCTTGCTGGCCGACCATGATATTTAAAACATGACCCGGAATAACAGTAAAAACCCCGGACATAATTGCTCCTAAGCCTCCTAGGGTTCCCCAATATGGAGCACCTCCTCCATGTGCCCCTTTTGCCTCAATTGTTAAACTGGTTACACCAGCAGGAACAGTATAGTTTTCTATCGACCCCGTAAAATTGAAGGTTTGATTTCCGCTCAAAGACGAAGTACAATTATCAGTTGCTGTAGCATCCGAAAAAGTTACCATTGTAGAACAAACTCCGGGATCTGCAATTACTGTAATATCTCCCGGACACGTTATAATCGGTTTTTCGTTATCGCTTACTGTTATGGTTTGTGTACAGTTAGCTGAATTTCCTGCAGAATCGGTCACAGTCCACACCACATAATTAACACCTATATGATAGGGTTCAACAGCATCATTTGTTACATTAGCCACGCTGCAATTATCAGTTGTTACCGGTGTACCCAAATCCACACCCGAAGCAGTGCATAAACCAGGGTCTGTAGATGCCGTAATATCGACCGGACACGTAATGATTGGATTTTCGTTATCTTTTACAATAATTGTTTGTGTACAGGTGGCCGTATTGCTACTGCCGTCTGTAACAGTCCAGGTTACTGTTGTAGTTCCTTTGGGGAACGTTGCTCCATTTAAAGAGGATAAGTTGTTGAAATCATTAATTACACTTGCAACAGAACAATTATCATGCGTTGCAGTAGGATCAAGACTGTTGTCAGGTACTGTATAATAGCATGAGCCTCCATCGGTACTGTATGATGCTAATGGGGTTGCACAACTTATGGTCGGATTTTCATTATCCGTTACTGTAATAGTTTGTGTGCAGGTAGCCGTATTTCCAGAAGCATCTGTGACTTTATAAATATTCATTGTTGTTCCAACCGGGAAAACCGAACCGCTTGATATGCCTGAAACCATTTCCAATACTGCTCCCGGACAATTATCGGAATAATTTACTGTATAATTAACAACTGCACCGCAAACTCCCGGGTCATTATTCTTAGTGATATCATTTGGGCAGTCGATTATTGGAAGGGTTCCGTCAACAATGTTTACTGATTGTGTGCAAGTGGCGGTATTGTTTGCTCCATCGGTTGCAGTCCAGGTTATAGTAGTTGTACCGACTGGATATGGATCGGTAAATGCCAATAAATCGCTTCTCACTCCGCTGACACTAACGGCCGAACAATTATCAGCAGCAGTTGCATCTGTAATTGTGACATGAGTTTCGCACGAAGCATCGCCAAACACAGTGGGAGCATTAATATTGGCAGGACAAGTGATTGTCGGTGGTTCATTGTCGGTAACAGTAATAGTTTGTGTGCAACTGGCAGTATTACCACTTAAATCAGTAACAGTCCATTCAACAGGAGTTGTGCCTACCGGATAAATACCACTTGCATCATTTGTATTATTGAAATTATTTATGATACTGGCTATACCACAATTATCTCCTGCAGTACCTCCGGGTACAGGTGCAGAAAAATTAGAATTGATAGTAGTAGATGCACCCCCATAATTATCTAAAGTATTGATACTGAAACTAAAAACATCACCATTTGATACAGGAATGCTTACTGAACCACTTTGAGAAAGGGGACCGCCATTGATTGTAAGCTGATGATAAGTGCCATTAAGATAATAACCCATAGGATCCCACAAAGTGTTAACGTCAGTAGTTGAATATGACCAATCAAAGCTTAAAGTACCATCGCAAGGAATGAGGTTTTGATACCGTATTTCAGAAGGATTACTAGAGAGATTATTACTACCTTGTATTGTAATTGAACCCGGAGCGCCACCAGTATTTACAGACCCGGCATCTCCATTAATATGAACCACAGTCCACAATGAAGGTTGATAATGACCTGTAAAGCCATGTTGTATATCGCAACCGCCGTTAAATTGAGGGATAGTAATATTAGCACCACATACTCCTGGATCGGTTGTTTGTGTTTGGGATAATGGACAGGTGATTACAGGAGGCACATTCTCTTTAACAGTTACTGTTTGTGCACAGGTAGCAGTGTTGCCTGAACCGTCGGTTATAGTCCATGTTACAGTGTTATTACCAACATTAAAAACAGTTCCTGCAATGTTAGTCAATCCGTTTGAATTATTAGACCATGTGTATATTGAACAATTATCTCCCATACCAATTGGCGTGAAAAAGTTTGCTTGCGGAAGAGCTGGTACTTGGTACCAACAAAATGGTGGTGTTGTATAAACCATTGTATCCGATCTGCAGGTAAATACCGGTGCTACATTGTCGTTAACAGTAATTGCAAAGTTACAGCTTTTGGTGCCGCATATATTTGTTGCAGTAATCGTTACATTTGTTATTCCTTTATTAAATGTAGAACCACTTCCATCGCCGCTGCCGCTTGCGGTGGTTGCACCGCTAAACGAATAGGTTAGGGTTGGAACGGGTGAGCCGCTCAGGGTTTCGGTGTAACTAACATTTGCAGTACACACACCCGGGTCGGTATTTACCGACTGATCTGTTGGACTCAGTGTGAAAACAGGTTTTGTGTTCACTGTAATTCCAAGTGTCGATTCGGTTCCGTCGCCGCAACTGTTATGTCCTTTCACGACAATGTCGCCCGAAACAGCCGTTGCTCCATAAGTAACCAATATATAATTTGTTGTACTGCTCCCTGTAGCCCCGCTTGGCAAGGTCCATACGTATGTATCGGCATCCTGAATTGAATCCACACTATATCCAAATGCGCTCAAATCGCCCTGACAAACAACAGTAGTTCCCGTAATAGACCCTGCTGCTGCCGGCAAAGGATTTACTGTACCGCTCACCGGTATATTTTGAGTGCCGGCATCGGGAGAAGTAAGTGAAACATTTCCTGAAGGCGTTCCTGCTGCAGTGTTTGTTAAACGCACATAAACGGTCGTACTGGAAACATTGCCTCCACTTTGTGGTAGAGAGATTGAACCTGAATAACCCGAGTCGATATCTGTAGAAACTTCAAAGCCGACAGGTGCAGTTATTATAATATCATCTGTTAAATCTGTTCCTGAAGCAGTAAAGCTTTGTGCAGTAGAAACACTGCCTGAGCAGGAGGTAAATGCACTGATACTGCCTGTGACAGATATTGTAGGTATTGCAGTAGCTTCCCATTGCGCATAAGTGGTATTAAAGCCGGTGTTATAGGTTGCCGGGACTGCCGGACTCCAGCCTGTGAATGTATAACCGCTTCTTACAGGGTTAGTAGGTGGCAGAGGAACAGGATCACCAACATGGAGTGGCGAATAGGTCCAGAAAACACTGCCTTCGCTGTAGAACCATACCGAATAATCGTTCAGGTTCCAGGTAGCCGTAACCGTCAGGTCACTTGCCGGGAAAGTTGCCGGAATAGCCGGTGTCCAGCCTGCGAAAGTATAGCCGTTTCGGGTTGGATCATCCGGTGTTGTTGTCGGATCTCCCGGATATCCTGTAATAGGGTCAACAGAGGAACCAACATTACTATCGAATGTTATTGTGGTTGTTAATGTTTGATTGCTTACCCACAGCAATGCATTTGCCATAATAAGGGCACCATCTGTCGTAGAAGTCCAACAATTTAATAACAAATCACTCGATGGTGGGAAAAAGTTTAGATCGACTCTCCTTTTTGTTCCCGATGCTCCTGCATTTTCTTTTGCTACAATAAAAACTCTCCGTCGTCATAATCTGCTATCCTATATGATCCTGATGACATTAATGTTGTTGGTGTTCTGAATGAACTTTCGCCTCCATTAAAACTGGTAACAGAATGCATTATGGGATGTGCCGGCAACAAAACGGTTCCTAATGTACGGGTATCGCCGTCTGTATTCCAGGTATTAGGATCAATAACTAAATAAGTATCGGTATTAAAATTGCCCTGAATCGGTGCAATGGCTGTTTGTGAAAAAACAGAGCTTACAACTCCGCCTCCGCCATCAACATAAGCTGCCAAATTATTTCCTAAAGCAGTTGCATCAGCAAAATCATAATCGCTAAAAACAAGAACAGCCACATAATCCTGCAATTGAGCAAGTGTAGGTGTGCCTGTATATACGTTAAATACATCTACCGTTGTAAATATTCCGGTGCTTTGTATTTTAGTTTGCACATCTGCAAGATATGAATTATCAGCTTCAGCTCCGCATATCAATACTTTTCCATGAGTACCTCCCGGTATAGGGGTTGCAAAAATTGTAGCTGCCATAAATACTTGCAGCATTAAAACTGTTAAAAGCGTAAAAAACTTTTTCATAATTAGGTGTATTTGGTTATTATTATATTTTTGTATAGGTTTTTCAGGTTTTAGTTTTTTGTTGTCAGCATTAGGTTTTAGCAAAAACAGACGTCATGTTGACAGCGTTTTAATCTATATGCAGTTCGTGTTGGGGCGATCTGTTGTAGGTTAAAATTCCTGCTTATTATGCCTTAGCAAATATAGTATATTTTTAATTCGAAAAGAAATTGTTAACATTTTCTTTTATTTTTTTTATGAAAAGAATACTTCTTTGCAAATAATACGGTCAGGCTGAGCCGCTGTTCCCATGCCAGAGTCACACAGAGGGATAATTAGGCTTTGCCCAAAAATAACATTCAATGACAATATTAAGGGTCACATTGAGCCGCCGTTCAGTATGAATTTTGTTTTTGAAAAACACTTAAGAACGGCGTGTCCCTGTCCGCCCATTGGCGGAGAAATGCGGCCCAAACGGATTTCTGTTATTTTATAATACTTGATTTCCAATCAGTAATAAAAACTTG
>CAIWKO010000044.1 GCA_903913285.1 uncultured Bacteroidales bacterium | reverse complement strand
TATAATTGCCAAAACCAGTTGTTAAAATGTTTTAAAACCAGTTGTTAAAATTACTACTATTATTTTAAAACCAGATGTTAAAATAAAACAATAAAGGTGGTATAATTTATACCTATTATAATTTCAGACCGTTATTTTATAATTATACGTCAAAACTTCAATCTTTTTCTTTCCAGGAGTCGACTTGCGGGAATGTGACACAGATACGGTTCCTGAGTAAGAGTCCGAATGCCACTTGTTGTCTTTTACATATTTTGCCAAAATATCAGAAGGATAACTGCTTAGTAAAAATTTACCTTCTATTTTCGACAACGTTTTTAATAAAGCTTCAAAGTCATCAATCGAATAGCCATCATAATGGCCACAATCACTATTGAAGTATGGAGGATCACAATAATGAAACGTTGTATTTGTGTCCCGGCTGTTTATGATCCGAAGCGCGTCGGTACATTCTACCTGTACATCCTGAAGGCGAATTGCGATATCTTCAGTAAACGATTCACGTTTGTTTTTTATCTTTTTACTTGTTGTATTTTTTGATATGTCATATCCCCAGGATCCATCAATTATCGATGCAAAACTTTGTGTGGCCAAGGTCCAAAATGCCCAGGCGCGTTTTATTTCGGAAAACATGTCCGGGTTATTATATATCACTGATGCTTTACGGTGTAGATCTCGTGAATGGAGCGTTATATTGATTTCCTTTTCTAAACTTACAAAATCGTTTTGTACAACTTTATAAAAATTGATCACTTCCTTGTTAGTATCGTTGATCACTTCGATCGCGCTTTTGTCTTTGGCAAAAAAAACAGCGCCACCGCCAATAAATGGTTCAGTGTATAATTTGTGATCCGGAATTTTTGGTAAAATATTGTTCAGCATTCCCTGTTTTCCGCCGTAGTAAGTAATAGGAGTTTTCATAGTTAAATTTTAAAAGTTATGGTCGATAGATCGACGTTGGTTTGTTGTTCTGCCAAAGATGTGATGTATACCCTGCCATCGGCATAAACACAAATAATAGATGAATCTTGTCCAAATGCGCAATTAAAAGAAATATCATTATTTGGTCTAAACCCTATAGGTAATGTAAATATTACCGGAAACGAATCGGTTTGAGTTGCAACACCTTTTAATCGTACAACACCAAAGGCATCTATTGAATATGCAACCGGCGCATAAGGAGTTCCGGCATTTATCCAACCTGTTTTGAATTGCGCATTTCCCGGATCACCCAAAGCAAGCCATCCAGTTCCCATACTATTGATTTTATTAAGTATTACAGTCATGAAATTCGGAGCATTGTATGGCATATAATTCCAGGGTGTTCCGAGCATAACAAGCAATGGAGCAGCTAACAGTTTTGCTTCTCTTATCTGATAACACTGCCTGACTATTGAATCTAAATAAAACATTTTATTCCCGGCAGGAGACGGATCATAACTAATTGAAACTTGAAAAGCGGCCGCCGTGTGTAATGGATCTGATATCGTCATCGTATGTGCCGGCACATGATAAATTTCACCTGCGAGGGCAATATATCCTTCACTACAAGTATATGTATTTCCAGCTTTAATTACGTCGCATCCGGAGAGTTTAAATGATGTTGGTGGCGTTATGCCCAAACCCGACAATAATCCTTTTAAAGCTTCTCTGTAAGCGTTATCGACAAATACGATATCATCGAGTACGACAAACTGTCCATTATTGAAACATAATAATTTGTTCATATTGAGTAGGGGTTTATTTGGTATGATTTACCGGCCATTTTATACGTATTGATCAGTTTTTTCATTAAGTTAATAGAACCATCAGCAACCATGTCAGTATAGATCGGATCCGGCACATAAACTATAAAATCAGGTTGAGACGTAAATTCAGAATTAAAAAAAAGGTATGTTTTTGGTTGGTTTTCAGAATCAAAATAAAGATAAACTTTGTCCTGAGCCTCAGCATCAAAAAATAAGAACGTAGGTTGTATAATATCACCCACATCCTTAATGAAGATCATTTGAACCGGATTCGTCGTATTGAATCTGTCGTTCAATATTTTTTCAATACTGATAACCTGAAAAGTTGTATTGGCGCGAACATCTACATCTTCTTTCCAGGATAAAAACACGTTTTTTAGCTCTTCTAAAGGCGTAATTACTGCCTGCAGCCATGCATTGTGAAACGCATTTCGTACTGCAGGCAGTAAATAGCTTAAAACTATCGTAAAGAAGCTAAATTGATACATTTGGAATATAGTTAACGTTTAATGCATTGATAGTATAATATCCACTGATAGCCGTATATAAATGCGACACATCGCTAAATGCCGGTGCCGAAGATGCTTTAGCCTGAAGTGTATTAATAACAGCGTCAGTAATACCTTGAGCGGACGTTATGCTGTCAAGAACATTATTGATATTTAACTCGCCTCCAAAGACAATACCTGCGATATATGAGTTTATGGATGCTTCGACAGGTTTTGTAATGCCGTCTGATATTAATGTGCCGTCGGCCAGCAGAACCATTGGATCATAATATACATCGGCAATAATAATAATCTCATCAGCACTATAATTATAGATCACTATCTTTTGTCCTGGTGCTTTTATTTTGGTAACATAAGCAGAAAAGGCATTTAATTGAGCAGCGCTTAAAGGAACCGGCAAACCACTATCCTCAGTAGCTACTTTTACAAAAACAAAATTGCCATATTCATTAACAGCGCACCTTTTAACTACTTTTTTTGTATCATCTAAAATTTCATATTGAAACCGTTTATTGATATAAACGAGTTCATCGCCATATTGAAAAGCCATACACTGGTCATGTATCCACGGAACGGTATTCGGAAACGAATTCGCAATATAATTTTCTACGTCAGACTTATGCGTATCAAAAACCTGCTCCATAAACCAATGACAGAAAATAACGACTTCCGACCATATCTCCCATGTAGCGGTTCCATCCGGAGTCGACTCCAAAATATCAAGATCGGAATTTGCATTTTTAGCCGCATAATATGCAGCACGCACTTCTTCTAATGTTCTGGCCATTATTTTGAAAATTTAAACAAAAAACTACAGGGAACATCCTTACTTGCCGGGGTGTCTAATGATAAATAAATTGGCTCGACATCATCGATCATTGATAGCGACATGTCCGAAAGTTGTTTTAATAGTTTTGTGTTTTTTATACCGGTACTATTACCTGTCAAAACACCATCAGGCGTATCATCTGTTCCGAGGTCTATAACAACGTCGTCGTCGAGATCTCCAAAAGAAATCACGGCTTCATAAACAAAACAATCAGCCGGTATAAATCCCACAATCAAACCATCGCTACCGGAAAGTATCTTTGACTTACAGTATACACTTCCCGTTAATAAACGCGTATCCATAGAAAAATTCAAACCGATGAAATCAACCCGTTCTAAGTCAATATCAATGTATGATTGATCAAGAGAACCTTGTGATAATAAACAATTAGACCACGATATATTGTTGACTTTGGTGTTTGAAATTACGAATGAATCAAACAACAGATATTCATAATTGACACCGTCAAACACCGCTTTATCAATTGTACTTTTATAAAGAATCATTTGTGTTGTTTCATCATCATTATAGCAGTTTTTGAATCTGCTGTTTGTGATTGAATCATTCATGAAATCAAATTCAAGTATAGGATTTCGTCCCAGATCATCGCACGTCGGTTCATCAACTTTAACCCTGACATTTCTTTTACAATCGTAGATTTCACTTAAAAATCCCACACCTGATTTAGGCAAACCCGCAATGTCATAGATACACTCCATTATTTCAGTGTTAACGCCACTACCTCCCTGCAATGGAGCATAAACAGAAATGCCGACATTTACTGCATTAACGAAATTTATAGTCAATCCATTATTTCCGTCACCGACAGCATTACAAACAATACAAACAAACGAGCTACAACTAAATGCTGAATACCCACTTGTATCACTATTATCATTGATAATGTCAGAAATTCGTGCCGCCATTTCCGATACAATTGGGTTTTCGCGACCTATTCCAACGATCTCTATTCTGTCAAGATCATCACCTATACCGGTACCATTGAATAAGCTGATGCCATTAATGGTAATATCGTCAAGGCCGCATGGACTACCAACACTATCTACGCTTAATATGCAATAGGCTTTTGCTGCACGACTCATAAAATAACTACCTCTTGGCATGAAGCTGTTACTTGTGGCAGCCATCAACAAAACCTTGGTATCGCTTAAAAAATAGTAAGCTCCAATAGACAATGTGTTCGACATAATCAATTTTAATGCTTCGGATATCAACAAAGTAATAGGTTGTACAGTTCCTATACGATGTTCTAAACCGTGGCTATCTTTATAATAATATCCATCGATTTTTGGATAGAAAACAACTTCATTGACTGAGGGTGTTGGAACCGTCGTCCCCCCTTTTTGAATTTTTTGCTTTATCATGACTTTAAGTTTTTTATTAGTAAACGTTTAATTGTTTAATTGTTTGATTATTAATATTCCTTTTATGTCTAAAAATCCTCCCAGGGTAAACATGTCGAATACGCAGAGTTGATAATTTTCGGCTATCATGACGCTCATGCCTTCAGGTACGGTATCAATATTGCCGATAGGTATACAAGTCTGCCAGTCGGCCTTATTAAATTTGCCCTGGGTGTCGGTTTTTGCCTGATACATTACACCTTCTTTCATACAGGTTTCACCGGAAAGATAAGGGCGCCCGGTATATTCCTGAAGGCCGGAATAACTCCGATCTTCGGTTTTATGCAAATAGCTGTCAATAAAATCAGCCATATTTTCCGAAGTCGGTTTGCTTTTGGGATGAAAAATTGCTTTTAAAGTTTCTCTCGAGAGTATCATAATATTGTAAAATTTATGTCAATTATCATTTCACCCAAAACTAGTGGATCAGGCGATACATGTGCTGTGGCCGGCGCAACTTCATTCAGTTGATAGTACCGGGTAACTTCATTATTGTAATTATCTGAAGTAACCACTGCTCCCGGAGTGATATTATCAAAGTCGCCGATTCCCGGATTCTTTTTAAACAGATCCACACAATTTTTTATCGAGCCGGTCAGCAGAACCGACAGGTCAAAAATAGATTGTCCGATACCGATAGTTTTAATCTGCATCGATCGAGATCTCCTTATCAATTACGGTTACACTATTAACACTAAAACCGGCGCGGCTCAATTGTTCGCGTATCTTGCTTTCCATGCGTTGTAATTGTGGTCCGTTTAATGCCGCAATTATACCAACACCAACCAAAGGAGCATATTTATAATCACCAGGATTCGATTT
>CAIWKO010000043.1 GCA_903913285.1 uncultured Bacteroidales bacterium | reverse complement strand
GATGGAAAAGCCAGAAAAGAATTTGTTAGGCATCGGGAGCGGGAGGGCCGTCGTCGATGGGATCCATGGGGAGGTCGATCTCGTTGTCGGAGTCGGGGGTGATGGTGATGTTTTTGAAATAGTTGGCGTAGCCGTCGGCAGAGCCACGGATGGTTTTGCTGTCGGCAGGGATGTGGTCGTTGCCCCAAGAGCCATCATCATCGGTTTCGATGGGTTCGGCTACTTTGTCGAGGAAGACAAGGCCCTTGGCAATGGGTTCGAGGCTGACGCTGTTGTACATAACACCGTAGCCGTTGCCATAGCCGGTGGTGACGGGTGTGGTGCCATCGTCGGGCTGGACCTTTTTCTGGAGTTTTAGTGTGATGCGCGCGGTGCGCTTGTCGCCGACACTGATGTTGGTGTTGACAACGGTGTTGTAGATCTCGCTGACGGAGGTTGCCGTCCACGCGCCTACTTCGAGGGTGTAGATCTGTATGCAGCCGCGTTTGGTGCTTTTGCGGACTTCGGTGAGGCTGCCCTTGGTGAAGGTGGTGGTTACGTTGATGACAGGATCGCCGGTGTCGGCATCGCGGAATTTCATGATGATGGAGATGTGGCGAGTTCCGGCGGGTTTGCCCACCTTGACGGTGTCGTCCCAATCGGCAGCCAAAGCGGGCAGATAGGAATGAATGAGTTTGCCGATGAGGGATTTGTAGATATCGACTTCGTCGAGCAGCATGGGAATGAGGCCAGTACCGACTGCTTTTTTGTGTTGGATGTTTTTTACCGGCAGAACCTGAATGGACGTGAAACTATCGATGGCAGCCTGCATTTCGGTGAAGTCGGCAGGTTTGAGGATGGTTAGCACAGCAGCATTGGCGTTCATCAGGTTGTATAAGTTTTGGGCCGTGGTGGCTGCGAGATTGTCGGGAGTGTAGAGGATGTGGTTTTCGGACAGGTTGAGAGCATCTTCGATCTCGACTTTACCAAGCTGGTGGGCCTGAATGCTTGCACGCAACATGTATTTGACCATGGTTGCGTTGAGGGTTTCTTTGATCAGGGATTTGTTAGTAGTGATGACCTTGATGTTTACATTTTGATTTAGTATGGCCGTTTTTAGTTTGGCAAGATAGTTAGTGAATCCTGTTTTGAGATCGGGATAGAGGGTGATGGTTGAGAGTTCGGTGTCGTGTTCCAGAATAAAGGCTTCTGCCTTGAGGTTGGAATTGTTGCGGGTGGTTTCAAATTTTGTCATAATACAGATTTTTTAATTAAACAATTGATATTGAGTTATTATGGTGTTTTTATTGCATAGTAAAGATTGGAAGAAGAATACCCCGGTATCGAAAAGCGTTACTTCGGTATCGAAAAGCGTCACGTCGGTATCGAAAAGCGTCACGTCGATATCGAAAAGCGTTACTTCAGTATCGAAAAGTGACACTTCAGTATCGAAAAGTGATACTTCAGTATCAGAAAGTGATACTTCGATGATGAGGGGCCTGTTTGGAGACGGAAGATATTTTATGAAGGCCTGTGACATTTTGTGATAATAGGTTGATCGTTAATGATGGTGTAAAATTATAAAATTGGATATGGGGCCTGCAAGTTTTTACTGAAAGGTTGCGACAGTGGACTTCAGGATGGCGACTGTGGACTGCACGAACATGACAGTATACTGCAAAAGAATGACAGCAGGGCGGGATATTTTGACGCCGGGGGAGGAAATAATTAGCTGTAACTGACAGATAATTAGGATTCAGGAATCCAAATCCAGTTTAGTTGAAAGTGACCGGGTTTGGAGAACTGGTATGTTCTTTCCAGATAGTTGTAGAAAAGCGTGATATGGAAAGGTTGTAGCAACTCGTTTATGATCTTAATATCGTTGTAGAGTGTGTGCTCGCTGCACGGAATTTTTTTGCAAAGTTCGCGGGGAGGACCTGTTTTTGCAAGTGCAGCATGTTTGCAAATTTCATTGATGCGATAATAGGTGTTGTCTAGTTTTGTCATAAGAATTATTTTTTAGGTGATCTATACGGGAGAAAAAGGTTTTGATGAAAAACAGTTGAGCCTTGGACAGCAGGAGTGGAGTTTTTTTTTGTAAGTAACGGGGTTCCATAGCAAGATTTAAAAAATTTGTTTAAAAATACTACCAAATTGAAGCGAAAGCAAGAGGAAAAAAGTTAACGGTAGGTTTTTTTAAGTTAACGGTAAAATTTGAAGGAAAAAGTGCCTAAAGTGCCTAAAGTGAGCTAAAGTACTTAAAGTTGGGATATTCTTTTCTGCCTCTTCTTTGCCCCATCCCTGAAGGGAGGAAAAGGCAGAAAAGGAGATTGGAGAAAAAAATTTATATGTTTTGCAGGAGTTATTGAAATAAATTTTAAATTTGTGGGTGTGAATGGGTTGGATGTGTGAAGAAAATAAAACAGGCAAGAGCCTGAAAACATAAAGGCGACTGAGGTTGGAACCTCAGCCGAACGGGGTAAAATTTGAAGGAAAAAGTGCCTAAAGTGAGCTAAAGTGCCTAAAGTACTTAAAGTGCCTGAAGTACTTAAAGTGACTAAAGTTGGGAGTTAGGAAACCACGGAGGCACGGAGAGCACGGAGAGACACGGAGAAGTTTGTAGTAGCCATGAGCCAATAGCCACGAGCCATGAATTTGGGAAGTCAGAAGTCAGAAGACCAAAGACGGAAGAGGTTGTTTCTTCGAAACATAATCGTTCATTTCTTTTGCTAGTCCAAAAGAAAAGAACCAAAACCTGCCTGACTGCCTAAACGGCAGTTGACGGCAGGCAGGGAAAAAGACTGTCCAAACGATGCTTCGACTACGCTCAGCACAAGTGCTTCAGCGCGCTCTGAAAAAAATAAGAAAATCAGTAAAAGTAGTCCGCCTGTCGGCGGAAAGGCAAGCCCCTTTTACGATTTTCTAATATTTTTTTCATTCACAGCCAGCGCTGGCCCGCCGTTTGGACAGGCCGATGCACTTTTTTTCTGCGAAAAAATGAAAAGGTTAGGCTGAGGGAGGGATTTTGTTTAGCCAAGTGCCATTAGCCACGAGCCATGATTTTAGGCGGGGGGGGAAAAGGGAGAAAAGGGGTTTGGAGGAAAAAATTTTATATGTTTTGCAGGAGTTATTGAAATAAATTTTAAATTTGTGGGTGTGAATGGGTTGGAGGGGGATACACACGCGTCGGGAGACGCTCCCGATCCGCCAAATGGGCAGATACGGGACAGGTTATATGATATGGATGATATGCTGAAAATCAATAAATATTTTGTAAGTTTGACGTACAATTTGCTTTACTGATGAAAACTGTTGTTATTAAACGCGCCCTTCATAAAGGTCTTCCCCGTTTGTTCGTGTTGTTCGATTACGATGCGGAACTTATTTCTTTAATTAAACAGATTAAGGGCGCTGCATGGAGCAATACGAGAAAATGTTGGTATGTGGAGGATAAAGAGGAAAACATACAAGAATTATTGAAGGTGTTTAAAGGCATAGCCTGGGTAGATTATAGCCGATTGAAAGATAAACTGCCGGAAGAAGTTGCTAAAGAAAAAGAAGCAACACCCGAAGAAATACAAAAAGGTTTGTATGAACTAAAAATTTGGATGCAACACAAACGCTATAGCGATTCGACCATAAAAACTTATTTGGATGCAGCTAAAAGTTTCCTGATGTTTATTCAACCCAAGCCGATGAACGAAGCTGACAATAGTGATATGGTGCGGTATGTGAATGAGTATATTCTTAAAAACCACTTGAGTTTTGCATATCAGAACCAGGTGGTTAACGCTTGTAAGTTGTTTTTTAGGGAGGTGATAAAGAGCAAACTTAATGTGGACAAATTGGAGCGACCGCGGGGCCAACATAAACTGCCAAATGTGCTTAGCAAAGAAGAGGTTGCTTCGATATTGAATGCTCACAGCAATGTAAAGCACTGTACCATGCTCAGTTTGATTTATGCCTGCGGCTTGCGTAGAAGTGAATTAATAAATTTAAAGCCAGCAGATATTGACAGCAAACGTGGAATATTAGTAATAAGACAAAGTAAGGGATGCAAGGACAGGATTATACCTATTTCAGAAAAAGTAATCAATATGCTGCGCGAATATTATAAAATGTACAGACCAATAGAATGGCTTTTTGAAGGACAAACAAAAGGAGAACCCTATAGCGAACATAGTTTGCAAAGTGTTTTAAAACAAGCATTGGAGAAGGCAGTAATAAAGAAACCTGTGAGCCTTCATTGGTTGCGCCACAGTTATGCGACTCATTTGTTAGAAGCTGGAACCGACCTTCGTTACATACAAGAGCTATTAGGACACAAATACAGCAAAACGACGGAGATTTATACACATGTTTCAACAAAGAGTTTAAAAAATATTAAATCGCCATTCGACGATTTGTAAAATAATTAGTATATTTGAAAAAAATAAAGTATGATAACCGTCACTACTACACACCCAAAAATGGAAGCGATAGTATGATTTTGTCACTACTATAAACAGGTTACCCAACATAATAAAAGAAACCAACAGTCGTAATTCGGGTTGACAACCCAAAGTGACAAAACAAGACAATAAAAAAAGGAGCAAGCCGAAAATCCTTTAAAGAGTAGGCAAGGTTTTTAAATAAAATTCAAATGAAAAAGAACATTTTTAAGTTTGCAGGTGTTTTTACACTTATTGTGGCAATTTTTGCCATAAGCACTGCCTTTACCGGCAAAGAAACGAAAAGCACGAGTTCAAAAAACTCTTGTACTGTGTATGTTAAATACAGTAGTGGGTCTGCTGCCGAAGGAATTAAAATTGTAGGCGATGTTTGCGGTGGAATATCTTGCGTTGGTCAAACTCCGGCAGTTTATACCGACAAAAACGGTAAAGCAACCATTGAGTGGAGCGAAGGATGCAAACTCTGCTACATTTATGTCAAAGGTACATCACACAAAGGCGAGTACGAAAATGGAAAAACGTACAATTTTACACTTTAATTATTTTGGCAGGGTTAGGTAGTGTTAATCAGTTATCTGACCTTGCCAATTTTTGGTAATTTAAAAACAAATAATATGAAGAAAGGAATTTTTACAATAATTGCTTTGTATGCAACAATTGGATTGTGGGCACAAACGCAACCAAGTGTTTTAGACGAGGTTAAAATCAAAAACGGCAAAACCATCACCATATACAGCAACGGCACCTGGAAAGAAAAAGTATTCAAAAAACCCACCATTGCATGGGTTTCTATTCCCGCCGGCACCTTTACCATGGGCAGCCCCCCGAGTGAAGTTGACAGAGGAAGCGATGAAACTCAACATCAAGTTACATTGAGTGCTTTCAAAATGAGTAAATACGAAGTAACCTTTGAGCAGTACGATTTGTTTTGCGATGCCACAGGCAGAAGCAAACCGAGTGATGAAGGTTGGGGACGTGGTAACCGCCCTGTAGTAAATGTAAGTTGGGACGATGCCACCGTTTTTGCCGAATGGATGGGTTGCCGCCTGCCAACGGAGGCAGAATGGGAATACGCAGCACGTGCTGGTACAACAACACCTTTTAGCACAGGGAACAACCTTACAACCACACAGGCAAATTACAACGGTAATTATCCATATAACAACAATGCCAAGGGCGAATATAGGCAAAAAACCATGCCAGTAGGAAGTTTTGCAGCCAATGCTTATGGCTTGTTTGACATGCACGGCAATGTTTGGGAATGGTGTAGCGATTGGAATGGCGATTATTCCACATCGGCACAGACCAATCCTAAAGGTGCGTCATCGGGGTCGTACCGCGTGTACCGCGGCGGTAGCTGGTCCGACTATGCGAACTATTGCCGGACGGCGAACCGCATCAACAGCACTCCGGACAACCGCTACTGCAATATAGGCTTCCGCCTGGTCTCTCCCAAGTAAACAGTGGTTAATCCTTTCCTTCCTTTTAAGCAGGTGAGCTTTGCCAAAAGGGAGTGAGGGACGAACGACCAAAAGGCAAAGCGAAAATAATACATACCGCCTTTGGCGGTCGAATTTATTTTTTGAGAAATGCAGATACGGATTTTTAATATACCAATAACCGATAATGGTGAAATGCAGGCAGAAATGAATCGTTTTTTGTCTGCCAGCAGGGTATTGGAAATTGAACAACGCTTTTATCAAAATGACAAAAGTGCTTTTTGGAGTTTTTGCGTTCGCTACTTAAACAGCAATACCGGAAGTTTTCCGCAACAATTAACAAAACAAAAAGTTGATTACAAAGAAATGCTCAATGAAAATGAGTTTGCAATTTTCTCTAAGCTTCGGGAGTGCCGAAAAATTATTGCTGCAAATGATGCTGTGCCTGCCTATGCTGTATTTACCGATGAAGAACTGGCAGGCATTGCTCGTTTGCCTGCACTTGAAGTTGGTAAACTGATATCTGTAAAAGGTATTGGCGATAAAAAAGTTGAGAAATACGGCAATCAGCTGATTGAATTATTCAAATCAAAAATTGTAAAAGATGAAAAGGGAGAATAATTTAATTTCGTTGATTGCCGACCCCGAGAACCTGCGTTTAGCTTTTTGGAAAGCACGAAAAGCAAAAGAGGGTAAAATGGAAGTTGCTGAATTTAGAAAACTCTTAGATAAAAACTTGCTGTCGTTGCGTAATGAAATCCTATCGGGCAATGTTCAGGTTGGGCAATACCACTATTTTACCATTTACGACCCTAAAGAACGAAAAATATGTGCAGCAACATTACGTGAGCGGGTTTTGCACCATGCTTTAATGAATGTGTGTCATGCCAATTTTGAAAAGTATCAAATTTTCGACAGCTATGCAAGTCGGCTTGGAAAAGGAACTTATGCTGCATTAGAGCGTGCTTCGGTATTCCAGCATCAATACAAATGGTTTTTAAAATTGGATGTCCGCAAATATTTTGACAGCATCGACCATGCAAAACTTAAAACCATGCTTGCAAATAGATTTAAAGATAAAGCATTGCTTCATATTTTCTTTCAAATAATTAATAGCTATCAAACATTGGAGGGTAAAGGCTTACCAATTGGAAATCTAACCAGTCAGTATTTTGCCAATCATTATCTTGCACATGTCGATCATCATATTAAAGAAAAATTGCAGGCATCGGCTTACGTTCGTTATATGGACGATATGGTAATTTGGTCAAACGATAAAAACTCGCTTCTCAAAATTGGCAATGAATTTCAATCTTTTATAAATCACAATTTATTGCTAACCTTGAAACCATTTTGCTTAAATTCGTCCGACAAAGGCTTGCCGTTTTTGGGATATATGCTATTTCCGAAATCAGTTTTACTGAACAACAGCAGTCGTAAGCGTTTTAAAGCAAAATTGAAACAATACACCTATAAACTGAACAATGCAGAATGGAATCAATCGGAATATCAAGCACACGTATTGCCGTTAATTGCTTTTGCAAAACATGCCAACACGTTTAATTTAAGAACTAAATATAATGAAATGATGAAAACAGGGTAATAGCTAAAGGGGGTCGAACCGCGTGAACCGCGGCGGTAGCTGGAACAACAATGCGAACAATTGCCGGACGGCGAACCGCAACAACAACACTCCAGACAACCGCAACAACAATATAGGCTTCCGCCTGGTCTCCCCCAAGCTTAAAAGGAAGGATGGATTTCCACTGTTAAACCGGCTATTATCCCGACCTTGAAAAAGGCAAACATGAAAAATGTAGGTAAGTTTTAGTAAGTTTGTAACTGAAAGACCTTGCCTACTCTTTAAAAGAATGAATATGAACAAATTACGTTGGGTAACACGCAATAAAAAACATAGGGCAGAAAGTGCTAAATTTGAACGATATAACATTTAATAAACGGCTTGGTAGCTTGACAGGTTGGAGCTTCGAAATGCCCTACGTTTCTTATTGCCATCCGTTAGCAACTATAATAAGAATGGACTCTAATAAATAAATAAAACTTCATGAAAAACAATTTTAACATAAAATTATTTAGACTTATCCTTTTTATAATATTTATTGGGACTCATAATTTAATTTCAGCACAATCAATTCAAAAATTAGATAATAGTAAATCTAAAGAGTTTTTCAAAATGCAACCCGGAGCAATTGTAAACATTGTTGTTCAAAATGACAGCACATGGGTTTTTACGATAGACTTATTGACACGTAATCCTGACTGGTTACCAGGCAACGATTCGACACCTTTTTTTAACAATAAAAATCCAAAGGTAAGAAGCCTTATTGTTACGAAATACTCTACTAAAACATATAAATGTAATGGTGCAGAAAAAAATGGAATATTAACTGAAACCTCAGTATTTATCGCAGAAATACAAAAATTAACGAACATTAGAAAAAGTGAAGAAGAAAAAAGTGAAGTAAAAATATTTAGAAAAAACCCATTTGAGTATACAGCTTATTTTGACATTGAAGGAACAAATATTACTGCAATGTATGAACAATGTTTACCATAAATTAATTACTTTTACTTAACCATAATCGCTATGACAAGAATAAATTACAGTTGCTAACACTATGTTAGCTTTAGCTGGCTGGAGCGTGCAACTTGACAGTGAAAACAAAGTACAAACATATTAGCGGTTTGACAGGGGCTGCAAGAAAAAGCCAGCCAAAGCCAACATCGAACCGTTATAAGCCATTTTAGGACAGTGCAAACATCAAACTAACGAACAGACAGCAACGACAGATGAAAGCAAAAATATATCGAGGGACAAAAGAAATTGGAGGGACTTGCGTAGAGTTAACGGCAGACAATGGAAAAATTCTTTGGGTTGACCTTGGTGCACCACTTGACGACAAAAATCCAAACATTGACTATGCAAACAATAAAGTTGATGCATTATTAATTTCTCATCCACATCAAGACCATTTCGGACTAATGGAAAAAGTGGGGACTGAAGTCCCCATTTTCATTGGCGAATTGTCTTTGGACTTAATAAATGCAACAAAAATATTTAGGGACATCCCACTTTTATCGGGCAATTTCAAGACAATCAAACCTTGGATAAAATTTACAATTGCAGATACATTTGTAGTTACTCCTTTCCTGACAGACCATTCGACACCAGAAGCATTTGCATTTTTAATTGAAGCTGATGGTAAACGTGTATTTTACAGCGGTGACTTTAGAGCAACTGGAAGAAAAAATATTGTTTTCAAAAAACAAATAGAAAACCCACCCGAAAACATTGACTTACTTCTCATTGAGGGAACAATGGTTGAGCGAACAAACCACCTTTATTTGACAGAGGATAGCGTAGAAGAAGCCATTTACAACACAATCAAATCACAGACTAATTTATCTTTTGTAATAAGTTCAGCACAAAACATTGACAGACTAATTTCTGTTTTCAGGGCTTGTAAAAGGACTGGAAAGTATCTTGTAATTGATGTTTATTCGGCTTGGATTTTAGAAATGGCAAGAAAACAATCTAAGAACATTCCAGCAATTGAATGGCAAGAAATTAAAGTCTTTGACCACCCTAACCAATTAGAAAAAATTAAGGACAAACAATTTGATGACTTCCGCAAAAGAGTTACAGAACAACGAACAGGAAATGCAGTATTTCAAACCCCTTCTGACTTCGTTTACTTTGTTCGTTGCCCTAATGAAAAACTTGTAAATAAATTACGCAGTAAAGGGACAATAAATATTATTTACTCACAATGGGAAGGATACTTAAAAGAAGAACACAAAAACTTTTGCACCGACAACATTAACACTCTAAAAAACGATAGTGATATTTCCTTTCAATCTATTCATACAAGCGGACACGCCACAGTTCACGACTTAATGAAGTTTGCTAAGGCAATTAAATCAAACAAAATAATTCCCATACACACAGCATTCCCTGAAAAATTCAAAACAGAATTTGAAAAGGAAGGTTTCAACAATATTACACTTTGGGAAGACGAAAAAGAATATTTAATCTAAACAATATGAGCGAATTTAAAAGAGGAGTAGAAAATTCCAATTTCATTAAGGAACTGAATAACAATAGCCATTGGCAGCAAATCATAAAAGACGATGATTTATTTGTGGCAATTCGTAAAGAGTATATTAACGTTTACTACTACGGACAAAGTATTGCCAAAATAGAATTCATAAAAAACAAAATTAAATGGACAACTCACAAAAAATATCTTGGTATTGATGAAGAAGGATATTCAGAAACTGGCGTGTATCTTGACAAATTAGAGGAACTTAAACAAAATGCTAAAAGATACGGTGGCAAAGAAAAGGAGCAAGTAAAAAAACATATTCTTCAAGATAAAACATTATGTGTTTTGGACGTTGAAGTAACTTTTGGCAGAGAAGAAGGATTTGGGAAAAGGAGCATTGACTATCTTGTAGCAGAAAAAAATGATTTAGGCAACATTCACTTGGTGTTTTATGAAGCAAAGCATTTCGATAATTCAGAAATTAGAGCAAGAGAAATTCCAAAAGTATTTGAACAAATGGAAAAATATGAGATTGCATTAAATGACCCAGCTCATAAAACTGAAATACTTAATTCATACAAAACAATATTTAAAAATGTTCTTGAATTAAATCTAAACATCAAAGACAAACTTGTTAAACTGGTTGGAGCAACATTTGACAATGTTGAAATTGACATTGAACCTCGCCTAATAATATTTGAAATTGACCCACTTAAAATTGGCGACATACATATTGAAAAACTCAAGCAAAAATTTGGAGATAAAAGGTTGATACTTAAAGAAAGAATTACAAATGGATAACGGAATAGATATAAAAGAGGACTTCTTAACCTTTCACAATCAAGTAAAGGAAAAACTTGGTGATAGCTTTTCGGAACAAGCCGTCCTGTTTTTTGAAAGAGCAGTTTTTGAAGCACATAAAAACTTAGAACATAGTGCTATCGCAGACGCTGAATATGCAATTGCACTTGCCCAATATGCAAAAGACGATTTTCCTATTTTGTATTTAATTGGTTTCCTATGCGAGGTTCACATTTTTACAGACAAAATAAGTAAAGCCAAATTTTATTACAATCTTGGCTTACAACTTTTAGACAAAAACTCAGATGACTATGACAATGACAAAGCATCATTTGACCGACTTCAAGATTTAATGAACGGTAAGGACTGGAAAGAGAAACGTGACGACAACGAATGAAAAGAAAAACGGCTTATAACAGCACATTGGCAATAGGCGGGGTTTCGTCTCCGCTTGACAGTTTTGTGGTAGCCGAAAGTTCAGTTCTCCGAACTAACTTTTGTGCTGAAAAGCCCGCCCATCGCCAATCTGCAAAACGTTATGGGCAAGTTTAGAAATAGACAGCAGCATCGACAGACAAGAGTGTGGACAATTCGAGATGACACTTTTGGTGACAACTGACAATAAAAAAAATGTGGAGTTCAGAAACCACACTAAAAAACGGGGCGACACTGAAAAGCCTTATAAGTAAGAAAAAATAAAAATTAAATAAAATGAAAAAAACAATTTTCTTAGTATTATTATTCTTGGTATTTATATCAGGATCATTTGCGCAACAATCAAGTATTACTCCAAATGGAAAAGAAACTGCACTTGCAAATAATACAAATTCTTTTTCTGATTCAACAACTACAACTACTCAAACATGGTATGGTACTTGGGTAAAGTGGGGTGGATTTACGCAATTAAACGTTGGTTGCGGTCAAACATGGACATGTGATTGTGGTAGTTATATGGCTGCAAGTGACTGCCATCTGTCAAAAACAGATGATTATACAACATATGGTGTTTGCGATGCTGGGGGTGGAGATGTTGGTTCATGTAATTATTGTACTGCAAATGAACCAAACTTTTATTGTAAATGCACATTAACTTGTCCTGATAAATAACCAGCCCATAACACGAGGCTTGCTTTCAGGCGGGTCGTGCTTCGTGAGACAGGAAAGTTTAACTTGAAACAACGCGGCTTCGGGACAGCTTTTCGGAACCCGCCCGAAAAGCAAGCCCGAGCCGTTGGCAACCATAGTAAAAAATGACACAGCAACAGATTAAACTTTAAAATATGATTAAACAGATTTACAGATTTTTGAACCCAAAATTTCAAAATTTATATCTTGAGTATAAAGTGGATTTTAAACCACGATATGGACATGGAAAACCTGCGCATAAGGATTTATACTCGATAATTGATTCAAATCGCAGTAAATACAAAGATATAATTGGCAAGTCATTGTCTCATAAGGATAAAATATGGTCAATTCAAGATTCAAGTAAAGAAACTGATTCAAACAAACCATCTTGGAATAATGGATTTTTGCCTGGACTTGACATTATTGGGATTTACACCTTGATTTCAGAGTTCAAACCTAAAAAATACATTGAAATAGGTTCGGGTAACTCGACAAAAGTAGCATTTAAAGCAAAAAATGAGCAAAATTTAAATACTCAAATTGTCTCGATTGACCCTATGCCTCGTGCAGAGATTGATAATTTAGCTGATAAGGTGATAAGAGAACCTTTTGAGAATATTGACTTTAACATTTTAGACGAGTTAAATGAAAATGACATTCTCTTTGTGGATAATTCTCATAGGATTTTGCCGAATTCTGATTCAATGGTTTTTTATTTGGAGATTCTACCAAGGTTGAAAAAAGGTGTGATTGTACATATTCATGACATCTATTTGCCTTATGACTATCCTCAATTTATGTGCGATAGATTTTATTCTGAGCAATATGGATTGGCGATGTATTTATTAGCAAATCCAGAAAAATATGATACGATTTTACCAAATTACTTCATATTCGAGGACAAAGAACTTTCTGATTTGATTTCTCCGATATGGAATCATGATAATCTAAAAGGAGTTGAGAAACATGGAGGCTCATATTGGATAAGAATCAACAAATAACAAAGAACTACGGTTGCCAACACGCGGTATAAAAAATTGCCGGTTAAGTAGGTTATTCAAAAGTTATCGCTCGCTTCAACCCTTGTGTAACTTGATAGGAAATCGCCCGCAATCGGCAACTTTTCATACCGCCACCGTTAGCGTTCAGTTCCAGGATTTTTCGCAATATAAAAGATTACGATAATAAAAAATGCTTTTATCTTTGTAATTAACACCGTAAACCCAATTTACTACTATTTAAATGAAATGATTATGAAAAAATATATTTGTACTAAAAAATATTAAAATGAAAACAATTCAATTTGTAATTACAATTTTATTTGTATGTTTTTATTCTCTTTGTTATTCTCAAACAAACAATGATTCTCTCAAACAAATTCTATCCTCAAAATCCTTTACACTTATAGAAGATTATAATGGTGATTGGGGTGATTATTTGGACACATTTACTTTTACAGTTCAGCAAAAAAAAATAAAAATACACTGGAAAAATCCAGAACATTTGAAAAATGGTAAGGATTTAGATATTTTATTTCCTATATCAGAATTGAAAAATTTAGAAAGAATATTTCTTGATTGTTTAATTAGAATTAAAACTACTGATAATAAGAGTACAGAACACATTATTTATAAATTCAATAATGAAAATCAAAAATCTATTATTGATGATAAATTTACTATGGAATGTCACAAAGAATTTAAATTATGGAAAGAAATACTCTTATTAGAATGGAAGAAACAAGAAAATAAATAATCCTTTTTTATTTTAAAATAAATACGGAAATATAAAGGATAAAGTAGTCGTAGTCACCGAAACGCTAACAATATAATTTAAACAAAATGAAAAAAATAACATTGACATCCCTTTTACTTATTTGTTTCGTATTGATAAGTTATTCGCAAAATACAACAAACTCAAATCAAGAAAAAAACCTTAAAATGACAATAACATTTGAACGTGCGAATAAACAAAATGTTGATGATGTTATTTATCTTTATCTGACAAATCAATCCAAAACTGACAAATATAAAATAATAATGCCAGGAGACGGTTCTGAATCAGCATGGCGTGAACCTTACATTTTCTTCACTGCTGAGTTTAAAGATGAGAATAGGAAATGGAAACAATTAAAAAAACTCGGTTCATTACGTTGCGGATTATTTGATGCAGAATGGCAAAAAGATACTGCAACAATTAATCCGTTACAGAAAATTCAAATCTATAAAATGGCTTCTGAAAATATAATTAGGTTTTTTGATTTTCCTTCAAGTGGAACAATTCGTTTAACTGCTCATTACGATTATAAACAAGGGGAAAATCAAAAAGAACATGCAAGTGAAATACCTAAAGATTATAAGGAAATTATAGAGCAAGGAAATTATGAAAATATTAAAAGTATACCCCAATTTGTATTAACTTCAGATACAATTGAAATATCGGTAAAAAAATAATGATAAATTTGATGTAGTCACCGAAACGCTAACAGCACCTAAGCAGAATTTTCCGCTAATTAAAACGCTAGGCTATCGCCATGCGCGTGGGTCTAAGGTGCTCCAAACTACTGCCTAGCTGCGAGGCGTTATAGGGCATTAAAAAACAAATGAGGACAATCTGGACATCAATGCTATTAATAGCAATCGGAATACTAACTATTTTGACAATTATTCCAATTAATCATATGGTTACAGGATTTTCAATTGTTTTAACAGTGATTTTAACCGGGGGTTATTTCGCGTTTTTTATATTAACCACAATTTTCTCTTTCAAAAAGAACAAACGAGAAAATAGGAAAAACAATTTTGGTCCAATTATTATCACAATATTTTTTTCTTTCTTAATACCATTTATTTTTATTAAGGAATATGAATTATTCAAAGCGCCAACAATTCTTGAAGCATTTAGACATGTAAAAGGACACCAAGGTGTGGCTGCTTGTCTTTTGGTGTTGCGCAAAGACAATACATATAAAGCAGAATTAATCCATCTTGAAGCAAGTGGTGTCTATAAGGGCGACTATACCATCAAAAATGACACTTTAATTTTAACGAATGATATCGTAATGGAAACTGATGGTGTATTTTCTGACAAATATTTCATGGACAAAGCAAATTCAATTCTTTATCCAATCTCAGGAAAAATGATACTTCAAGACACATCACTCTATCTTGAAATAACAAAGAAATACGAATAAAATAAACGCCCTATAACAACACCCTTGCTGCATGCAATTAAAACCTAACATAAAAGTATTATCTTTGAGTGCACGCAGCAAGGCTGCTCACCGTTATGGGCAAGTTTACAAGACCGAACTACATAACTGTGAATAAATGAAAATTACTCGGACAGTTTTGACTGACAAAAAATAAACAAATTGAAAATTTAAAGTGGAGACCAGAAACCACCAACAAAAACGGGGTGATATAGAAACGCCAAAGGAGTAAAAAATTTACAAACTTAAAAAATAATAATATGGCAACAACTTTTGAAGATTTCAAACAAGAAATAATACAAAAAATATCAAAAATAAAAAAAAGCGAAAGTTATCACAGCATGATTGTGAAATCAAACAATTACGATGAGCTTTTTAATGTTGTAAGCGAGAATGTTAGTTGGTTTGCGAAAAACAAAATTATAACTTACCTGCCAGAAAATTTGACACTTCGAGGCTCTTTAAACTTAATGAATGTACAAATTACCCAACTACCCGAAAATTTTTCTATTGGTTGCGATCTTAATTTGACTAATACAGAAATTTCGCAACTGCCAGCAAATTTAAAAGTTGGTGGTACACTATGCGTAGCTGGATTACTAATTACTCAATTACCAGAAAATTTATCAGTTGGTGGTACTCTTGATATCAGGAGCACATCAATTCCACAAATACCAGAAACTTTATCTGTTGGAGGCGATTTATTATTGAGTTGGTCAGGCATTACTAAATTACCTGAAAACTTCTCAGTTACAGGTGATCTTTATTTAAGTAGCGCAAAAAAAATCACAGAACTACCTGAAAATTTAACAGTAAAAGGCGATCTTGATTTAACTAATACACAAATAACGATGCTCCCAGCAAGTTTATCAGTTGGCAAAAATATTATTGGGTTCAACAAATAAATAATATGGAAATTTATTTAGAAGAATTTAAAAAAATGGTTGATGAACTTAGTCAACATCCTGAAATTATAGTTACAGATTTTGTTATTAACCCACCTGCAACAGAGGAAGAAATAAAATTTGCAGAAAAAAAATTCAAACTCACAAGCGATATGTTGGATTTCTATAAATCCGCTAATGGTGTAAAATTATCATGGGAGTTAAAAGATACTGAAGGAACTGAAGACACTGTAATGGGTAACATGGAACTATTGCCTATTCAAGAAGTATTTCAGGATTGGAAAGATACTATTTATTGGGATGATAACGATAAATATAAACTATTACACCCATTAGATTTTTTTGTTCCAGAGGCATGTGCTGTTTTAAATCTTGACGGTTCTGATAATCCTGAAGTTTATTTTCATTATTGTGGTGAAGACCAACACCCATTAAAAATGGACTTTAAAGAATATCTCAATGCTTTATTAAAAACACGTGGTTTTTGGTATTGGCAAACAGTAATTGTAGCTGAACTAACAGGTGAAGAAAATACCTCAGAACCTGAAAACTTCAGAGTAAATATGCCTAAAATATTTCCTGATTTTGAATTATCCGAAATATTGAAATAAGAAAATAATGAGACCAATAAAACCTGCTCATAACACCGTGTTAGCGACAATTCTTTTTTTATTGATAACGCTAGCCCTGACGGGCATGCGCGTAGGTCTAAGGTAAAAAGAACTGCGCCAACACGGGGAACGTTATGCACAAGTGAAAAAACACAAAACCAAACACAATTGGTTAACCTATAAAATTTAAAATTATGAGAACATTGAGAATTAATTTTTGCGTTGTGATCAGTTTACTGATTGCATTTTCATTGACCTTGACTTCCTGTGGTAATTCCGGACAGGACAAAACTGTGACACAAAGTCAGAATGACCAAAAGAAAATTGATGCAATTAAAAAGATAAAAGAAATTAAGGCTAAAGCGAAATTTAAAGATGAAGGAATAGAAACTATATTAAAATTTGCTGAGAAAGATACAAAGAACTTTGACACCTACGTTTATCTTGCTGACCTTTCAGGTGAGTTCGGCAATCAGCATGGAGGTCTAATGAGTATTGCTTTATATACTTCTCAGGCAAAAATTGAGACTGATTATTTCAAACAACTCGGAGACCTGGTTGTAATGAAATTAAGCGGCACACAACAGGTCGTTGATCTTGGATTTGCTGTTTCAAATCTAACCACACCGACAGATGCTCAAATAGAAAAGCAAATACAGGAAATGAAAAGTTCTGCTGATTTTAAAACAATGGAAGAAGCAAGAGCATATAATAAGAAAAAACTTGATAAGTTGAGTAGTAAATAAGAACACCCGTTCGGCGGCAGGCTGTGCCTCCGTCGAAAAATAAATTGAGGCTGCGCCCCCGTTCGGCGGAGGTTCTCACCTCGGTCGAACTATGAATTGAGGCTACGCCTCTTAAAGTAATATTCGAAAGGCTTGCCGGATAGCAGGTCTTTTGCTTTTATTATGTATGCAATAGAACATTAGAAGATTTTTTACTATCTTTGTAAAAACAGAAATTAAATGAAGCAAAAAGTTTACATCGACACTTCGGTAATAGGTGGCTGTTTTGACAAAGAGTTTAAAGAATGGTCGGATAAATTATTTCATGAATTTATAAAAGGTAATATGATTGCCATAATTTCGGATGTTACCCTTGATGAATTGGAAAATGCACCGGAATTTGTGAGGAATAAGATCAATGAAATTCCTCAGGATTTCCTTGAAATAATTGCCTCGGATAATGAATGCGAATTGCTTGCCGATTTATACATAAAAGAAGGTGCTGTTTCGAAGAATTTTTATGAAGACGCTTTGCATATTGCAATTTCAACCACTTATAATGTAAATGTTTTAGCAAGTTGGAACTTCAAGCATATTGTAAATTTAAACAGAATCAGGCTGTATAATGCTGTAAACATTAAAAACGGATATTCTGTTTTGGAAATAAGAAGCCCCAGAGAAATTATAAAATAAATTGAATTACAATGGAACATAAAGATTTTGATGCTGTAGATTTAATGCGCAAGATTCGCACAAAACTACACGCTGAATATGAAATAAACCCTGAATTAAGAAAAACAAGGTTGCATAAAATTAGAAAGAAATATTCAAGCAGAATCAGGACAAAAGAGTTGGCATAGAATAAAATCTAAAGGTTCGGCGGCAGGCTTCGCCTCCATCGTTTTCTTTGTATAGGGTAAAATGTAAAAAATTCACGGGCGTATTGCATATGCCTTTTATTATAATCGCCTAACCCTTAAAAGTTATTGATATCAAGTTTTTGCTTCCCTTTGCGAGAGGCTCAAATAAAATAAAACAATTTCATTCAATCAAATTCCCAAAAATTTCTTTATTTTGTAAAGAATTAAAATTGAACTATGGCCTTATTAAAAGTTGGTGATATTGCTCCCGAATTTGCGGGTATTGCGCAGAACGGAATAAAAATACGATTGAGCGAAATGGCCGGAAAAAAAGTGATATTGTATTTTTATCCCAAAGATAATACACCCGGATGTACGGCCGAAGCCTGCAATTTGCGCGATAATTATAAGCTGCTGCTCCAAAAAGGTTTTGCTATTATCGGCATCAGTGCCGACAACGAAAACTCGCATCAGAATTTTATTTCGAAATATCATTTGCCGTTTCCGTTGATATCGGATGCCGATAAAACCATCTGTAATCTATACGGTGTTTGGGGCCCGAAAAAGTTTATGGGACGTAGTTTCGACGGGATAAACCGCACTACCTACATTATCTCGGAAAAAGGTATTATTGAATCTGTTTTTGAAAAAGTGAAGACCAACGACCACACGCAACAGATACTCGACGAATTGAAAATTAAAAATTAAAAAAACATAAAACTATGGCTAAAGAAACCGAAGCAAAAAAGGAAATTGTTTTCAATAACGAAAAATTAAAAGTTCTGCAACTTACACTCGATAAGATCGAAAAAAGTTATGGTAAAGGCACCATCATGAAATTGGGCGACCAACCCGACACTTCTATTGAGTTTATTTCTACAGGGTCGATCGGACTTGATATTGCTTTGGGTGTGGGTGGTTTCCCCAAAGGCAGGGTTATTGAAATTTACGGTCCGGAATCGTCGGGAAAAACAACGCTGGCGTTGCATGCTATTGCCGAATCGCAAAAAAAAGGCGGTATCGCTGCTTTTATTGATGCCGAACATGCTTTCGACAGCAGCTATGCCCGTAAGTTGGGTGTTGACATCGAGAACCTGCTGATATCGCAACCCGATAACGGCGAACAAGCGCTTGAGATCACCGAAAACCTGATCCGTTCGGGTGCCATCGATATCATTGTGATCGATTCGGTTGCGGCACTCACACCGAAAAGTGAAATAGACGGCGAGATGGGCGATTCGAAAATGGGTTTGCAGGCACGTTTGATGTCGCAGGCTTTGCGTAAGCTCACAGCCACGATCAGCAAAACCGGATGCTGCTGTATTTTTATCAATCAGTTGCGCGAGAAGATCGGCGTTATGTTCGGTAATCCGGAAACAACAACAGGCGGTAATGCGCTGAAATTTTATGCTTCGGTGCGTATTGATATCCGCAAAATAAACCAGATAAAAGAAGGCGAAGAAGTGGTTGGCAACCGCGTAAGGGTGAAAGTGGTGAAAAATAAAGTGGCTCCGCCTTTCCGTACGGCCGAAGTGGATATTATTTATGGCGAAGGTTTCTCGAAAGTGGGAGAAATTATTGATATGGGTGTCGACAAAGAGATCATTAAAAAGAGCGGTTCGTGGTTCAGTTATAACGAAACGAAGTTGGGGCAGGGCCGCGAAGCAGTGAAACAATTGCTGAACGACAACCCCGAACTTTCGGACGAGATAGAATTAAAGATCAGAGAAAAACTTAAATAAAGCGTTCCGAACCGTATGAAAATTATCAGAAACTTCTGTCTAATTAGTATTTGTATCTTTATTGTTGCCTGTCACGGAACTAAGAAGAGCGATTCGGAAAGTAATTCCAAGACGGATTCATTGCACGTTGACCTGGCCGCTTTGAACAAAAAGATAGCCGACAATCCGAAAGATGCTAAACTTTACGATCAGCGGGCTGCGTGGTATTTGGAGAATAAAGATCCCGAAAAGGCATTGAACGATGTGAATCAGGCTATACAGCTCGAACCAAAGAATTCAGCTTATTATCGCACCTTATCGGATGTGTATTTTGCTATGGGTAAAATTAAAAACTGTGAAGATGCTTTAAACAAAGCATGCGAAATAAATCCCAACGATGCAGAAGCCATTTTGAAACTGGGCGAATTATCCTTTTATCAGAAAGACTATAAAAAAACATTCGAGTTTATAGACAAGGCGCAAAAAATTGATAACCTGAATGCCAAAGCCGATTTTATGAGAGGCATGGCCTTTAAGGATCTGGGAGATACGATGAAGGCGGTTAAGAGTTTTGAAAAGGCCATTGAAAAAGATCAGCAGTATTTTCATGCCTACATGCAACTCGGGTTGTTATATTCGCTCAAGCATAGTCCGCTGGCTATCGATTATTTTAATAATGCCCTGAACATAAACCCGAAAAGTATAGAAGCGCTATATGCTCTGGCAAGTTATTATCAGCAAAACGGGGATTTTAGCAAAGCCATCGAAAAATATTCGATTATAATTCAGATACAGCCCGATTACAAATATGCCCATTATAACATAGGCTATATTTATCTGGTAGAATTGCAGTCGTATAATGATGCTGTTAAACATTTTACCGATGCCATTAAGATAGACCCGAACTATGCCGAAGCATACTATAACCGCGGATATGCCTACGAACTCTCGGGCAACTTGAAAAATGCCCGCGACGATTATCAGCAGGCCTTGAAGATCAGAACCAATTACGATAAAGCGGTTGAAGGAATGAACCGTCTGGATAAAATTTCTCATAAATAATAGTATTTAAATCATTGATGTCATGAAAAAAATTCTTGTTTGCATTTCTCTTTTTTTGACTTTTAGCATAAGTCTGTTCTCTCAAAACCGCCTTACACCCGAATTGATGTGGAAATTCGGCAGGGTGAGCGATATACAGGTTTCTCCTGACAAAAAGACTGTTCTGTATGGAGCTACTTATTATAATCTGACCGAAAACAAAGGCAATCGCGATATTTTTGTAATTCCGGTTGCAGGCGGTAATGCCGTGAATTTAACCAATACACCCGGCAGCGAATTCAATGCCATTTGGCGTCCCGACGGCAAAAAGATCGGTTACATCTCGTCCGAAACAGGCGACCCGCAACTTTGGGAAATGAACCCCGACGGTACCGGTAAAAAACAAATAACTGCCCTCGAAGGTGGGATCAACGGCTTTGCATATGCGCCCGACATGAAGCATATTCTGTTTGTAAAAGACATCAAGCTCGACCAGACTGTTAACGATATGTATCCCGACCTGCCCAAAGCCGATGCACGCATCATCGACGATCTGTTGTATCGCCATTGGGATAGCTGGAGCAATTATACCTACAGCCATATACTCGTGTCGTCCTATACCGATGGAGTGGTTTCGCCGACGCTTGATATTATGAATAACGAACGCTTCAGTTCACCGCTTACACCCGATGGTGGCATGGAACAGATAACCTGGAGCCCCGACAGCAAAACCATTGCCTACACATGCCGTAAACTCACCGGCAAAGCAGAAGCGCTGAGCACCAACTCTGATATCTATCTGTATAATCTCGACAGCAAAACAACTACCGACCTCACCGAAGGTATGCCGGGCTATGATCAGGATCCTGTTTATTCGCCCGACGGAAGTAAAATAGCCTGGTGCAGCATGAAAACAGCAGCCTATGAGTCGGATAAAAAACGCCTTATGGTTTTTGATTTCAAAACCAAAGCCATGACCGATGTCAGCGAAAGTTTTCAGGAAAGCGCTACCAACCTGCGTTGGAGCGACGACGGAAAAACCATTTATTTTTTGGCATATATAACCGGAACAGGCCAGATATTCGGTGCCGATATGGCTGCTAAAAAAATCACACAGCTCACCACGGGAGTTCACGATTATACTGAACTTTTTGCCGACGGCAAACTGATGGTAGGGGTGCAAATGTCGATGTCGATGCCGTCCGAAATTTTCCGCGTTGATATCGCAAAAGGCAAAACCACAGAAGTGCAGATATCGTTCACTAACAAAGCCCTGCTCGATAAGATCACCATGGGCAAGGTGGAAGGACGCTGGATTACTACTTCGGATAAAAAGAAAATGCTGGTGTGGATCATTTATCCGCCCAATTTCGATAAAACAAAGAAATATCCTACGTTGCTCTATTGCGAGGGCGGACCTCAAAGCGTGGTGAGCCAGTTCTTCTCGTATCGCTGGAATTTTCAGATGATGGCTGCCAACGATTATATTATTGTTGCTCCTAACCGTCGCGGTTTGCCAAGTTTCGGACAGGAATGGAACGACGAAATAGCTCTGGATTACGGCGGACAAAACATGCTCGATTATTTTGCCGCTATCGACACCATGGCTAAAGAACCTTATGTGAATGCCGACAAACTGGGCGCTGTGGGCGCAAGCTATGGTGCTTATTCGGTTTATTGGCTTGCCGGACATCACAACAAACGTTTCAAGGCGTTCATCGCGCATTGCGGTATGTTCGATTTCGAAAGCTGGTATGGCACTACAGAAGAAATGTGGTTTGCCAATCACGATTTGGGTGGACCTTATTGGAATAATCCCAAGCCCAAGAGCTACGATTTTTCGCCTAACAAATTTGTTGGAAACTGGGATACGCCTATATTAGTAATTCACGGAGGCAACGATTTCCGTATTCCCTATACCCAGGGTATGGAAGCTTTTGATGCTGCCCAACTGCGCAACATTCCGAGCCGCTTTTTATTCTTCCCCAATGAAAGCCATTTCGTTACCAAACCACAGGATGCAGTTCTGTGGCAGCGCGAATTTTTCCGTTGGTTGGATCATTGGCTGAAATAAGCTAAAAAGGAGCAAGGTAGTAGCCGCAAGTTGAAACTTATCTTTTGGGTTTAATACCAGTAAGGTTAGTTTCGTTGCTTCTTATTTAATTTTTCCGCTCACACCATCTGTTGGTTTGCTTTCTTTTCCGTTTCTATTTACGGTGCGTACAAAATAATAATACGTTTGCCCGGGTTCTGCAGTTGCATCTTCAAATTGAGTGGCCGTGGCAGCCAATTCTTTCAGCAATTTGGCTTCATAGCTGCTTGTGGCCCGGTAAATATGTATGGCTATAACAGATTTGTCGGAAGGAAGGTCCCAGTGCAGTGAGATTGTGGCATCGCCGGCAAACACTAAAATACTCCCGGGCTGCAAGGGCAACTGTTCAGGAATATTGATACCAGCTGCCATGCTGATGCTGCTCACATCGCTGCTGTCGGAACCTATACACTGCACACGATAGCGATAATGCATGCCATCTGTAATGGTTGAGTCGGTATAACTGTTTTCCGAAAAGCGGGTTGTAGCTAACATAAGTGGGCTCCCAATTTCCTTATCGTCCGCATCAACCTGGCTGCGGTAAACGCGATAAGCCGAAATGGCGGCGTTATCGTCAGAAACATTGTCCCAGGTGACAAACACCGCTTTGCCAAACCGGAGTGCAGTAACTTTTGATGGCACAGGCAGCATGCCTCCGCTGTATGAAGTGCTGAGACGCTGGGTGATTGGACTGATATTATACGACGAATTCACCGAAGCCACAGCATAGCTATACACTTCCGCATTTGCTTTCAGGGGCAAAGTGTCGCAATAGGTAAGCATCGAATCGCGGCTCATCAACATGCGGGGCAACTGTTCCAAAGGAGCTACATATCCATTGGCTCGATACACATAATAACCGCGTGTATCTCGGTCGAGCCGGTGAAATGTAAGCGTAACGAAACGTCCGTTGCGGCTGAGTTCAAAATTCTGTGGCGGCAGGAAGTTCAGCTTAGTACCTTTCAAAATGGCTGGTACGCGGGCGCTTGGCAAACTATTGCCGTATCCGTTGTTGATCTGAATATAATAATAATAGGCCATAGCAGGCTGCAGGTTGTAGCTGTCGAAATATTCGGTGCTGGTGCCGGACACACTACCTATTTTCAAATAGCGTCCATTGTAGGATGGCGAACGGTATATTTCTATAGAAGCAACATTCTGATTCGTTTTCAATTTCCATTTCAGTGCATTGCCTTTCTTTTCGGGCATGGCAGTAACATCAAAAAACTCGGTTATGCCCAGATCTGCAGCTTTGGTGAAATTATACACATTCAGCGTATCCTTAGTGGCTTTGCCCATATTGCCCAGCACATCATAAGGAATAGCCAGGTAGCTGTAAGTAACATCTTTCAGCGCATCATAATCGTTTACAATAGCCACGATCTTTCCATCCTCACGGGTAAAATATACCTCGGGAACAATTTCCGAGAACTTCTTTTCTTTATAACGGCTTCTGAAAACCTTCACACCCGCTGTGTTGAGCGAGTCGCCCACTTCGTAGCTGATGCTAACATAACCCTCGTTAAGTTTGAAACGAGAGGCGCGTAAAGTGGCTTGATATGGGTTGGATGGAAAAATAACCGATATACTATCGATTGGTGTTTTCTCGCCGCTTTTGCTTACTTTATTTATGCGATATTGATAGTCTGCATTTTGTGTAAGCCCATCATCGAACCATGCACAACCCAAAGCCGACTGATAACATGGCACGAAAGCCAAAGAGAAAAGCGAATCGAGCACCAGTGTTGATTGCGCCCGAAGCCAGAATTTGTGAACGCGGTCATCAGTAACCACCGTAGTTTGAGCCAGCGCTAAAGGCATGTTCAAAAGAGTTGCCATACATTCTGCTTCGTTTTTTGGAGCATGCAACTGGGCCACGGCTGTCCAGCTGTTGGCGGTAGGCGATTTGCGCTCGATCAAATAAGTGAACTGGCGGGGCACTTCCTTACCGCAAAAGACGTAGATGCCGGTTTTGTATGCTTTGCTTTTGAAAGGTTGAGCAAACGCACTGCCTGTTATCACTAAAGCTATAAGAACTATTATTTTTTTCATTTCAAAAATGTTTTAAAGTATTAATTAAGGACATTTAACCACAGCGTCACCATCGCCCAAGCTAAAACTAAAACCACTTGTGCCTGCCGCAGCATGACAATTGATCTTGATATCTTTCGAGATGGTGGTAAACACCAGGCTTTGCGAAATGCTGGCCATGAATCCCAGATTAATTGTTCCATTTGCTGAAAGCTTTCCTTCTGATTCAGCAAATTCAAGTACTGCCAACGCACTTAAATCACCATTAATGCTTGTTCCGGTTATTGCCGACAAACCCGCAGCAGCATGAGCAAAAACATGGGCCTGCATACCGAAACCAAAAGGTTTGAAATTGGTCCATACATCGGCTCCTATCAAGGCATTTGCCTGAACATAGCCTGAAGCCAGCACAAAATCGAAATCGATACTTTTATCTATAATCACCCTGTCGAGCGTAAAATAAATGCCCGATAGGTCGGGATATTTAGCTCGGTAGCAATTGTTTTGAACTGCCGGGTTCTTGTATGAATTCACAACGCTCCAGAGTTCATCTGTAATATGATATGCGCCTATCATAAAGCCCATATTATATGTTCCGTCTACTATGCTGGGTATTTTCACATCCGCATTGCATCCGCCCGCAATATAAAATCCCTTTTCTCCAAACAGGGTTTCAACAGTACCTGTAAGCATGGTAGTCCCTAAGGGAATATTATTCATGGTTATGCTCCCTATAGTACATTTGTTCACGAAATCGATTACCATTTTCATTTGCCCGAAAGGTGTTTTGATTTGGCTCACCTCCAGGCCATTTGCATTTGCGCTGATATCGCCCATAACGGTATACTTCACATTCAGAGGCTTAGTGTTGGTATCTGGCGTATTGCTGCTCATTTTGCCTTCGTAGGTCAGAATCGACCAATCGTTGCCATTCACGGTCATACCGCCTTTATCAACTACAAGTTTGTGACCTTTTTGCCCCCCCGCAATGTTATCGTTCTTATCTAACTGCAATACAAAACCAGGCTTTATATCCACTTTAAAAACCGGAGGAGATCCGTTAATGGCATAAAACGTGGCATCCATCGGATTAAATGTTTTAACTGGTTTTTCGCAGACATTACCCATTATAGTGATCTGAGATGAATTAATTGTGATGTTGGGCACATCATATCCCGGATTAATGGACGTAAAATGCACAAAGCCTTGCCCCTCAAATTCAGTTTCCACACTTTCTAAAGTTTGAGTTGTAGGATTCGTATATTTAAGATTCAAATGAATGGGACTCATTCGGGGTGCATCAATATGCAATAATCCTGCAATAGAAATAAAATCGGGGCCGTTGTAAATTGATTCGGGAGTGTATTTTGCAAGTGTATTATTCCGGATCGTAAAAGGAGTGGTCTGTTCCTGCAATTGAAACACCATTTCGTTGTTACTCAATATTTGAATATAGTTCAAAATAATCGGGCCATTCAAATCTGTCAACGTCTCCAGATTGGCAGCCGGATCGCCTGTGAGACTAAAGCGCCAATGTGGGTTTAAATCCGAACCGGTTTTGTTGTCATAAACCACATGGGCGTTATCCGATTTAATATTCTTCAAAGCAATGGTTCCGCCGGCCATTTTCAAATCTGTCATTTGGTAGTTATCCATCAGGAACAAATCGTTGCGCAACACAAATGTTGTAAACGGAATATCCAGAGCGGCCGTATGTATACTATTGTTGTGACTAACAATGCCGCCTTCTTGTGTACTGAAACTCCAGTCCTTTATATTAACGACCCATTTTTCAAAAGTAAGAGCCATTGGCAATGCACCCACCGCAGGATATACTTTATCATTGTCGAGCACCATATCGGCAATATTCAATTTAAAATCCGGAGGTTGTGCATTGTTGATATGACATTTTAAATTCACGTTCAGATGTATCTTGCCGTCAACATCAATAAAACTCTTGGTTGGATTGGCCTTAGCATCAAATTCAATCAGTTTGAACTTAATGGAATCGCCATTGGCATCAGATAAATAATATAGTGGTTTCGGTTGATTTTGGTAGATACCGATGACAGTTTCAATCGCTCCCATATAAAGCGAATAGTTTTGATAATAATTATTATTGGTTTGAGTTTCGGTCAACGCGCTGGTAACGGCTCCGATATTCGTTGTGACCAAATTTTCGTTAATCTTGTCAGCCAAATAAAAATTATGCACTGCATCGCTGAAATTAAGATAGGTGCTCGGATAATTAAACGAATTATCCACAATGGATATTCTGCCTCTGATAACTCCAAGGTCGTTTTCTTTAGTTATATATAAAGGAGGAGGATTGTAAATATTATAAATGCCGTTTGTTGGAATCGTTGTAAGTTTCACATTATATTTGTTCAGGTATTTGAACTTTAGATTTGTGATTCCCTCGATTGCCACAGAGGCATCCTGCGGTACACCCACTTTTTTGCCGTTGACAGTAGCAGATTTATAAATAACATTTTCTATTCTAAGTACCTGATTTGTTTCGTCAAGAGCAAAATTACTGATAGCTTTCGACCAATGAACCACTCCTGTAACTTTCACCTGACTGCTGTCGGCATTCATTGGTGTGATCTTTTCAACCGAAAGTGGGAACCCATAAATATTGTTAACCAGCATGCTTTTAAAACTATTTAGATTTAAGTTTGTTGTAGCAAAATGGTTGCTGAAAACAGCCTTCTGTATATCGCCGCTCACCGTAAAACTCGTGTCGAGGATGGCGTGCAAAAATACACTCGAATTATTAGGGACTCCTTTCAGATAATATTTGCCGGCTGCATTGGTGTAGGCTACCACCAGGTTAGCATCATCCGGCAGAGAACTGTTGTTAAAAGGAGGATACAGATTGGCTTGTTGCTGCACATCAATATACACTTTCGCATGTTGCACTGCCGTACCGTTGAGTTTCACAATTCCGTCTACTTCGCTGCCCATTTCAAGTGTGACGATCTTGGTAACATACGTTTTACTCTCAGTATTATCCAGATTCAGGGTTTTAGGAATATAATTCTGACCATCAGGACCTCTGATGATAAACGAAAAATTATTCACTGAAACATTTTCAAAGTTATAAGTGACTGTGCCTTGTGATTTTGTTTTTTTAATAGAATCGCCCAATTGCACGGTGGCATCATTCAAATAATAATTCCCTACGGTGTTAACAATAAATTTGATCCTGTGCCTGCGACGATACACACCAAAATCCCCCAGATCGACATTAGACTGCAATGACTGGGCTTTAGTCAGCAAATACGTGGAATCAAAGAACGCTATGTTCTTTGGAATTATGAAAATCTTGGTATTTTCAATACCAGGTACACCCAGGTTTTTAAAATTACCCAGATTATCAGTCTGAACCACTTGTCCGCTATCGACTTTAACATACGAAGGAACTCCACTGTGAGGAAATGTATCCATATTCACTATGCGGCCTTTCATAACCATGGCCGGGTCAAGCGAGAATTTAATTGTTTTCTGACAACCGAATGCACCGCATGAATAAGTGGAATATTCATTGCCAGGCGATGGCTTATATCCCTTGGCTATTGGCCTGAAAACTACTGATCCTGTAAAATGGCTTAAAGGAGTAGCATTGGCCAAAAACTCAACATATCCATAAGAGTCAACCGGTGTTGGGTACAGATAGTTCAACGTAACTTTGCCACATTTGGAAGGCGAAATACTATTACCTGACGAATTATCAAGCAGGCGAACCAACGCTCGGCTGTGTAAAGGCGATAGTTTCAATTTTATTGTATCGTCAGGGGGCGAGGCAGTGCCCATCCATAGGTCAGGATTATCTGTTTTTATATCTGTATTAACCGAAGAAAAAGTAGCCTCATAGGATCTGTTTCCATCGGGATCACTGCATACTTCAACATAATAATTATCAAAACCTGCAAGCAAGGTGCTGAAGCTAGCCCAACCATCCGACGAATTAGCTACAGGAGGCCCCAATAGCTCAAATTTTTGATCAAATATATTATTGCCGGGATTTAGTTTATCTGCATCCTGTTTATCAATAATTTCACCCTGAGTTTTATATTGGGGGCTTATCAGTTGCGTATATTTATATTCTCCATCACCCTCGCCCAGCGGCAGATCTGTTGTTTTGTCCATAATATTTCTGAAAACAGTAACTTTCATCTGATCAAGCTTGTTATGTGTATTAATATCTTCCGAATGGACTCTTACTTTTACTTCTTTAACATAACAAGTTTGTGCTTCCGTCAGATTTTTTGCCGCAAATGCGTCCACTATAAAAGATTCTTTTGATGGATAGATATACTGGTTGTCAGGAATCACACGATATACTCTCTGGAAATTTACTGTTGGATTATCGTTACTTATTTTGGAGTCGGCTAGCATCACATAATTATTCCGCGGACCGGGTGTGTTCGAGCCTGGAGTAAATTCGCCACTGTGAGTATTAATGCCGCCACCGGTTCCAACCACAAAATATCCTCCACCTGTATTAAAACTTAAATGATTATCGTGGTTCATTAAGTACTGGGTCCCTGTATTTTGTTGTCCCGAAATAATCAGTCCAACATCTCCGACATAACCCCAGTTATCATCTCCTCCCCAACCCGGATCTTCCATATGAAAATAATCTCCCGGATCGAATTGGCCGGGTTTTTCTGTCTCTTCATTATTGGGATTATGGTATGACCATCCCGCATTTTCTATATGTCCTTGTCCAAGATCACCTTTTTTGTTGAAATTAATTACTTCTACTTCGAAATTTCCCTGGTCATCCGTTGTTCCAACGGCCATAGTCTTGTCGAAATCCAAAAGTTCAATACCTTCTTCTGAACTTGTTTTGCCATCAGGAACAAAAAATTTTGAAGAATAAGTAAAGCCACTTCCATTTGCTGTGAACATGTTCACATAACCGATGGGTTTATTATCAACCAGATAGTCGACCACGATTTTGAAACCAGAGTTTGCCAACGGGCGCATTTGGTCTCCATTATCGCTTTTCCAATGATACAATAACCGGCCTTTCACAAGCGAAGTGGGTGGTCGGGTCGAAACAATGTTATAATCTGTGGTAATATGCCGATACAATGAATCACGACTATGCATACCCTTAGGTACTGCCACCTGAAAAAGCTTTTTTTCAGCAATAAAACCATCGTCGGTAAAAACTAAATTTGTGTATGGGTTAAATGAATTATTCCATGGATCATGGACCACTTCATTTGAGTTATTCTCCAGAGACAATCCGTTAGAAGATGAATTATTCGGAAGATCATTAGCATGCTCTATAATTTGATTTGGGTCGTTCTGCATCGAAACATGTTTTTGCTTCGGTACATCAGGATAATTTTTGCCGTTCAAGGCGAGGATATAATACTCATCTCCATCAAAAACAGAAGCCAGCAAATGTTCGAAATTCACAACGGTTACATTGCTGGTGTCTTTTTTCTCACGGTGTGTCATACTGCGTGCCACCTCAACGTAACCTGAGGTATGATCATAATCCTTTATATCGCCTTCAACGGGAGGTACATGACTCTGTTTGTTTTTACGAAACAACACAATAGTTACACTATCGGCCAGCGTTTTGCTTTCCACAGCATATGTCATTGTGCCTTTACCGCCAGCACTGGTGTATTGATAAGGAAAGGTACCGGGACTAAAAATACTGTCAGCCATATTGGCATTCATTGCTCCATCTTTTTCACTAAGCGAATAGCTTGTATACTCTTTCTTTACGTCAATTTTTAAGGAATATGCATAAGTTTGAGCCACCAGGGGGCCGAAATTAACACTCGTGTCGCGGTCAACGGCATGAATAGCGCGAAGAGGAAAATCTTTGTCAATATAATATTGATCACCCATTTTGATTCGCAGATACAAGCTATCACCGGTCAGAAATTTAACCGGAACTAAAACTGCATCATGAAATCCACCGATGTTATCAGTGGTTCCTGTGGTTTGAGCAATTTTTATATAACTGATATTATTTATGGTAATTGGCGGAGCCACGACATGAACCACACTTCTTTTTTTCAATACATCAACTTCAACAGGAGTGTTGGTTGCATTAAAAGTGGCTGATAGGTTATCTTTAAACATGTATTTCAGCACGGCGTTTACCGGAATTTTCAATGTGGGTTCTTCATCTTTGATCTTTCTATACTGAAAATCTACGCTTTCAGCCGTTGTCACCAAATTTGATTCTACATCGTAGGCTTCCACGCTGGCTTTATACCAGTAGCTATCGGCAAAACCCAGGCTGTCGCACACCTTTTGCGGCAACATAAGGTAGCTCACCAAAGAGTCATGCACTCGGTTTATTGTTTTCCGGTAACTGAAATGTGGCTGTACCTTATGATCGCTCGGTAAATTCTTTCCCGAATTCTCAATCTTTACTTTGTATTTTGTTATGCCGTAGGTTTTGTAGGCCTGATCGTTTAGAAAAATGGTATCATTATTAATGATCTTTCCTTGATGGCCGCCGTTTCCTGCATCAAACCAGTTCCAGTTTATCAAGAGTGGAGTTTCGTTGTTGGTTTCTATATAATTCTGTTTGGCATTGGGTTTAATAAAATTAAGTGTAACGCCATCGATTCCCGGTATCTTAAAGTTAGTGCCTTTATAATAAAAAACCACGGGTTCACTTTCGCCGTTGTTTTTAAAATAAGCAAGCGAAGATGAAGCCGTAACCTGCATGGCATAAGCTGCCCCGGTGTCCAATATCACTCCGCTCGTCAGGTCGAGCATATAAGTCGATGTAAAAATATTTGATTTGTCGAGTACCACCTGAGTTGAGTTCTTCAGCGCGTCGGTGGCAGAAACCCCGGGAACAAGTTTCACAATTCGCAAACGATATTTTATCCCCGCCCTGAATGGCGTCGAACATGCCCATGAGGTCAGCACGAACTGTGGATACTTGGAATAAACCGAAGTCATATTTTGCGGACTGGTTATTTGCGGTGGCTCGTAATAGGCAATATAAATGTTGCGGCAATCTTCGCCCAGCACGGCCCCGGTGGTGAAATCGCGGGCCTGTATGCACACCGTGTAGTTTCCTTCGGGCAGGGCCTGGTTGTAAATAATTTCGTTCGACGTAATTCCTGTCAACATCAGGTCGTTGGTGCTGCCGCTGCCGTAAATGTTTTTCAGTTGTATGCCGGTCTGAACCACCGGTATGTTGGCCGTCAGGTTTATGGGCATGCTGGACCGGTAGGCATCTTTCACCGTGATGGATATGCTGTTGTCGTCCTTTTTTATCGAAGAGGTGAGGTACACCTGCGCATTGCTCGACGAAATAAGCGTCACTATGGTATTATTGGTGCTCAGATAGTCGTGGTTGAATCCTGCGTAATCGCGGTAGAAAGGCGAATAGGGGGGAAGCATGTTGAGACTGACCGTTACCTGTGCCTGGCTTGTTCTGACCGACAGTACTGAAATTACTACTGCCAAAAGACTGATGATACTGAGTTTATTTATTTTCATAAGCGAACATTTTTAAATGCTGATTATTATTCTTTTTCTTTAAAAGTTATACTGGTACGAAAAAACACAGCGCAACTGACTTAAATCATTTTGGTTGTATATTCCGTTGGCCGGCGAATAGCAATAGTTGAACCCGCAGGCGAAATTATGTTTCTTAGCTAATATATAGTTTGCCGACAGATCAATGGCGTAGGTATTGCCATTGCTTTTCCCGTCGAGCACATTCCACAGCAGCGTATTGCTGTTGCACAACGACAGTTTGTTTTTGAAAAAACTCTTGGACACTCCCGCTATCAATCCGAAACTCGTCAGGTTGTTTATCGGGGTTTGGGCCAGGTTATAGTTCAAGCCCGAGTTTACCGACCATCCCGATTTATTGATCACCAGGGTGTTGTTCAGCGTGCTGTAGATATTATGAACCGTGTTGGCTCCCACGTTGATAGCGGTTCCGCCTTCGATGCCGGTGTAGCTTGCCACCAGCGAAAGCACATCGGTGATTTTCATCGTTTGAAAGATGTAGCGCGGAACGAAGGTAAAGGTGTTGCTTTTCTGGTATATCTTCAGGCTGTCCGACACGGCCTCGTTGGCTTTAATTTGCCACATCCCGAAGTTGTTATAGCTCAAATCCATTCCCCATTTGCTTTTCAGGTTCAGCGAAACCGACGCATTCACCATCAGGCGGTCGGAGGTTAGTTGTTTGTAGTGGTTCAGGTTGTCGTGCTGAAACTGTATCATATCCGTAAAACGCAGCTTTTGTTTCAGCAGGCTCCAGGTAATTTGTGTCGAAACCAGTTCTATATCGCTGTAGGTGGAAGTGATGCCCATGCTGCGGTAGTAGGGGTCTATCCGGCGATATTCCGACGACATGCGGAAATTCTTGAAGTTTAGTCCCAGGTTCACACTGCCGGCGGTTTGCAGTTGCGAGGTCATGTTGATCGGGATCAGCAGCTTGAAAAAATTCTTCAGCGGAATCTGTTCGTCCATCGCTATGGTGTCCATGTTGGTGTTGTATGTATACACACTTGCCGCAGCATCGAAGCCGAAGGTCACATGTTTTCCTATTTTCTGAAAGGTATTCAATCCCAAAACGATATTCTCTTCGGGTTTCAGGTCTGCTAAACTCAGCGAATCCCTGATGCTTCGTGTGCGGTCGTTGCCTTTAAAAAAAATCAGGTCTGCATAGTTGCTCTCTTTGCCAAATCCCAGTTTCACTCCCCAGCCAATGCGTGTGAAGCTTCCCGCCTGCGAATAATAGTTCTGGCCCCCATGCGACGTAACATTGAGCGGATACGATCCCGGAATAGTTTGCGAAAACTGCGTGGTGTCCACCTTCGAGGCTTTGCGAAGGCGGCCGGCGAAAAAACCCAGCCTAATCAGCCACGGATGCAACTCAATGCCTCCTCCCAAAAAAGTTTGTCCCGAAACCGAGTAGGGCGAATACGAAAACTGCCTGTAGCCTGCATGAAGGGTTATCCATTTATATTTTGGGCTGATACCAAACTGGTTGAAACTGTTCACCACATCAAATTTACCATTGGTCACCATGGCGGTTAGTGGCAGGCTGATACCGTATACTTCCATGTTCAGGTTGAGGTTCACGTTCCAGAAACCCGGCATGGGCACACGGTTACTGTCGTTCGTAAAAAGATAGGAATAGTTGGCTCCCACACCACCGCTGATGTGGAAAGGCTTTTGCTTGGCAATGGTTTCTATATCCTGCGCGAGAACCGATGAGGAAACAAACAGGGTGATAATAATTAATATGAGGTGTTTGGCTCTCAATGAAAACGGTTTTTGAAGGTTTTCTACACAAGATTCAGCCTAACAAAAATAATGTATTTATTGCAAAAAACAAGTCTTTTAACGATAAAATAAAAACCTGTTTACACAATCTACTTTATAGTCTCCAATTTCCATACCTTAACATTTCCAATTCCACACGTTACAGTTGCATTTCCACAGCTTACATTTCCATTACCAATGCTTACACTGACATTACGTCATGTTACGGAACCAATACCACACCTTACTGTGACATTACGTCAGGTTACGGAACCATTTCCAATGCTTACAATTTCATTGCCAAAGCTTACAAGGTAATTCCCAAACTATTCAACTTCATGGCCAACTATAAATATTATATTTCCGACACTCTAATAATCATTTTCATCGTTTTCTCCAAAGAATCCATTCCATGATAGAAGCAATCTTCAAATCTTTTTATGGTTTATAGAATATCAGGCTGCCAAAGTTTTTACTTTATAAAAAATCTCAGGCTTTCCAATTTGGATGACCCCATTAGTAATTCTTACTTCTGAATTTCCATGCGCTAGTAACTTCAAACTTTCCCGTGAAATCTGTGCTATAAATTGAAAAAATAAAAAAACTTATACTATCTTTGCTCCCCATTTTGGGTTTTCGTTAACATTTATCAGAAGGTTCTCTGATACTGTTTTATATTTTTTAAAGATTCATAAAAACTAACTTATGAAAATTGCATTGGTAACAGGCGGATCGAGAGGAATTGGCAGGGCCATTGTTTTGAAACTGGCCGAAATGAACTATCACGTGCTCATCAATTTCCTTTCGGGCGAAGAAGCAGCCCGCGAAACACTGGCTATGGTTCAGCAAATGGGCGGCACAGGCGAGTTGATGCCTTTCGATGTATCAGCGCAGCAAAGCATCGAAAATGCGCTGGAACTGTGGTATAACAACAATCCCGAAAAATACATCGAAGTGCTGATCAACAATGCCGGCATCCGTAAAGACGCCCTGTTGATGTGGATGAAGAACGAAGAATGGAACGATGTGATGAACACCAACATCAACAGCATATTCTTCATCACCCGCAGGCTTATAAAAGATATGCTCATCAACAAATACGGTCGGGTGGTAAACGTGGTTTCCTTATCGGGTATCAAAGGTTTGCCCGGACAGGTGAACTATTCAGCAGCCAAGGCAGGCGTGATAGGCATGACCAAAGCGCTGGCGCAGGAAGTAGGCAAGAAAAACGTAACGGTGAATGCCGTTGCTCCGGGATATATAAAAACCGATATGACAAAAGACCTCGACGAAAACATGCTGAAAGCTATGATACCCGTCGGACGTTTTGGTACAGCCGCCGAAGTGGCCGAAGTGGTTGGCTTTTTAGCTTCAGATAAGGCTTCGTATATTACCGGGGAAATTATTTCGGTAAATGGAGGAATTTATACTTAAGGGAGTTTGAAGTGCCTAAAGTATTTAGTTACAAAATTTCAAATCGCTAATCACAAATCACTAATCGCTAATCACAAAAAATATGAATAGAGTAGTAATAACAGGTATAGGTGCTTATTCATGTATCGGAAAAAACATTGAAGAGATAAAAGAATCCTTATATCAGGGACGATCGGGCATCGGGTTTGTGCAGGAACGCAAAGATATCGGTTTCCGTTCGGCGCTTTCAGGTGTGGTCGAACGCCCCAATTTAAAAGGCCTTCTCGACCGCAGATTGCGTGTTGGTTTGCCCGAACAAGGCGAATACGCCTATTTGTCGACCCTCGAAGCCATGAATAATGCCAAGATCGACATGGATTTTCTGCAACAAAACGAAGTAGGTATACTGTTCGGCAACGACAGTTCGTCGAAAGCAGTAATAGAATCGACCGATATCGTCCGCGAAAAAAAGGATACCATGCTGTTGGGCTCGGGATACATATTTCAAGCCATGAACTCTACTGTCAGCATGAACCTTTCGGTTATTTTCAAATTGCGTGGCATCAATTTCACCATCAGTGCAGCTTGTGCCAGTGGATCGCATGCCATTGGTATGGGATATCTTTTCATCAAACACGGCATGCAAAACATGGTGGTTTGTGGAGGTGCGCAGGAAGTAAATCCGTTTTCGATGGGAAGTTTTGATGCATTGAGTGCTTTTTCGGTGAGAGAATCGGAACCAACCAAAGCATCGCGCCCGTTCGATAAACACCGCGACGGTTTGGTACCCAGCGGAGGTGCTGCAACGGTTATACTGGAAAGTTATGAATCGGCTGTTAAACGTGGTGCTCCGATATTGGGCGAGATTATTGGATACGGCTTTTCTTCAAATGGCGAACATATTTCGCAATCAACCGTCGACGGTTTGCTGCGTGCCATGCGCATGTCGCTGAAAGATGCAGGACTGACGCCTCAACAAATTGATTACATTAATGCTCATGCCACATCAACCCCTCACGGTGATGCAAGCGAAGCGATGGCCATATCCGAAGTTTTCGGAACCTGCAAACCATTGGTAAGTTCCACGAAATCGATGACAGGTCACGAATGCTGGATGGCCGGTGCCAGCGAAATAGTTTATTCTACATTGATGATGCAAAATTCGTTCATTGCTCCCAATATCAATTTTGAAGAACCGGATGAATATTCGGAGAAACTAAATATCGTTTCACACACTTTAAATAAAAATTTTGATGTATTTTTGTCGAATTCTTTTGGTTTTGGAGGAACAAATTCATCCCTTATCGTAAGAAAAATCTGACATATAAACTGTTAAACACGCATGGAAAAACAAGAAATCATTGAGAAGATCAACAACTTTTTAGTTGAAGAATTCGAATTAGACCCCGATCAATTGAAACCCGAAGCATTATTAAAAGAAGACCTCGGAATAGATAGTCTGGATTTTGTAGATATCATTGTTATTATTGAAAAGAACTTCGGCTTTAAAGTAAAAGGTGAAGAAATGGTTAATGTGAAATCATTGAATGATTTTTATGACTACGTGGCTGCTCACGTGAGTCAATAACGCAACTTAATCGGGAGGCATTGATGACCCAATGGGAAGGAAAGACCCGTGGTGGAGTAACCGGCTATAAAATATTTGTTTTTTTTATTAAATATTTTGGAGTTTCATTTGCCTATTTTTTTCTAAAAATTGTAGCGGTCTATTTCCTGCTCTCTGCATCAAAAGCCTATAAAGCTATCTATTTTTATTTTCACAGCATTCAGAAATACAGCAGAACGCGCTCTTTTTTCAGTGCATATCGTAACTTTTGTTTGTTGGGAAAAGTGTTGGTCGACAAAATAGCTCTGCTGTCGAGAAAAACGAACAAGTTTACTTATAATTTCGATGGTGAAAACTATTTGAGGCAATTAACCAGAGACAACACTGGAGGCATTCTGGTAAATGCTCATATCGGAAATTGGGAAATCGCAGGACAACTGCTAGAGCGGCTCGAAACCCGTATCAACATCCTGATGTACGATGCCGAACACGAAAAGATAAAACAATATCTCTCCAATGTTTTAGAACAAAAAAATGTCAGATTCATCATTATAAAGGACGGTATTTCGCACCTTGAACAAATTCGGGATGCATTGCTCAATAAAGAGATCATTGCTATGAACGGCGACCGATATATGCCCGGCAACAGAACCATCACCTGCAATTTTATGGGACGGAAAGCTGATTTTCCGGTAAGCCCTTTTTATATGGCAGGTAAATATAATGTTCCGGTGGTTTATGTTTTTGCTATGAAAGAAACCAATACACATTATCACTTTTTTGCAACACCACCCCGTAAACTTGAGAACTTCGGCAACCTGAAAGGCAGAGAAGAAACCTTGCAGAAAGTTGTTCATGAATATGTAGCCGAACTCGAAAAAATGATCAAAAAATATCCATTACAATGGTTTAACTATTACAACTTTTGGAAATCGTAAACATGACGGCAACTGACAATACAATACTTTTCGTTTCGGCAAACACGCTAACAGTTCCTTATCCTGTTTATCCCATTGGCATGTCGTATCTGTCGACTTATCTGACGGAGAATTTACCACTCTACACAATAAAATTATTCGACTTCAATTTATCGAAACCGGAAGAATTTATCAAACTGCTCGAAACATTCAAACCCAAATACATTGCTGTTTCTATCCGAAATATTGACGGAGTGAATTCTTATGACCCGATAAATTTTATAGGAGGATATAAAAAGATCATTCAGCTTATCCGCGATAACTACCATTTGGATTATAAACTTTTTATGGGTGGAGCAGGCTTTTCTATTTTTCCCGAAACCATGTTCAACGAACTCAAACCTGATTATGCGATTGTAGGCGAAGGCGAAAGAAGTCTGGTTGAACTGATCTCGAAGCTTGATTCAAACCTTCCTGTCAATAACATTGAAGGATTGGTTTATAAAAACGAAGAAAAAGTAGTTATCAATACACGTAAGATCAATACTACTGACCTGAGTTTGTGCTTTGACGAAACTCTTGTCGATTACTACTGGCTTAATAGCGGGATGCTTAATATTCAAACCAAACGGGGTTGCCCATTCCAATGTATTTATTGCACCTATCCGTTAATTGAAGGGCGAAATGTGCGAACATTGAGTCCGGATAAGATCATTGAAACGATCAGCAAATTGAAACGTGACAAAGGTGTAGATTATATTTTCTTTACCGATTCGGTCTTCAACATGAAAAATGATTATAATGTTGAATTGGCCGAAAAATTAATACGTTCGAAAGTTAATATTCGTTGGGGAGCATACTTTTATCCTCAAGGTCTTACAGAAGAACTCCTGAGATTGTTTAAAGCCTCCGGCCTGACTCACATTGAATTCGGAACCGAGTCTATAAGCGACAGGACATTGCAGAACTACAGAAAACATTTCACCGTTGCCGATATAATTCAACAATCGGAACTGTGCAAGAAAACGGAGATCCTTTATTCTCATTTCTTAATACTTGCAGGATATGGTGAAACAGATGAAACTATTGACGAAACGTATGAGAACTCAAAGAAGATTAAATCAACGGTTTTCTTTCCTTTTGTAGGAATGCGGATTTATCCCGGAACAAGGCTTTATGATATTTCTATTGATGAAGGTGTTATTGAAAAAGACGATTTACTGCTTGAACCCAAATATTATATTTCAAAACAAGTAACTCTCGACACATTGAAGGAGCGGGCCGACAGTTCTGGTAGACGTTGGGTCTTTCCGGATGAGGACACAGCAACCGTTTCAAACAAGATGAGACTTTTACGAAAAAAGAAAGGTCCGTTGTGGGAATTTTTAATTCGATAAAATGATAGCACAAGGAGAAGATGTATTAAAACTGATACCGCAGCGTCCGCCCATAGTAATGGTCGATACTTTGGTGTCTGCTCAGGATAAAAAAACCGTGAGTGGTTTTACCATTAAGGCTGATAATATCTTTGTGAAAGATGGCTATTTGCAAGAACCCGGGATCATTGAAAATATTGCTCAATCGGCAGCTATGGGAGTCGGATACATGTGTAGCGTGAACAACCAAAAAGTTCCCTTGGGTTTTATAGGAGCCATAAAAAACCTTAAGATTTTCGACTTACCGAAAGTAAATAGCGCTATACATACCGAAATACAGGTAGACTATGAAGTGTTTGAAGCCACTCTCATTACTGGCAAAGTGTTTTGTTCTGGCACACTTATTGCTCAGGCCGAAATGAAAATATTCCTAAAACCAACCGAATAAAATCACTAACTTTGCAGGCTCAATAAACCTACATCATGGCAACTGAAGAAAAACCTAACGTCAAAATTATTGACGCTGAAAATATCGAAGTAGATCTGAATTTCCATATCACCCACTACAAAATGGATGAAAACGGCAATTATACTCATGACCTACTTGCAAACTGGGGAAATAAGGAAATTGTGAACAACTCGAGTTGGGATATTGTGAAGGAAAGAATAAAAGATGCAAAAGATAAGGTATTGGCAGGAGAGCTGAGCCCTATCGCATATTATATGCAGAAGTGCCTCACAGATATTAAAACTCTTTCTCAATATGTGGGAATTGCCAAGTGGCGCATAAAAAGACATATGAAACCTGCCACATTCAACAAACTGAGTGAAAAAGTTCTGCAGAAATACGCTGATTTTTTCGCGATCTCAGTGGCGGAACTAAAAGACATTAACACTAAAAACTAAAGACTTAATTATGAAATTGAACTTCGATCACATGCAGCTTTCGGCTCATTGCGAAAGCGGTGCCATCGTAAATTTACTGGGTTACTATAAGATCAATATTAACGAACCTATAGCCTTTGGTATTGGTGCAGGCTATTATTTTGGTCATCTGCCATTCATGAAAATAAACTATTCTCCGGCTACTGCTTTCAGGGCTTTGCCGGGATTGGTATTCAGCCGTACCTGCAAAAACTTGGGCATTGGCTACGAACGCAAAACATTCAGTTCGCCACAAAAAGCTATGGATGAACTCGACCGTGTGCTCGACACTGGAACTCCGGTAGGTGTGCAGGTAGGGGTATTCCATTTGCCTTTTTTTCCTCAGGAATACCGCATGCACTACAACATGCATAATATGGTGGTCTACGGTAAAGAAAACAACGAATATTCTATAGCCGACAGTGTTATTGCCGGAGAATGCAAAATATCTTACGAAGATTTTAAGAAAGTTCGTTTTCCGAAAGGCTCTTTTGCACCTAATGGAAAAATGTACTATATGACCGATATACCCAAAGGCGAGATCGATTTCAGGGAGCCTGCCATTAAGGGGATTAAAAGAACTGTTTACGAGATGATAGAAATTCCATTCTGGATGGTTGGTGTGAAAGGAATACGCTTTTTCTCACGACAGATACGCAAATGGCCCGTTAAATACGGAAATAAAGTTGCTTCACAACACCTGGGTCAGGCTATTCTTTCGCTCGAGGAGATCGGTACAGGAGGTGCAGGTTACCGTTTTATCTACGGAGCTTTTTTAAAGCAAGCAGCTGAATTGTTGAATAAACCCGAATTGAATGAAATATCGCTCGAAATGGGCGAAGCAGCCAACCGCTGGAGAAACTTTTCCTACATGGGTGCGCGCAATTGTAAGAATCGTTCCGAACCGGAAGAAAGCTACGATGCTTTGGCTGATATAATTTTGGATTGTGCTGACAAGGAAGAAAAGATTTTTAGAAAACTTAAAAAGATATCCTTTAAATAATGAGCGAAAACACCATTATTGAGATCATAAATCTCAGTAAAACCTATAGGGGAGGGAAAAAAGCTGCTATCAACGATATTTCGCTTAAGATTGAAAAAGGCGAAGTGTTTGGCTTGCTTGGCCCTAATGGTGCTGGGAAAACAACAACCATTTCTATTTTATGTGGTTTTTTCGCACCCACTCATGGTGAAGTATATATCGACGGACTATCCGTTACCAAAGACAAAGAACAAATAAAAAGCATTATCGGTATCGTTCCTCAGGATATTGCATTATATCCTACGCTCACAGCTTATGAAAACCTTAGATTTATTGGTCGCATGTATGGGCTGAAAGGAAAAATTCTGAAAGATCGTATCACGAAGTATATGGATCTATTAGGTTTGGATGAATCAACCGGCAAGAAGGTGGGCGAATTTTCCGGTGGTATGAAAAGAAGTGTTAATCTAATAGCCGGATTATTACATGATCCTAAAATTGTTATTCTCGACGAACCTACTGTCGGGGTTGATGTTCAATCGCGTAACTTGATTGTTCAGTATTTATACGAACTTAATAAATCGGGAACAACTATCATTTATACTTCTCATTATTTGCAGGAAGCCGAATACCTCTGCAAAAGAGTAGCTTTTATCGACAATGGGAATATTATTACTTTGGGAACTCCAAAAGATCTGGTGTTGGGAAATCAGGGCTGCAAAGATCTGGAAGAAGTTTTCCTTAAACTAACCGGTAAAGACTTACGGGATTAAACTTGAACTTACATGAACAAATTTTTCGCATCCTTTGTTAAAGAAATTTTATTACTGATTCGTGATCGTGCCGGAATTATTTCTCTTTTCGTGATGCCAGTGGTTTTGGTTTTTGTGATGACTTTAATTGAGGATACGGCCTTAAATTCATTGGTCGATAAGCAGATCACGATGCTCTTTTGCAATACTCAAAACGACAGCCTCGGTATTGCCATTAAGAACGGATTGAACGAAACAAAAGCATTTACAATTATCGAAGAAGTCGACGGGCAAAAACTCAACAAAGAAACAACCAAAAAATTAGTTTCCCAGGGCAAATATCCCGTCGGGATCTATATTCCCGAAGGCGCAACCGATACATTAGCGAGTAATGCAAAAAAAGTGGTTTTAAAAACCTTCTCCGATATAGGATTGGGCAAACAAAACGCTGTAGCTCCAAAATACGACTCTGTTGTTATCGATGTTTTCTACGACCCCGCTGTAAAAAATGCCTTAAAAGCGGTTGTGGATGGAGCCATTGGCCAACATTCTTCTATCATTGTTGGCAAAATGATATCGAAAATGTATACTGAGATATTGTCAAGCTTTCTGCCCGGAGGAAAAAAACTGAATGTCAATTATCCGCAGATGATATCCATTAATAAGGAGTATGCATCTGCCAAAGACAATACCATCATTCCGAATTCTACCCAGCATAATGTCCCTTCCTGGACTTTATTTGCCATGTTTTTCATCCTCATCCCATTGTCGGGAAGTATTATTCAGGAGAAGGACGGAGGCACCTATCTGCGACTGATGACAATGCCCAGCACTTTTATTTCCACATTTCTCGGAAAAATTGTAGTGTATATTCTTGTGTGTTTGTTGCAGGTTACCATTTTGTTCAGTATGGGCGTTTATCTCCTTCCTTTTGCCGGTTTGCCTGCACTTCAAATCGGAACGCATTTCGATGCGTTGGTGTTGGTTGTTTTTGTTTCGGGCTTTGCCGCGGTCGGTTTTGGGGTGTTAATGGGTTCATTGGCTACTACCTATCAACAGGCAGCCTCGGTTGGAGTAATCGTTATAATAATTCTGGCTTCTCTTGGAGGGCTTTGGATGCCTATATATTTCATGCCAAAAACCATGCAGAACTTAACGCAGTATTCTCCTTTGAGCTGGTCGTTGAAAAGCTTTTACGATCTTTTCCTTCGCAATGCCGATGTAAAAGATGTGTTGCCCAATGTGTTTAAAATTGTTATGTTCGGAACTTCTTTGTTTATTGTTGGTTTTGTTTATAAGGCACTGAAAAAAGTCAGGTAAATTATGTTATCAGAACAGATCAAAATTAACGTCCGCTTTCATGAGGTCGATTCGTTGCGGATTGTTTGGCACGGGCATTATCTGAAATATTTCGAAGACGGACGCGAAGCTTTTGGCAAAAAGTATGGCATCGGCTATATGGATGTTTTTGATTTGGGCCTGCTCACTCCTTTGGTTAAGATTTCGTGCGACTATAAACGTCCTGTTAAATATGGCGATCCAGTAATCCTCGATACAACTTTTGTCGACTGCGATGCTGCTAAAATTCAATTTGCCTTCACGCTGTTTCACGAAGAAACCAAAGAAATATACGCCACCGGCGATAGCACTCAGGTATTTCTGAACGAGAAAAACGAATTATTTTTAACAATGCCTCAGTTTTTTACCGACTGGAAAAAACGCTGGGGATTGATAGTTTAATTAATTTCATAATTTTGCAAGAAAAAGAACTCATGAACGAGGTATTCGTTAGTGGCGAAAATGCAATAACATCTTTGGGATTTACCGTGTCCGACCACCTCGATAAGATCAAGAACAACATCACGGGTGTAAAGCTATATAACGACGGTCTTTTATTTCCCGAACCTTTTTATGCCTCTCTGGTCGATTCTAAATTATTGAACCAACATTTCAGCCGTATCGGAGATCCCGGCAAATACACCCGTTTCGAACAGTTGATGATACTTTCTGCACATTCAGCTCTCAGCGGTTCCGATATTGATGCAACTTCCCCTACAACTGTTTTTATCATTTCGTCTACCAAAGGCAATGTCGATTTGCTCGAAAATGCTAAGCAAAACCAATTCGATGCCGATCGCGTTCATTTATGGAAAGCAGCTGCCGAAATCGCTGGCTTTTTCGGAAATAAAAACACTCCTTTGGTCATTTCAAACGCTTGCATTTCGGGAGTCCTTGCCATCAATTATGGCTACGACCTGTTGAGCAGCGGTGCCTGCGAAAATGCTGTTGTTATTGGCGGCGATGTGGCATCCGAATTTATTGTTTCGGGCTTTCAATCATTCAAATCCCTTAGTTTTGGCCCTTGCAAACCATTTGATCTGAATCGCGACGGACTTAACTTAGGCGAAGGTGCAGGAACTTTAGTACTCACAACCAATCCCGGTGCTGTTTCGTCCGGAAAACGTATCAAAGTATTGGGTGGTGCAGGCAGCAACGATGCCAATCATATTTCCGGTCCATCACGCACCGGCGACGGTTTATGCTTCGCTGTCAACAAAGCCATGAAACAGGCAGGAGTTCAGCCCGCTCAAATCGATTTTATTTCGGCCCACGGAACGGCAACTTCGTTCAACGACGAAATGGAATCCAAGGCATTCAGCAGCGCAGGTTTGAGCGATGTCCCGCTGAACAGCCTCAAAGGATATTTTGGCCATACCATGGGCGGTGCCGGAACTATCGAATCTGTCATCTCCATTCAGGGAATGAAACAAAGTCTTTTGTTCAACACGCTGGGATTTCACGAATACGGTGTTCCCGAAAAGATCACCATCGTCGATAAATTAACCCGAAAAGAACAGAAATGTATTTTAAAAACTGCATCTGGATTTGGTGGCTGTAATGCTGCCGTTATTTTTGCAACATAAGTAGCCATGCTCATAACCCGATCCGTACATATCACCAAAGGCAAGATCGTTTGCGACGATAAAACCGTTTTCGAGGCTTTAGAACCTTTACCTTTTACAGAGTTTATCAAATCGGCTTTTAAAAGTTTGGATACAGCCTATCCCAAATTCTATAAAATGGATAAACTTTCGAAGCTGGCCTTTGTAGCCTCCGAAATTTTACTGAAAGATAAAGAAATCCCTCAAAAATATAAACCCGAAACCATCGGTTTGATATTTCAAAACGCTAATTCAACCATCGAAACCGATATCGAACATCAACTCACCATTGCCGACCGCAAAAACTATTTCCCGGGTCCTGCCATATTTGTCTACACTTTGCCCAATATCATGCTCGGCGAAATTTGCATCCGCAATAAATTTCAGGGCGAAAATGCCTTGTTTATCTTCGATAAGTTCAAGCCCGAACAGTTGTTCGCTCATGTAAGCCTCTTGTTCCAAAAAAACAAAATTGATGTTTGCATTGCAGGATGGGCCGATATCGTTGGCGAAAACTACGAATCCTTCATGATGCTTATCGAACCCGAATCCATGCTTGCCAATTCAAAAGATTTTACTACCTTTGACCCCTCAAATATTAACATACTTTTTAGCAAAAAATAAATCAATTTTTTATGGAAGAAAACGAATTAATTGACAAACTGCGTAAAGAAATTATCCAACAGTTGAATCTCGAAGATGTAAAACCCGAAGATATCGACCCCGATTCGGCATTGTTTGGCGAAGGATTGGGTTTGGATTCTATAGATGCTTTAGAAATTATTGTACTCCTCGAAAAAAACTACGGCATAAAGATCGAAGATCCGAAACAGGGAAAAACAATTTTTGCATCCATACGCATACTCGCGAAATATATTTTAGCAAACCAAAAAGCTCAGTAAATTCATGGGCAAAAGGATATTTGTAACCGGAATGGGTATTATTTCCGCTATTGGGAAAAACATTCCGGATACATTTCTTTCCTTATCTCAGGGCCGGTCGGGTCTTGGTCGCATCAAACAGATCGACACCATTCATAAGAACGAAATTTTAGTTGCAGAGGTCGGTTTTTCTAATTCCGAACTCGCCGCTATGCTCGGCATAACCGATCAGCAAGGCTACACCCGAACCACATTGCTCGCCCTTGTTGCTGCCAACGAAGCAGTTGCTTCGGCACAAATTACCGATATGAACCAAATTCCTACGGGTTTGATATCGGCCAACACCGTGGGCGGAATGGATAAAAGCGAGATCTATTACTACGACTATCTCAAGCTGAAAAAACCAAATTCGTATATCGAAACTCACGATTGTGCCGATAGCACCGAAAAGCTTGCCGATCATTTCGGCATCAACGGTTTCATATCAACCGTGAGCACCGCTTGTTCGTCGGCAGCCAACGCCATGTTGTTGGGTGCCCGCCTCATTCAGAACGGAACTTTGAAAAGAGTTATCGCCGGCGGCACCGAATGCCTCACAAAATTCCACATCAACGGTTTCAACTCCCTCAAAATTCTCGACCCCGATCCCTGCAAACCTTTCGACCAAAACCGCAAAGGCATCAATCTGGGCGAAGGAGCAGGCTACGTTATTCTGGAAGGCGAAGAAGCCTTGCAAAACCCCGGACGCATCATCTGCGAACTCAGCGGCTGGGGCAATGCCTGCGAAGCGTTTCATCAAACTGCCTCCTCGCCCGACGGCAACGGCGCTTTTTTGGCAATGAAAAAGGCCCTCGATATGAGCGGTCTTAAACCCGCAGATATCACTTATATCAACGCTCACGGAACCGGGACCGACAATAACGATGTATCAGAAGGTCACGCCATCGAAAACCTTTTTGCACCCACTATTCCTTACGTAAGTTCCACCAAAGCCTTCACAGGGCATACAACCAGTGCAGCAGGCGTCGTCGAATCCATCATCAGCATATTGGGCATGAAAAACCGCATGATATTTCCCAATCTCAACTTCACCCAACAGATCGAAGAACTCAACTTCAGCCCGGTGAGCGAACTCAAAACCAATATCGAACAAAAACACGTCCTCTCCAACTCCTTTGGCTTTGGAGGCAACAACACAGCTTTGATATTTTCGAAATTCTAATAACTCATAAAAAACAACAAATCACTAATCACCAATCACAAATCGCTAAAATAAAATCACCAATCACCCAAAATGTCAACCTACATCTCAGGCATCGGCTGCATCTCTCCTCAAAAAACCATAGATAACTCTGTGTTTCCGGCCGAAGCTGTAAACCAAAATGCCTTATTTCTGCAATGCATACAACCCGAATCGTACAGAGATTATATCAACCCCATACTTTCGCGGCGTTTGAGCAAGATCATTAAAATGGGTATCACATCGGCATTAATAAGCATTAAAGACGCGGGAATCAGCAATCCGGGAGCCATCATCACCGGAACAGGGCTGGGCTGTGTGGAAGACACCGAAAAGTTTCTCATGACCATGCTCGACAACAACGAGACGCTGATGAACCCCACCAATTTCATGCAATCAACCTACAACACCATAAGTTCGCAGATCGCCATCATCCTCAAATGCTTCAATTATAACAGCACTTATGTGCATCGCGGATTTTCGTTCGAATCGGCGCTCACCGATGCCATCGATCTGATGCAAAGCACCGTGGCCGAAAGCGCTTTGGTTGGCGGCATCGACGAGATCACCGAAAACCATTTCAACGTAACTTCCCTTTTGGGACACTGGCGCACCAAACCACAAAACAATCTCGAACTCTTCGAACACAAACAAAAAGGAACCCTGCCCGGCGAAGGCTCCGTATTTTTCACCCTCACCCGCAACAAACAGGCATCAACCTATTGCGAACTCAAAGGCATAAAAACCGTTTATAAACCGGCAACAATGGATGTCGTTGCAGGAAGCATCTGCGCTTTGCTTGCCGAAAACAAGCTCACTGCCCACAACATCGACCTTATTATAACAGGCATGAACGGCGACCAACAGGGCGATGCCGTTTACGACGAAATTTGTCAGACGATGTTCGATACCAAAGCTGTTGCCGGATTCAAAAACCTGTGCGGAGAATATCACACCGCTTCGGCTTTCGGATTGTGGTTGGCCGCAAACATCCTGAAATGGCAGGAAGTGCCCAAAATAAGCATCTACAAAGGCTTCCGCCCCAACACCATCCAAAACATACTGCTCCACAACCATGTTGAAGGCAAACAGCATTCCATAATGCTGCTTTCTAAAGTCTGAGCACACCAGGCAATTTCACTAATTTCTAGTTGTTTGCAGATCATCCTTATGCCCAATTTAAGGCTTGCAAAAAATATTTTAAATTTTTTAACTAAAAAAATTTGTTTTTTTCAAAAAAAGTATTTCCTTTGTAAAGTTATTGAGTCAATCTACTTATGTTTGGTACAAAAGATACTTTGGTTGATTTTTGCGAAAAGAACGTTGCTGTAAGTTCTGAAACGCCCGTTT
>CAIWKO010000042.1 GCA_903913285.1 uncultured Bacteroidales bacterium | reverse complement strand
ATATTTTTTCCTTCTTATTTCTTATACTACAGTGGTCGCCCTCATTCCTTTTTTTCTTTATAAGGTGTTCGCTTCGCTCACGAGTAATATATGTTTACCTATCTGTTTACTTCATAGATTGACATTTTAAAAATTAATATTTATACATATAAATATCTGATATACAGTGTGTTAAAATTATTTTAAAATTATTTTTAAAAATACTTGACAAGGGGTGTTTGGATTTCATATCTTTGCGGTGCAGTGTGAAGAGGAAGAGGCAACGCAGGAGTGCGACCTCCAGCAATAGCACTGCCCATGTACATGGGGGAACGGTTAAAAGCCTTCCCCTATTTTTTTAAACTATACATCCATGAAAAAAAAGAACATCCGTTTTTTTAAAGAAATTGAAACCGTTGAGGAACTCCGCAACGTGATCGGCAACGTTACTATTTCGTTTGCCATTAGTCCAGAAACAAAATATCTTTTGCAGCTCTATGCTAAAAAGCTCAATTTGGGCTTTTCGGAGCTTTGCAGGCAGTTATTGGAAAACAAAACAGAAACCCTTGCCGGAATGGAGATCGTCAAGCCTAAGAGAGATAAAGCGGTAAAAACGACAAAAAAGGAGATGGAATTTAATTCCCGTGCGGATCTTGCACGGCATTATTGGGATGAAAAGAAAATAAAAGGGTTCAGCGTTTATAATAGCAAACTCGGAGGGCTGGAAGTAGGAAAGGAGATGACTGTTTCAGGATACCAGGTTAAACGATTATCTAAGAACCGTTGGAGAGTGTCAAAATAAGCGGTGTTCGCTTCGCTCACAACTGGTGAGTATCTTTAGCCATTCACCATAGTACATGTTATTTTCTTTTTCCCTGACTGTACTATGGTCTATGGCTCATAAACTCATAAGAAACCGCCGGAGGCACCTATTATTCGTTTTCCTCTTCGGGCTCAGGTAATAACAGTTCGGATTGTTCGCCAGTGATTTGTTTGTTTGATTTAAGACGATATTCTTTGATAAATGCAATGCGATCACCGTTGAAAATGATATTGGGATTAATGAACCATAAATTAGCTTTTACGCTTGGTGCAATAATTTTATTTGCCATTAATTCACCAATACCCCTGTAAGCTGCTGCCGTTGTTGACCATTCACAATATTTCACCATGTCGGGAATATTGAGATAGATTTCAGCATCATTAATTCTCATACAAGTTAAAACAAATCCAAAAGCCTTTAATCCTGTCTTTGACAAATCAAATAGGCTCCTAACTTCACCAAGATAGAGTTTAATAAATTGATCTCTATCAACCTCTTTATATCTATGAAGTAAGGCAATTCCTTCACTTTCCCCTGTTTTGACATCAACAAGTACCTTACTGGTACTTCCTGCTATTATTGTTGTCCTTCCCCTTTTCATTATCAACATTCCACCGTCAACAAATGGATTTGTTTCATGTTTTTGTACTGAACTAATCTTTATAATCTTCATGCCTTTGGTTTTTTATTGTTATAATAAATTACATCATTTTATTGATACATTTGACACAATCTGTATCGTTTTTTACGGCAAATGTAATACAAATAATTACGGTAAACAATACAATTTGTATTTTTTTTTCACCCAATAATAATACAGTTTGTTACAGATTACGATACAAATAGTTACAATATTGTAACTGAACAGATCACCCACTCAATTACTTATATTTTTTCCTTCTTATTTCTTATACTACAGTGGTCGCCCTCATTCCTTTTTTTCTTTATAAGGTGTTCGCTTCGCTCACGAGTAATATATGTTTACCTATCTGTTTACTTCATAGATTGACATTTTAAAAATTAATATT
>CAIWKO010000041.1 GCA_903913285.1 uncultured Bacteroidales bacterium | reverse complement strand
GGTCGCGAAGCTCCAAATACTTATGATTTCGTCCTTTTCGGCTCATATTATTCTCCTCAATATGGTGTCAATTAATGAATACAAACATTGTTTTTCGTAACTGCCTTCAGGTATCGAACCTATAATATAAGATAAGGCCCATAGTTCGGTATCGCAAAATGTGATCGTGGTTTGTTTTTTAGGCATAACCACGCGTCGCTGTAGTTTTAAAAACAGTTTCCGCGATACTTCAAGCACGGCATTTAACTCCAATATGTTTTTAGTATAGCACGAGCCATTACACAGCACCGTAATTAACGCCTGTATCTGCGAAGCAGTGAACTTTATCTTCAGAGGCAGTGATATTGTGTGCGGGTCGTAAAAATTCCTGTGCGGTGCCATACTATAGTTTGCTGAGATAATACCGGGTGAACATTTCGAACTGGTGATGCAATTTGTTCAATTCTTTAACGTCGTATTTCATCAGGGGTTTTTTGTTCCCGATCTTGCTATGGTCCATAATGAACTTATCGATGGTCTGAAGCTTTTCTGTGTTGCTCATTTCATTTCTGATCAGATTCATGGTATAGCACATGCTCATGATACTTTTTCGGATACGATCTCCCGGAGGCGTTACTGTTTTCAGTTGCTCACTCAGGGAGTCGATCAGTTTACGGAATTCTGTATCGGTCAACTCCCGGAGGTGATCCGTACGCCCAAAACTCACCTCGAGCGCCATGCGTTCTTTGGTCTCGGTGACGTCGAGACCAGTGCTTCTGCTCAACTGATTGAGCAGACTGTATATTTGTTTGACGTTTTTATAAAGCATTCTCAAACATGTTTAAGGTGGTATCATGCACCTGAGTACATTCCGGCGCCTTTCTGAATTCCTTGCCACCAAAAGTGTAAACAATATAATGTCTCCAGTACCGTAATTTTTCAACTCGTTTTTCGCGAATACAACCACAATAAATACAGCTGGCGATATTTGTATCAATATTTTTCCATTTATGACTCATGGCAAAGCGTTTTTAGTTCCGGGAACCAGCATAAAAGTAAGCTGCTGGAAACATCCTGAATGGTATTAAAATGATGTGTCGAGCGAATGCGGTCCATTTCATTGATGTTGTCTTTTGTTTTGATATCAACTATCATCGGAAACTGGCCGGCATCCAATATCAAAGGCATCACATGTTCGCTGCACATGCGGTTGCTGCTGTTGGTATCCAATCCACGCTGACATTCGTCGTCGTAGAGCTTTTTAGGTGTTTTCCATATCTTTTTCAGCATACCGGCATGCATAAGTCTGCCGGCACCGACAACCAAATTGCCGCTGTTATATGAAAAGAGTATTGCATCGCCCGGGGGGGCATAAAAGTAAAGTTTACGCAAACCGATTATGTGATATCCATCCAACATATAAGGCAGATAATGGTTCCAGAGTGCGGAGTGCAACAGATCGTCTGATCCGATGTTCATCACATAGTCGCATCCGGTTTTCAACGCTTCTTTGATGCCGGCATTATGTTTTGCTCCAAGTTTATCGTTTGAATAATGTACAACTTTATACTCAAAAGCAGAGCCTTTTATAATCGATAGAAGCTGCTCGTAAAATGGATCCTCTTTTGATATAACAAAAACGATCGTGGTTACTACATCCGGATGGTCCATAAAACGGTTTAATACGTTTCGTACAACCCGAAAAACCTCGGGCCGACCCCAAAGTGTCATCATTAAAGTTACTATAGGCTTTCTTTTCATTATTTTTTAGTTTTTGCTCTCCAGTGCGTCACTGTATCACACGGCCATTCGTCCAAATAATCACAGACCATTCCGTTTGAAAACTTAACTTCAATGTCGACAGCTTCCATTGTTCTGTCACCATCAACGAATGGTATCCAACTATTATCTTCAGCTTGTTTTTGTGGCTGAACATTATTTCTGTTTATTATGATTTTGCATTCGCTGGCC
>CAIWKO010000040.1 GCA_903913285.1 uncultured Bacteroidales bacterium | reverse complement strand
TTGGGAACGTATAGCCGGTGAAATCTGGAAAGGTACCTTTAAAGGACCTATAGATCCAAAAATGGTTAAATGGTTAGCAACAAAATTATCCGATGCCGTTATAGAGGGCATGGGAAAACCTTACGAAGAACTTGAGTTTAACTCTCCTCAAAAAGACATGGCCGATCACCTGCTCACCAATGCCTATCAGTTTAGTGTTGCCAAGAACAGAACCGACATGGAGTTTCTCACTCAGAAATTGGTCGATCCGGAAACAAATAAAATAAGAACCTGGCCCGAGTATAAGAAAATTGTTTCGGCGGTGATGGACGATTCCAATAAAAATAAGTTCAGAACCGAATATAACTTTGCTGTAGCTGCAGCACAAAACGCGTCGCGATGGTCCACCTTCGAAAAAGAAGCTAATCTAAAATACCTGACGGCAAATGACGGCAGGGTCCGCGACAGCCACCGTGTGCTTCATGGGTTAATCTACCCTAAACAGGATTCATTCTGGAACTCTCATTATCCTCCCAATGGATGGGGATGTCGTTGTTATGCCATCGAAACGATGGGAAAGGTAACATCTCCTGATAAATCCGTGCCACATGTCGACATACCGGCAATGTTCCGGGTAAACCTTGCAAAAGAAAAATTGATGTTTCCCAAAGATCATGTCTATTATAAGGGAGGTGATTCAACTATTGCAGCCATAGTAACACATGCCGAAGACGTCGGCGCCCGCGATTTTGCAAAAACCTGGTCAAAAAACAATATCCCGAAAGGAAAACCTTTGATTATACCTGTTGAAGGAATTGAGCAATTTTCCGAATTGACAATGTCTCGTAAGGACATAAATATTATTACAGGACATTATTTCCCCGGTAGTGCCACGGCATATCGTTCTCTTAGCAATTTAAATCAGGTCTTAAAAAATGCTGAATATTTAGGACAAAAAAAGGATGCGGAAATTATCAATGAAAAGGGTAAAAAAGTACAGAAACATCCAGGCGTATCTTTATGGCATTATTACAAAGTGCTTATTAATAAAATACCACGTTATTATCAGGTAAAACATAATAGTTCCGGAGAGTTCAGATTACATTGTATAACCAGTATATTAGATGAGGATGGTCTTGAAAAATAAAAAAGTGCTGCTGAAAACGTAGAAGTGCGTGGAACGCACCGCGATTTATATCAACAACACAATGCAAAGATACAAAACAAACTATACCAAAAACAAATTTTTATAAAAAAAATCATGCCCATCACCGTAAAGTTCACAGGAAAATCAATACAGGCAATCAAGATGGATATCCTCCGTAGTGTTCAGGACAAAATTCCACGCAAAATCAAAATAATGGCCCTGGAATATTACCACAATAGTTTCCAAAATCAGGGTTTCACCGACTCTTCTTTCCAGCCCTGGCGATCGCGTAAGAATGAAAAAAGAGCTGCTTTTTTGGGAAAAAGAGTAAAATATGGACGCAAGGACTCTGCCTCTAACAGAGGATTACTCGTAAAAACAGGAAGACTAAGAAGGTCCATTATGGGTAAAATTTCGGGCAAATCAATAAGCATCTTTACTGATGTACCCTATGCCAAAATCCATAACGAGGGTGGCCGTGCCGGGCGCAATCATTCTGCCAGGATTCCCCGCCGTCAGTTTATGGGAGTAAGCCAAATGCTCAATAAAGAAATAGAACACATGATCACTGTAGAAATGAAAAACGCTTTAACAAAATAAAACCATGCCAACACCAACTCCTCCTCCAGTACCAAATGCAGACTTTACCGGAATCAGAGCAAAACTCTATGCCGATATTGTAGCAGCCGTCAAAGCGATCACTGCCGGTGATCCTGCCAAACAAGTGTTTCAGTTTTTCGATATCTGGAACCAACAACTTGAGTATATCGAAAAGGATCCTCCATTCAAAAGGCCGGCTCTTTTTATCGAATTTACTCCCATTGCCTGGCAACCGTTAAGCCGCGGATTGCGGCAGGCCGATGCGGTTATCAGGCTGCATATTGTTACCGATACTAAAAAGCGCACTGCCGATGGCTCCGCCTATCAGGCCGATGCCTTATCGTATTTGGGCTATTCCGACGATGTGCTGAAGGTGATGCGGGCTTTTGGCAAAAACTATGCCGGCACACCTGAAAACACTTTGAGTGAAACCGATCATAACCACAGCGACATGATTGATATGATAGAAGAGTATACCATGCGGGTGGAGGATGCAACCGCGGTACGGATACCGGCAACGGTAATTAATGTGCAACCGGTGATCAATCCGCCTCCGGAAGAACCGGAGGTTTAAATACATTTTAAACAAATAAAAAAAGCCTTCGGTTATGAAGGCTTTTTTTATTAACTGCGTTTCTCAACGCAGGGTTCCGGTATCATCTCATTAAGTAACTCCAGTAGGAAGTATTCGCTCGGATCATCATCTTCTATACAGGCTTTTTGCAAGGTACGTATTATAGCTCTGATCTTATTCACGAAATCTTCAGCATTGCCATTGCTGGTTTCTATCATTAGCTGACCATCTTTGGTTATGATGCACATATACTGTCTCCTTTCAAAAGTTTGCGTGTAACAGTCTGTATAGTACTCTGTGGAAGTACCGGCGCTGTGAGGTTGTTGCCGGTTTCGAACAAAGCCAGGTAAAGCAACATGCCTTCCCGCGTTTTTGAATTTTCCAGTATCTCTTTTACCGCAAAATAATTTATCCAATATACATCATGGTTCTGACCATTTCTTATCGTTATAGCATCGCCTTCTTTCAATGCCTTT
>CAIWKO010000039.1 GCA_903913285.1 uncultured Bacteroidales bacterium | reverse complement strand
GTTATGGCCAATAAAATAAATCTGACAACCATGAAAAAGCAAATCATTTTGTTTCTTCTTATGACAATTTCACTGTCATCAATTGGGCAACTATCATGTACTGCTACAAGTACTAATGAGCATTGCGGAATGGCAAATGGTACAGCAACAGTGACTGTAACTGATACCTGTCCTTCTGGTTTTACATATTTATGGAGTAATTCAGATACAACTGCTACAATCACAGGTTTACCTGCAGGTGTATATACAGTTACCGTTACATGCGGCACTGATACTTGCATAGAGTCCACCCAAGTAAATAATTTACCCGGTCCAATGGTTATTATTTTAAGTGTGACAAATTCAGCATGTAATCAAGCTAACGGTGGAGCTACTGTCACAGCTATTAATGGTGTTCCTCCATACACATTTAACTGGTCTAATAGTCAAACTGGGCCAAGCCTTGTCAATGTGATGGCCGGAACCTATACTGTGACAGTAACCGATTCTGTATATTGTGATGGTTGGTCTCCAGTTATAATTATTGATACACTTTCACCTACTTGTTCCATAACAAATATAATTAATGTGTCAGTAGCTGGTGGATCTGATGGTTCTATAGTTGTCACCGCAACTGGTGGAACTCCCCCTTACATTTATGTATGGAGCACCATTCCACCACAAACCGGTTCAGTTGCTTCAAATGTGGTAGCGGGAACATATACCGTAACTGTATGCGATTCGAATAATTGCTGTTGTACAAGTTCAGGAACTGTACAGGACGGATCATCGGTAAGTGAAATTGTCATTATTGATGCTGTTTCAATTTATCCAAATCCAACATACGATGCTTTTTCAATTGACCTTAGTAATATCAATGAGAAAATATTTACAATTGAAATATCAGATATTATCGGAAACATAGTTTATTCTAAAGACATCAATAATATCACAGACAAGACATTTAATGTAGACATTAGCGAATTGTCTAATGGGTTTTATTCTTTGAAAATTTACAACAGTCGGTTTACGGTTAACAAGAAAATCATGAAAGAATAAAGAATTTACTGGCCATAACTTTGTGCTGCTCCCAGCGGGGGGAAAGTGGAAGATTGAAAGAGAAGAACAATTAATAAAATTAATAACCGGTGAGACTGATGAACCAATTAAAACCCCGCCGTCAGCAGCACCTGTTCGTTAGCGGTCATTGGACAAAGAAAAGTAATATGACAAGAAAATATTAATTGACTCTTAAAATAGACATTCATGAAAAACAAATCTTTATTAATGACAATTGCAATTTTGATTATTGCATTGAGTTCGGTAGCTCAAGAGACTGGAACGTTCACAGACCCCAGAGACGGCAAAGTTTATAAAACAGTTAAGATAGGCACTCAAACATGGTTTGCCGAAAACCTTGCCTACAAAGCAAGTAAAGGCTGTTGGGCATACAATAATGATACAAATAATGTTAAAACCTATGGTTATTTATATGATTGGAAAGCTGCAAAAACTTCATGTCCTACAGGTTGGCATCTGCCCTCCGATGACGAATGGACAACACTTGTAACCTATTTGGGAGGCGCAAATGTTGCCGGTGGCAAACTAAAAGAAATTGGCACAACCCATTGGGATAAACCTAATACAGGAGCAACCAACGAAAGTGGTTTTACAGCCCTTCCGGGTGGCTACCGATACCCCGATTCTCCAAATGAAAACCTTGGATACAGTGGCTACTGGTGGAGTTCGACAGAGCAAGTGAATTCTTATGGCGATTACTGGTTCAGGAATATAGCTAGCAGGTTCAACGCGGTTTACAGGTACGACAGGGGTGGGAAGTCTGCGTATTCTGTGCGTTGTATAAAGGATTAAATGATTTAATAATAAAAACCAACGAACCGCTAACTTTGTGCTGCTCCCAGCGGGGGTGACAGCGGAAGATTGCGAGTGAGGAACAATTAATAAAATTAGTAACGGGTGAGACTGATGAACCAATTAAAACCCCGCCGTCAGCAGCACTGGATCGTTAGCGTCAAGTCTAACATGCATAACTAAAACAGAATATTTCGTGAGATTTTCACGTTTTAAGCATAAAAATTAGTAAAAAATTTGCAAGTTAAAAACAAAACACATACTTTTGTGTGCGATTTTCACGTTAAGACAATAAAAAATGATAATACGATTTATAGCCAAAAATATTTATTCGTTCAAAGACGAGACAGAGTTCAATCTTTTTCCTAGTAGTAGAACGCAAGGACTACAACACCATAAGGTAAAATGTAAAGATTTTGAATTTTTAAGATTTAGTGCCATCTATGGAGCTAACGGTTCAGGTAAATCTAATCTAATTAAATCAATATCATTATTGCAAACATTAGTTGAAGAAGGAAAATTATCATCAGAAATCGAAGATTTAAAGTTTAAATTAAATGAAGATAGTTTAAAATCACCCATCTCTCTTGGTATAGAATTTATTGTAGGTAATAATCCTTATTTTTACACTATTACTTTTAATGGTGATAAAATTTTATACGAATATTTGGCAGAGAGTAATAAAGAGAATGACATTTTAGTTTTTGAAAGAAATTTTGATTCTGAAATTCAAAAAATAGAATTTCACAAAGACTATTACAAAACTAAAAAAGCAAAGCTCTTTGTTGATGTGCTATCTGAAAAATTAATTCAAAAGAATGAATTGCTAATTACTTTCTTAAGTAAAAAATATCCTGAAGACTTCAAATCAGTTCGATCAGTCTTTGATTGGTTTGACGAAACATTAATAGTAATTAAACCGGATGCAAAGCCAGGCGGAATAGCCCATATATTGGACAGCGAACCTGAAATTAAAGATTTTGCGAACAAATTCATTCCAAGTTTAAACACTGGCATATCGGAAATTAAGGTAGAAAAAAAGAGATTTGAAGAATTTTATGGTGATAGTGACTCTAAAATAAAAAAAAGAATTATTGAGGATTTTAAAAGTGAACCCAATACACTATCAATATTAACAGAGAGTGAAACAGGTGAAGAAATTTCACTTACCTATGAGAATGACGAGATAATTGCAAAATGGATTATAACTATGCACCAAAATGCTTATGGTAATAATACAGATTTCAATTTAGGACAAGAGTCTGATGGCACAAATAGATTGATAGATTACATTCCTGCATTTCATGGAATAATGGACGGAAACAAAGTCTTAATAATTGATGAATTGGAAAGAAGTATTCATCCTATGACAATAAAGGAAATTATAGCTAAATTGGCATTGGATGAAAATATTAATGGACAACTTATATTTTCAACCCACGAATCTAATTTGCTTGATCAAAGTATTTTAAGACCTGACGAGATTTGGTTTGCCCAAAAAGATTTGGATGGTTCTAGTAAGATTTATTCATTGAGTGATTTCAAAATTCATAACACTATCAATATTGAAAATGGATATTTAAAAGGGCGTTTTGGTGGTATTCCTTTTTTAGGCAACCTAAAAGACTTAAATTGGTAAGCCTATGAAATATTTAAGCCGGAATAAAGTCTATGAAAAGGTAGAACCATTTAAAAATGCTAAAAAAATTTACATATTTTGTGAGGGAGAAAGAAGGGAAATAGATTATTTTAAGTTTTTTCAAGGGTTTGCTTCAAATATTGATATCATTCCAATTCCAAATGATAACGGAAAGTCCGACCCAATTAAATTAAAAGAAAAAGCTGAATTTTGCATAAATAACAATTCTGTGACACTCTCAAAGGATTTTTTGGATGAAGTCTGGTTTGTTATAGATACTGATAGATGGAATGAAGGGAATAAAATTTCTGCATTAAAATCCTTTATAGAAGAAAAAAACAAATCATTTAATGGATGGTTTGTGGCTCAAAGCAATCCATCATTTGAAATTTGGCTTTATTATCATTTTTTTTCAGAAAAACCTAAAAATGAAGATGTTCTTGCTTGTGTAAGTTTCAAGGAATTTGTTGATATAAAAATAGATGGTGGTTTTGACAGTAGAGGAATGCCGTTAGAAATACAACTTGCGACAATAAATGCTGAAAAAAACTTTGAAAGTGAAAATGGACAACCCAAGGTATATTCTACTGAAGTTTTCAACCTCGCGAAGCAAATAATAAACTTTACAAAAGCACAATTAGACCATTGTTTGGAAGATTTGAAAAAAAGACCAGCCGCTAACTAGTCGCTTGCTTTCAGTCGGGGTGATGCTCATAGAACAGAAAGTAGGAACTTTAAAGAGCAGTGTCTCGGGGAAAGGGTAGTGAACCCCCGCCCGAAAAGCAAGCGCCCGCAACGTTATAACAACCCCCAACTACCCACCATAATCCGGTCTTTCCCGTTAATATCTTTCACAATTTCTATACCCGAAAACCGATACTCTTTCGCAAGCGAAATCAATTCGTTGGCTTTGCTTTCGTTTATTTCTAAGTATACCGCACATTTTCGCTGTTTGCTTTTGGCAAAGCGAAATATCGCGTCGTAAAACATAAGTGCATTATCGTCGGCCACAAACAGGGCAGAAGCGGGCTCAAAATTCAACACATTCGGTTGCATCCTTGCTTTTTCCGATTCCAAAACGTATGGCGGATTACTCACGATAATATCGTATGCATCCAAAGCAGCCCATTGCGTTTCATCCAGAATGTCGGAGCATATCAGGCGGATTTCGGTTTCGTTTTTCAAGGCATTCTGTTGTGCAACCTTCAGGGCATCGGCCGAAATATCAATTGCAGTAACTTCTGCTTCGGGAATGTTTTTTTTCAGAGCAATGGCAATGCAACCGCTTCCGGTGCCGATATCCAGAATTTTTAAGCCCGGTTTATAATAGTTTTGTTTCACCGCCAGTTCCACCAGTTCTTCGGTTTCGGGGCGGGGGATAAGCACATGATGATTTACACTGAGGTTGAGCCCGTAGAAAACAGTTTTTCCGAGTATATGCTGAATGGGCCTGTAAAGTTCAAGTTCCTTAACGGCATCATACACCAGCAGCAACTCCGATTCGTTGATGGTTTCGCGCGTGTTGGCCAGCACCTGAGCCATGCTCATGCCGCAATAATGTTCGAACAAGATAAACGTGAACGACTGTATTTCTTCCACAGGATACAATGCCTGCAATCGCTCTTTAATATAGAGCCTTACATCGGATATTCTATTTGAAGCAACTTTCACAACAACTATTAAATATTACCTATTACCTGTTACCTATTACCTGTTACCTGTTACCTACTCTACAAAAAGCACCAACCCCTTCAAATATTCTCCTTCGGGATGAAAAGCGCTCACGGGATGATCGGGTGGCTGCGAAAGCCGGGCTATGATGCGCACATTGCGTTTACTTTCAATAGCAGCGGCTATCACCGTTGAGCGGAACAAACTGCTGTCAACCACCTGCGAACACGAAAACGTGAAGATAAACCCCGACTTATTGATCTTTCTGATAGCTGTTTCGTTCAGTCGTTTATAACCCTGCATGGCGTTATGCCTTGTTTTAACATGTTTGGCGTAGGCAGGCGGGTCGAGTATAATCACGTCGTAAGTTTCTTCGGTGCTCTTCAAAAACTCCATCACATCGGCCTTGAACGATTGATGATGTTCAGTGCTGAAATGATTCAGCGCTATGTTTTTATCGGTCAGTTCTATGGCTTTTGCCGACGAATCAACCGAATGAACCAATGCAGCGCCGGCTTTCAGTGCATACACCGAAAAACCTCCGGTATAGCAAAAAGTGTTCAGCACCTTTTTCTCTTTACAATATTGCATCAAAAGCTTGCGGCTTTCGCGCTGGTCGATAAAAAAACCGGTCTTCTGGCCGTTTTCCCAATCCACATAGAATTTACACGCATTTTCGCTCACAATTTGTTCCGAAGTTCCTTTAATGATATATTCATCCTCAACCTTATCACTGAATTTGGCCGGCAGGGTTTCTTTGGTCTTCAAAAACACCGATTGCAGTTTGTATCCGTATATTTCCTGAAGCGCTTCGGCAAACACGGTGCGCAACAAATACATTCCCCACGAATGGCATTGAATAACAGCCGTACCGTTATAATAATCCACTATAAGCCCGGGCAATCCGTCGCCTTCGCCAAAAACCAGACGATACACATTGGTGTTCGGACCGTTGCACAGGCCCAACTCTTCGCGAAACAACAGAGCCTTTTCCAGTTTGCTTTTCCAGTATTCCTTATCGGGATCAATTTTTTCGAACGAGAAAACCCTCACCGCTATCGAACCTTCATTATAATGTCCCATGCCGAGAAATTCGTTGCGTGCCGAGTATACTTCCACGATGCTGCCTTCTTCAACTTGTGCATCTATTTGGTGTATGGCCCCCGAAAACACCCAGGGGTGCTGACGTTTAAGCGCTTCTTCTTTTCCGTGTTTCAGGGTTATTTTAGGATACGTTGTCATAGTTTTTTTTGATATTTCGAAAAAATAAAACGGTAGGGCAGCCGGGCATCTTCTCCGGCATAATCCACACCGATGCGTGAAGATACAACTATTTCGTTTTCGCCGGGCACAATTCCTTTATCTTCCAGCCATATTTCTGTGCCCGACAAACTCAGACCCGAATGAGAATAATGTATTCCGAGTGCTTTCGCCACTTTTCCGGGACCAATGCCGAAGTCGGAAGTGATTTTTTGTTTATGGGTTCTCAAGAGCATAGTTTCAATGCCGTCAACAGGCATAATTCCGCGAATAAGTATAGCATGAGGCACATCTGCTTTGTTGGTAACGATATTGAACAGCGAATGCATGCCGTAGCAAAGATAAACGTAGGCTGTGCCGCCCTCGCGATACATAATTTCCGTGCGGTTGGTGCGACGGTTTCCGTATGCGTGCGAAGCTTTATCCGTCACGCCTGCATAAGCTTCGGTTTCGGTTATGATTCCGCTGCAAACCTTGCCTTCGAAACAGGTGTATAGATACTTCCCTAACAATTCCCGGGCAATTAGAACAACATCTGCTCGATGATAAAAGCTTTTGTGTATTTTTGTCAAATCGTTTTTCGTGCAAAAATAATAAAATGAACTTGGTATTTTTTTTATTTTTGTACAGTTCAATATTTCAATAAAATATAACTTGATGGATACTAAAAATATCAAAAAACAAAGCCCGGTTAAATCTCATGCAGCAAAAAAGCCAACTCCCGCTGCTGCAACTTTGCCTAAATCAGATAACAAGACCAATATTAAAGCGATTGCTTTTTTTATACTGCTGGCTATTTCGTATGTGGTGTTTATCAATAATTTCTATAACATCAAGGAACTGACAAATCCTTATATTAAGGCACATGCTCAATGGATCATTTCGTTTCAGTTCTTATTGTATACTGTTATTTATGGAGTATTTGGCTTTTTTGGATACAAGTTCGTGAGCGGAAAATCGGACGACAAAGTAACCACCATACTTACCCTGGTGGGTTTTGCTGCCGTAATTCTTTTGCATTACATCGCCTTTAACAAAGCTTTTGAAGATGTCGACGACAACGCATCCTATATGATAGCCGCAAAATCACTGGTCGATAAGCATGCCCCGTATTTTCTGTATATGCCCGTGATGAAACCCGACACGGGAGGCGCTATAGGTTTGCCCATCATGCTCATTCCTTTTTATCTCATTTGGGGTATGAATTATGCACCTATGGAAATCTTAATATTCTTCACGATGATCGGTGCTGTGGTTATGAGTTTCTTGCTTTTTCGCAAGATGGAGGGTACAATTTTTGCTGTCATCATCACCCTGTTGTTTGCAACCCATCCCTATATTGTTTCCTTCTCAAGCATCATCATGACCGAAATACCCTATATCTTCTGGTCATTGCTGGCGATATTCCTGTGCTTAAAATTTGAGGAGACTCCCAAGGTCAATTATCTGCTGTTGGTTGGGGCGGTGCTTTCTATTTTTATGACCTATCTCACCCGTGCCATTGGGGCGGGTTTTGTGGCTGCTGTCATATTGTATTTCATCATCAAATCCAATTTTTGGAAAGATATCAAAACAAAGAAATTCGCATTCATCAAAGAAATAGCATTTGTAAAATTCATTCTTATTTCAGGATTGCTTGTCGTTTGCATGGCGGCCTATCAAATCTGGACACGTTCGTTAGGCGGCAGTTCGCAGGCCGATATTTTCTCCAAAATGAGCATTATGGACCAGATCAGTAAAAATTTCGGCCTGGTTTGGAAGGTATTATCTCAAACCCTATTTTGTGGTGCACTTTCACGTATTGGAGCTGCAGGTCAAACTAATTACCAGGACTATCTTCAGCCTGTTGGTGTTTTATGGGGATTGATATTCTTAATTGTATTGACAGGGCTGGTATACAGTCTGATTAAAAAACAATTGGTTGGTTTTTATTCCATTTTTGTAATGATTGTATTATTAATTGGTAATGATGCTTTTCAGGAAATTACAGTTTCAAGGTATTTAATAGTTTTTATACCTTTCATGATTTATTATTTCTATTTAGGAATAAAAACTATTATTGGTTTTATTGATAAAAAGAAACAATTTGCAAAAACAGCAGGTATCGTTGTGATGTGTTTTTTGTTGGGGAATTCTTTTATTGGCGATGCATTCAATGTGCAGCGTTCCAAACAGGAAACATTAAATACTCCTTCGTATCAGGCTTTTTTAGACTGTGCTGTCTGGGCCAAAGATAATTTGCCAAAGGATGCCATTGTTGCCAGTCGTAAAGAGCGTATATTCTATATTTTCAGCGATGGATTGCGCGGATACAAGCATATTGCCACGAACGAGATCAGCCGCTTGCAGGAAAACAAAACCACACTGGAAGAGTTCGAAAGCAAAAAGCTGGATCAGATTGCAAAGAACAATACTGACTATCTTATCCTCGATACCTTTAATTCAGCATCCATACAGCTCATTTATCCCATTATCGAAAAGAACCCTACCAAGTTTAAATTGATAAAGAAAATAGGCGATGAACAAAAGGGTGGCTGTTATGTATTTCAGGTGATCAAATGGTGGAAGTGAACTGAGTTATTTAGCTCTGAATAAGCCATATTTCAAAATACAAATAATAGCCCTGACGCCGTCTTTCCAACCGATCTTTTTCCCTTCTTCCATGCCTCTGGCGTAGTACGAAATACTTACTTCGTAGATATTGATCCTAGGTATCCTTGAAACTTTTATGGTTACTTCGGGTTCGAAACCAAACCTTCTTTCTGTTAAATGTATGTTTTTAATGATGTCTGCTTTAAACAATTTATAGCAGGTTTCCATATCGGTAAGCGTTAGGTTGATGAACAGATTCGTGGCCCTGGTGAGGAACTTATTGGCTCTGAGATTGCGTTTTTTCAACACTCTGTGTGTACTTCCTCCGGCAAATCGCGATCCAAAAACAACATCCGCAAAACCATCATCCATAGGTTTCAGCAACACATTGAACTCGTTAGGATCGCACTCCAGATCGGCATCCTGTATGATAATATAATCACCGCTCGCTTTTGTGATGCCCGAATGTATCGCAGCACCTTTCCCTTGATTGACGGCGTGCTTCACGTATTGAATATTTGCTTCAGGATTCATGTCTATATACGAAAGTATTTGTGCTTCGGTCGAATCTTTCGAACAATCATTAATAACGATGATTTCCTTTTCAATATCATGTAATAATTTCACACTTAAAACCTTGTCCAATACATTACAAATGGTTTTCTCTTCATTGTAGGCAGGAATTAAGACTGATAATTTCTTCATAAAATTCTCAATTTATTTTTTTCTCCAGATCCGTAAATTTTTTCTTCTTTCGGATCCAATGATCTGTTACGATATTTCCCTGATAGATATTGCTTACTTCATGCTGCTCTATGAATTTTCGTTTCTTTCTGATGGAATTAAAGTGGCGGTAGAACGAAAAATGTGCACGAGTAACAGCTACAAAATCTCTAAAACCACCTTCGAACAAGAATTTCATGGCTGCAACTCCGTCAAGTATCAGCCGGGTGGCGAACACGGGAACAACTCTATTTTTAGGCAGGTTCTTATAAAGCAGTGTAAAATTATTTCTGAAATTCAGGTAGGTTTTCCGCGAAGAACTTTTGGGTAAAGTTCCTCCTCCTATGTGAAACACCACCGAATCGGGGCAATACATGATCTTATATCCGAAATTCTTCAGGCGCCAGCAAAAATCGATCTCTTCCATGTGTGCAAAAAAGTCTTCATCCAAACCGCCGAATTTATGGTATAATTCTGCCCTGACAAATAAACAGGCACCTGTGGCCCAAAATATCTCCGTAGTGTTATCATACTGTCCTGTATCATCTTCTATCGACATAAAGATACGTCCCCTGCAAAACGGATACCCGAAGCGGTCGATATAGCCTCCTGCTGCACCGGCATATTCAAATTTTTCTTTCTCTGCAAATGAGCGTATCTTGGGCTGGCAGGCTGCAATGGTTTTATCAGTTTCCATCAATTGAATAACAGGCATTATCCAGTTTTCCGTAACTTCTATATCCGAGTTCAGCAAGATATAATAATCCGCATCAACCTGCTTCAGAGCATCATTATTTCCCTTGGCGAAGCCACCGTTCGTTTCATTGATTATTATACGTACATCGGGGAAATTGCTTTGCAGAAATTCAACGGAATCATCGCTGGAATCGTTATCAGCAATAATAATATCGGCTACATCTTTACTATATTTTATAACTATAGGTAAAAACTGAGCCAGAAATTTCTTTCCATTCCAATTTAATATAACAACTGCGATCTTCAAGTTAGCAAATATATGACTAATTATGAAAAGGGTTTATATTTTTAAAGAAACAAAAAAAAAATTGTATCGGGCAAAAACTGTGTCAATTTATATTAATGAGGATTGTTGAACAATTCGTTGCTTTTTCTGCCAAAATGGTCTCTTACACCGTCCTGATCAATATCATTGGTCACGTTATTTCTGCCGTAGATCTTTTGCTGCCATTTATAATCGTTCACCTCGCCGACAGCATCGGAGTGTATCAATACAAAATCATTGGTGGCAAGATCGTTATCACAGAACACGAATTTCTTGTTCTTCTGATTTTTACAGGTATAATATTGCCATATTTCATACGGCAAAGCGCTGGGCTCGTAATATTGTTTCACAATAGTATTGGGTTCACCGTATTCCAGATACACGCGTCCGCGGTCGGTATTATACCCTTTTTTGATATTTGTCGAGAACTCGTTGTTCACTTTTTTTACTTCTATCAGGTATTTTCCCCAGGCCTCTCCGGGGCTTTCGGCATTGCGTGCTTGCCAGAAGGCCAGAAAAAATTTCTGCATTGAGGCCAGATCACTATGGTTCACCTGATTGTTGGCAAATATCTTTTCGTTTTCGCTCGAAATAGGATAGAGGCAGCGGATATATTCTGCCAACGAGTCTTTGTTCTTATACATCTCAACGAAGGAGTGTTCTGTAACCACCTTGTCGAAATCTTTTAAAACAGCCTGCACTTTAGCATTGTCGCGCTCAAAATAAAACTTCTGCAGCCCTACAAGCTTGTTTTGCTTATCGCGAACTTCAACCACCAGGTTATAATTGCCCGTGGCTAATTCCGACAGGTCGAATTCATTGAACACCACATTCACTGGCTTCGCGCTTTCTTTTTTAACCTTTATGAGCGGATCCACCAGTTTCAGGTTTTCATTCACTTCGATATAGGTGCTCAGCAAATATTTTTCATCAGGTCCGAAAGCTTTATCGGTGTTGTATATCTCGCAGTAGAACGTCATTTTGTTCACGTTATCAGGATAGTAATACAAAATATATGGCACCATATCCAGACCGTTCTTGGTAAGTATGTTCTCCGATTCCGATTTTTTATAACTATCTATCACTTCAATTCCCGAAAACGTTACCTTATCTGCCGGATATGACACATCAATGGTTTCGTTTCCTTTGTATGGTTGGCTTGTGGAGTTCTTATCTGCGATGATTATTTCAACGTTGTAGGTTCCGTTGGGAAGCAAAAAACGCTGTTGATCGATAAAATTAAAATTGATGTTGTTGGTATCTGCGACTTCAGGACTGAGCAAATTGTATTTCTTGAAGTCTTTGATCACCGAATCCTGTCTGAATATGAGAGTGATCTCTATGGTCGATTGGAATTTGTCGTTGGTGTTTTTAGCAAAATGAACGCTTTTCCCAACGACGATCATGTAGGTTTCGATATATGGACCGTCTTTGGGCGAATAGAAGGTAGAATATGACAGAAAGGCTTGCATACGTTTTGCATACGAATGAAAGCTGATGCAGCTAAGAACCAGCATGCTGATAATGAATACGTATTTTTTCATTTTTTTATGAATTAATGTATACACAAAGATAGCAAATTTTTTTGTGCCTTTTTATATTTCAGGGCGACAAATCAGTTAACGGTATGTTTTTTTAAGTTAACGGTCGAATTTGACCAAAAAATTGGCAAAACAAAAAAAAGTATTACTTTTGCAGCGGAGAGATGGCAGAGTGGTCGATTGCGGCGGTCTTGAAAACCGTTGAGGGTAACACCTCCGGGGGTTCGAATCCCCCTTTCTCCGCCAATCAAGAGAAAGTTGTACGTTTTGTATAGCTTTTTTTTATTTCCGGACGAGATTAAATTTGCTTGAAATCGCGACTGGAAATAAAAAAAGATCATTTGCTTAGCAAATGGCTATCTCTTGATTGAAGCCCCCTTTTCTGGGATCATGAACGAAACGAATAATCCTCCTATAGATTTCTTTGAAATCGACCTTTTAGCAGGGCTTTAGCCCTGATAGCTAATAGTAGTAGTAAGACTTATAGTTGCACTCGTCGGGATACGAGCCTACAATGCACTCACTTCCTATCCGATATTTTTCGAATTGAATATCCAAGTAAACCACCGAGTATTAATGTAATAATAATTATCGGCACCAATGAAATTGGCTCTTTCCAACCTATTAGTATAGCACAAGGCATTAAAACTAAAAAGGCAATAAGAATCCCTTTGACTATAGAGTTCATTTTTAAATCTACTGTTGAGATCAAAAAACCAACAATTACCCACATAATAAATGCTGAAGTATTAGCATCCCAGGTTAACTTCTGAATTACCATCGGGATTATATCAATTATACCGGCAACAATGCCTAAAATAATTCCAGTAATAATTTTATTCATTTTGTATGTATTTAGTCTGTGCTTTTCTGCATGCAATATAACGTTGAGCAGCCCTGCAGGCTTGCTGCGTGATTTCAAAGATAATACTTTATTTTAGGTTTTATTTGTTTGCAACAGTTTTATTGAGGCGCTTCATCCAGCCACATTAATTTCAAACTATCTTTCAAAACGTTCAAAATATATTTATGTTCTTTAGTATCAATAATTAATAGTGGCTCGTCAATGTCAAATGAAATAATCGACCAATAATATGTTAACTCTTTTTCGTTTAGTTTTCTGATAATATAACTTTTCCCTTTTAGTTCTTTTCGTAATTCCGCCCACACTTTTTTTGTGTCTTCCACATCTTGTGTCATTTTTCCGGTTAAAATAGTATTGTCTACATGAAAGGTTGTATTACCGCCTTCAATTTTATTAAGTGCGTCAATATCTTTGAAACGATTCCAAAGTACGGGTCCAACAATCAGGATTTTGTCTAATAACGCATAATTTGAACTGTCGCTGATGCTGTTATTTATTAATAGTTTTGTTTTCTCAACTATTTCTTTGTCGCAATAATTATAAACAACTCCCTTGGGGATATTTATTTTTTCACTGCTTTGTCCAAATGAGCTAAAAAAACAGAATGTCAAAAAAAGGAACGTTAATTTTTTCATGATCTTTTAATTTTAAATGATTATGTTGTGCTTTATAGTTTTCATAATGTTTCGGCTATTGCTTTTCGGTGGCGGCAATTTACTATTTTATCTTCATTCTTAAATAATCAACATTTTGTTGGTCATTATTATCAATTTTCGTTCGTTTTATTAAAATTGTCGAATCAGATTCCCATTTGATCTCTGAAGGTCTCCAACTGGAAATTTTCTTTTCAAATATAACTTTTGCAGAGTTGTTCTCTATTCTTAAGCATTCGATTCCATTCGGCATTTCACCGGATTCATCAGCTGAATAAGCGATTATTAAATCTTTATGAGGAGAAAAAAGAGGAGAACCCCATAATGTGTCTATCTCACCGGAAGTAAAATTAACAAGGAAATCCATTGTCCATTCCCAAAATATACCCTTAATATGAATGTACTTAGGAAAAGTATATGTTGTCTGATATTGGTATTTTGCAGAAGTTTCACAATCTGTAGTGTCATTCTTAAAGCGTATGGGATCGCCTTTTGTTTTTATTAGTATCTCAGATGAAGTGATTTTTATTACAGTGGTGTCAATTGGTATTTTATCGGATTGAGTAAGTAAATGACTCTTGGTGGAATCAAAATAGTCTTTAGAAATAGAATTAAGACATACTGATGTTTTATTAATAAAAAGTGTATCGACACATAATCCATTTTCTTCATGTTTTATATTTCCACAGCTCGTCAAAATAAAGATAAGTAGAAGGGGAGTAAGATTTTTCATAGTATCAAATTTATTAAGATTAGACAAGTTTTAATAATTCTGACTAACGTTTTTATCTAGGCTGTGTTTGTTCTTTATTTTGCATAATGTTGAGCCGCCCTGCCTTCCGTCAGGCAGGCTTGCTGCGTGATTTCAAAGATACTACTATTATTTTAAGTTGTTGTTGCTGTTTTAAATTAAATGCATGTGTCGGGAGATACGCACCAGTATGATATTATTTATGTTTATAACCATGCTAACGCAACCAGAACATAAGCTTTGTCAACTTCAACTTTTTAACCGTATGGGGAAAATATTTTATGTTAAACTCAAGCAACACGGGCTTATCTAATATACTTTTATAATGTGAAAATGTTTGAAAACCGAATTTGCCATGATAGGAACCCATGCCACTTTGTCCGACCCCACCAAAAGGCATTGAACTGCTAACAATATGCATCATGGCATCGTTGATGGCTCCGCCTCCAAACGATATCTCTTTTAGTATCTTATTTCTTAATCGTTTGCTTTCGGTAAAAACATAACAGGATAAAGGTTTTTCCCTTTTTTTAATTTCCAGTATGGCTTTGTCCAGCGATTCAAACGTAATTACCGGCAGTATTGGGCCAAATATCTCTTCCTGCATAACGGCATCATCGAAGGTAACATTTTCCATGAGGGTGGGTTCTATAACACGGGTTTGCGGGTTTACAGTTCCCCCATAAAAGATCTTCTCCTTATCCAGCATTTTTGAAAGTCGTTCTACATTCCTGTCGTTGATGATCTGTACATAGTTTTGATTTTCGATCGAGAACTTCTCCTTTTTGATCTCTTTGACGGCGAGTTCCAAAAAACGTTTCTTAAACGATTCAGAAATTAAAACATAATCGGGAGCAATGCAGGTTTGTCCGGCATTGAGGAATTTTGCCCAGATTAGTCGTTTCACACATACTTCCAGCTTGCAATCGTCGAGTATGATTGCCGGACTTTTTCCTCCCAGTTCAAGTGTAACAGGGGTGAGGTGTTTGGCAGCAGCCTGATAAACTAAGGTTCCCACCTTAACACTGCCTGTAAAGAATATTTTATCGAAGCGTTGTTTTAGCAATTCTTCGGTTTCGGAAACACCTCCTTCTATCACTTTGAAAAATGCCGGGTCGAAGTTGTCGTTAATCATACTGGCCATCACATGGCTAGTTTCGGCAGGCAATTCACTGGGTTTAATGATTACGGTATTCCCTGCAGCAATAGCAGCAATGGCCGGCGCCAGCGATAACTGATATGGATAATTCCATGCCCCTATAATTAAAGATACTCCCAATGGCTCGGGTATGATATAACTACGGGCAGGGAAATTCAGCAAAGGGGTTTTTACCTTTTCACATTGGGCCCATGTCTTTATATTTCGAAGGGCTTCATCAATTTCTGCATATAAAATGGCGATCTCACAGGAATAGTTATCAAAAGCCGATTTTTTGAAGTCCTTATAAATAGCCTCATTCATTTCCGATTCGAACAATTTGAGAAGCTGTTTAAGCTTTTTTAACTGAGCAATTCTGAAATTAATCTCCTTGGTTTTGTTGGTGTTGAAAAACTCCCTTTGTTTTGCAATGATCGCTTCCATAGTATTAAGTGTTTGAATTTTTTTGGTTTTAAATCCCTATTATTAGTGGTTAGACAATAATTAGGTTGAATTTGTAATGTGACTTAGTCATTGTTTAAAAGTGGCTTAGGTGTGCGCTTAAAATATTTATACAATTCAAACCAGATAATACTTAAAAGACCAGCGAATACACAAATCAGAATTTCTATTATTCCAATTCTTTCGAACTGGAACAAGTTTATAAAAAACGGAATATTGAGAATAAGGGTCAAAAATATAATAGCTCCGCCAACAACCCATTTAACCGTCTTGTTTCGGGTAAAGAGAATTTTAAAGATATTAGCTGTCCACGAACGGTTTGAAAGAATTACTGCGATGTTTGATACCATTAGGGTTATAAACGTAAAGGTCCTGAGAGCTTTTTCGGTGTATCCCATTTTTTGACCAATAAAATATACCAGAAGACAAATAACTAAAATCCCAACGCCTTGTAAGCAACTTAACGCTATTTTTTTGGCGCCAAAGAAAGGTTCGTTCATGCTTTTTGGTGGACGCGACATAACATTAGTTTCTTCTTTTTCGGCTTCAAAAATTATTGAACATGCCGGATCAATTACTAATTCCAGAAAAACAATATGTACAGGCCATAGAATTAGTGGCATATTGGCAAAGAAAACAGGAATTAAAGATAATCCGGCAATAGGAACATGAATGGCGAAGATATAGCCCAGGGCTTTCTGAAGATTATCAAATATTCTGCGACCCATCTTTATGGCTCCTACAATAGAAGAAAAATTATCATCCATCAGTACCAACGAAGAGGCTTCTCTTGCCACATCAGTTCCTTTTTCGCCCATGGCGATTCCGATGTTTGCTGTTTTCAATGCAGGGGCATCATTCACTCCGTCACCGGTCATTGCTACTATTTCATTGTTTTTCTTTAATGCATTCACAATTTTCAGCTTTTGCTCCGGAATAACTCTGGCAAAAACATTTACATCTTTTATTCGTTTTGAAAGTTCCTCTTCACTCATTTCCAGCAATTCATTGCCGGCAATACACAATTCGGGATTTTTCAGACCTATTTCTTTGGCAATACTTAAGGCTGTTTCGGGATAATCGCCAGTGATCATGATTACATGGATACCTGCTTTGTAGCACTCGGTAATAGCTTCAGGAATGTTTTTTCGGATGGGGTCCGACAGCCCTATCAGTCCAATAAATTCAAAATTGAAATCATGCTGTGTTTCGGGCAGGCTCTCGGAATTTATGGTTGCTTTGGTAACCCCCAGTACCCTCAATCCGGCGGAAGCCATTTCAGTTACTGCCTTCTCGTATTTGACTTTTTCATTTGCTTCCAGATGACAAAGATCAAATATGGCTTCGGGCGCTCCTTTGGCTGCAATTATTTTGCCTTTTGTTCCGCTGCTGTTGAACACTCTCGACATAGCCAACATTTCCTGCGATAAAGCGTATTCTTTTTCCATCACCCAATCTGCATGAAGATGCTCTGTATTTTTAAAGTGTTTTTCGCCCATATAAGTAATAGCTTTCTCCATAGGGTCGAAAGGATTAACCTGACCCGATAAAATTCCATATTCTATGATCTCATGAAAGGGTTCCGGAAATTCGGTATCAGCCGAAACTGTATGGAAATCTTTACCATTATAGAGTTGGGTAACCGTCATTTTGTTTTGTGTCAGAGTTCCTGTTTTATCGGTGCACAATACCGTTGCCGAACCCAGTGTTTCAATGGCAGCAGGTTTACGGGTCAACACATGTTTTTTCGACATACGCCACGCTCCGAGAGCCAGAAAGACAGTAAGAACTACAGGGAATTCCTCGGGAAGCATTGCCATTGCCAATGTGATACCTGCCAAAAATCCGTTTAACAAATCACCTCTTGTTAAGGCATAAACAACAATAACTATTACACAAAGCACAACTCCGATAATTGCCAAACGCTTTACCAGAATGTTCATCTCCTTTTTTAGTTTCGTAGGCTCTTCTTTTACCGATTCCAGCGCTTTCCCAATCTTTCCTATTTCAGTATTTATTCCGGTTGCTACAATTTTTACCACTCCATTTCCCTGAACAATCATCGAACCTGAATAAACATATGGAATATCATCGCCTCCCGGACTGGTATTCAAATCTCCTTCTTTCCCTTCTCTTTTCCTGACCGGAACAGATTCTCCGGTTAGTAACGACTCATTAGCCATCAGGTTAATGCACGACAAAACAAGCGCATCGGCAGGTACCCGGTCGCCCTCCTGTAATACCACGATATCATCAGTTACCACTTCTCTGCCTGGTATCCGTTTTTCAATACCATTTCTGATAACTAAGGCTCTTGGGCTGGCAAGGTCTTTCAAAGCATCGAGGGCTTTTTCTGTTTTCTTCTCCTGATAAAACTCAATTCCCATAATTACAAATACAAACCCCAATAGCATCAGCCCTTCCTGCACATCGCCAAGAAACAAGTATAGTGCGCCGCATGCCACCAGCAATAGGAACATAGGTTCTTTTAACACGCCAAACATGATATGCCAAATACCTTTTGGCTTGGAGGAAGGAAGCTCGTTGAAGCCTTCTTTTTCGAGTTTCTCTTTAGCTTGCTCTTCGGATAAGCCGCTGTACTTTTCTGTTTGGATTATTTTTCCCATACTATTAATTATCACATTGATTGCAAAGCGTTTTAGCTAATTTTTTTCTGATGCTCTATTTTGATGTTACGAAAAGATCTACACCATTTTACCTTCTATAAAACTTATCTATCATGTTCGGTTTCTCTTCCGCTTGTTTCTAACGTTTGAAGGATTTATGATGTTATATTATCGGGGGATTTTACCGGTTCTGTATAGTAACAGGTTCTGCCCCCAATACTAAAATAGCATAAATCCTATGTAAGCTGCTGGTGTTCGTTTCGCTCGTGTCATTCGGTTTATTCTTTTGTTTTCTCAATTGTCAAACTGTTATAGAATGTTTTAAAATCTTTGTCAGTTCCGTTCGTGTTGTTTACTATTTCAAACAGTATAGAATACTTTTTCAAATAAATCATTTGTCTGTATGGGTCTTTGTTGTCCGTGCTTACTAAAGTTACACGAACAGCTTTTGAATTTGCAATACTTATTGTGTCATACTTTTCTGTAACTTGTCCTTTGAAAATAGATTTTTCAGAAGCAATGAAATGGTCAATAGGATAATCATTTATGTCTTGCATCCAAACACACCATCTCATTGTGTTTGTTACATCGCTGTCAGCGCTATCTGGGTTAATATTAATTTTTTCTCCTACGCACCTTCCGTTTTCAATAGATTCTGCAACTAAATTGACTGGGTATTTGAAAGTCATAATAAACCTATTATTTACAGTATCACGATATGTTAGCCAATTAACTTTCGTTTGAGCTTGTAAGGTGCAACTTGCAAAAGTCATTAGTAAAAGTCCAAAAGTAATGAATCTTATTCGTGTCATTCTTATTCGTGTTGTGTCGTTACGCTCGGTCTTACACTTGCCGCTAACGTGGGAAAATTGCAATAGTTTTTTCAATTATTGCAATTTTTGAGTTATGGGCTTTAAATTTCATTCTTTTACAAGCTTTTTAACATCAGACTTGCCATTACTGTTCATCCTTAAAATATAAACGCCTCTTGCAAGTCCGCTTATATCAATGTCTGATTTGCCTTGCTGTAATTGGTTTTGCAAAATTATTTGTCCTTGCATGTTTAAAATTTCTATTGTGGATTTGTGCAGCGATTCAATTGTTAATTTATTTATTGCAGGATTTGGATATATAGAAACACCTGCAGGATCGCTGAACTCAATCGTTCCTGTTGCGGGAGTGTTTCCTGATTTTGCAACTAAAATATTTGTTGTTCCTGCATTTAAAAAGGTTGTGTCGCCAATTGTGATTGAAGTGCTTCCCAGGCTGCCGGCAATATAGAAATCTCTTGATAAATCCGGCTGAATATCGTTGGGATAATCGTTTGTTAACCCACCTATAGATTTTGCCCACACCACACTGCCTCCACTATTATATTCGGTAACAAAAATGTCCTGAAAACCGGGACCGTTTTTTGTAAGCGGATTAGTGCCTATGCTGACAGAAGAACTTTTAAAGTAACCTGCAAGGTAGCAATATCCCAGCATATCTGTAGCTACCGCAGTGGCTGCATCTTCACCAGAGCCACCTGCAGATTTTGCCCATTGAATCGTCCCATCTGTAGCATATTTTACCAGAAGGATATCTAAGTTTCCATTGGTTGTCAGTGTCGTGGTATCAAACGTAACATTGCTGTTAAACGACCCGGCAACATAACAATTTGCCAAAGCATCAACAGCTATTGAATTTCCATGAGTGTCTAAAGTTCCGTCTGAGTGTTTAGCCCAAAGTACGGTTCCGTTAGGAGCATATTTTGTAACAAACATATCCTGATTTCCGGTCCTTATTAATAGAAGACCGTCAAATGATATTGAATCACTAATGAAGTCGCCCGTAATGTAACTATTTCCAGATTTGTCAACTGCGACTGATTTGGATAATTCGTTGGAAGTTCCTGAGGCTGATTTTGCCCAAAGTTCGGTTCCGTCGGGAGCATATTTTGCTATGAATAAATCTATCACCCCGCTATTTGTCAGTGTATGGGTGCCAAAACTAATAGTGGGACTGTCGAAATAACCGGTAACAAAGCAGTTTCCCAGTGAATCAACGGCCATACCGGTGGGAGTGTCTTCACCTGTTCCACCTGCTTGCCTTGACCATAAATAGTTTCCGTTAGTATCATATTTAGCAACGAATATATCAAATTTGTTGACGGTTAAATTTGTAAGTACTTCAGTGCCAACAGTTATTTGCGGTCCTGAGAAACATCCAAATATGTAAAAATGTCCCAACTTGTCTGTGGCAATGGAAAAAACTCTGTCTGTGCCTGTGCTGCTCAATGCCCTTGTCCATATAATGTTTCCGGAGGGACTGTATTTAACGAAGAAAATATCCGGGCCGCTTGCATGCGGCAGGTCGTAAGCAAAAATATTATAATAACCTGCAACATAACTGTTGCCTATATCATCTGTGGCTATAGAAGTAGCTTCGTTATAACTATTGTCTCCTGCAACTCTTGCCCAAAGCCAATCAGGTGTTTGTGCGAAGGAATATTTGCTTGAAAAGCAAAATGAGATCATTATTAATAAAAATAAAATTGTTTTTTTCATAAAGCCTCCTTTTTTATAAGTTAAAATGTTGTCTGTTTTATATTTCTAAAATGAACGCTAACCTTTAGCCGCCCTGCCTTCCGTCAGGCAGGCTTGCTGCGTGATTTCAAAGATAATACTTTTATGATAGGTATTAATAGCATACAGGGATTTATTTGATTGAAAAACGCGGGGAAAACAATTCACCGCGAGCGGGTGAATAATGAAATGAATAAAACATTCCTAATCATTATTTTTAATAAGTGCTTCCTTTTGTTTCTTGTTTTCTTGTTTAGAGTAGGTTTTTGCTTCGGCCGATGTCCCCAAAAGTATCGCGATCCACCGGGTTTTTTCATTATGTTCCATGATGATTTTAATGGTCATGGTAATGGGGACTGAAAGAAACATACCTACAGGTCCCAAAATAAATCCCCAGATTATTAGAGACAGGAACACAACCAGTGTTGAAAGACCCAAGCCTTTGCCCATGATTCTTGGTTCAACGAAGTTTCCAATTATATTGTAGATAAGCATAAATGATCCCAGTGTCCAGAGTGCATCACCTAAGCCTGATTGCACCAGGGCAAACAGAACTGCCGGAATTGCGGCAAAGATGGATCCAATATGCGGAATATAACTCATCAAAAATGCAATCAATGCCCATAGCAGCGCATAGCGAACTCCAATGATCAACAATGCTATATAGATTAGAGTTCCTATTAATAAACAAAACAGGGTTTTTATCCACAGATAGTGACGGATATTTTTTATAATGTCAGAAAAATATGTAATGGGTTTGCCCGATACACTTGTAATTGCTTTTGCTTTAATAGGGAAACTCTTTAATTCGGTAAGAATAAAGAAAATGATAAGGAAGATAAGAAAGGTACTGCCTGCCATTTTAAATATTCTATTTAAAGCGCCGGCAGTAAATTCGAGTATTTTTGCCGGTTGAACAAGATTTGAAACCTGATCTTGCGGAATATTTATACCATGCTCATTCAAATACTGAATAACTGAAATGATGATAGTTTTAAGGGTAGATTCATATTCTGAAACATTGCTTGAAAAGGATGCCAATGTCCCTCCTATAAAGATAGAAAATCCGGAAAAAAGTAAAATTAATCCCAATATTACAATTATCAGCGCAAGCCATTTAGGCACTTTCTTTTTCTCAAGCCAAGCAATGGGTTGTGCACAAATGATACTTATGAAAAGAGCGAGTATAAAGGGAGCGATAATTGATTTTGCATAAATTACTCCTGCAATAATGATTATTAATGCAGCGAGTTTTATAACGGGCGAACCCTCCATTAATCCTTTGCCTTTGATATCCATTTCACAATGTTTGTTTGTTGAGTAATTGATATTAAATAGTTATGGTTGATCGTTTGAGTTGCTTCATACTTTGCGGTTACCATAAAACGTATTGCTCTATTATGCTCTGCATCCGCGAGCTTCCTGTTTTTTGCCAATCCTGAAAAGGGTGATTCCAAATTCTTGCATATTTATTCTCCTTTTTTCGGACTTTTGCCTATTAATACTCTATTGTTTAATCCTTATATATTACTTTACCTAAGACTACATCAGTTTGTTGAATGATTTAGTAAATTTTTATTATACAAAGGTGAGTATATTAATGATAGAAAACGTTGCATCATTTTAGAAGAAAGTTACATGATTCACACATTTCAGAACACACTTAAACTGTCTGTTTATTTAAAGCGATTTCAGTTGCAGTTTTTTATTTGGTTGCACATAACGTTGAGCAGCCTTGCTGCGTGCACTCAAAGATAATACTTTTATTTTAGGTTTTTCTCGCATGCAGCAAGGGTGTTGTTATGGGCAGTATTTATTTAACTTTTATTGTATCTTTTCTTATTTTTTTGCCGTCTTTGTCAAATTTAATGACTTCAACTAAGTTGTCAAATTTTGGATTACCTGTCGTATTTGCTAGATTAATTTTCTCTTCTATTTTTCTAAAGGAATATTTTTCAATCGCAAAAACAGCTGAAGACCATGCATAAAAACTTTCAACGGTTTTATCTTTCAAATTTAGCTTAATATTTCTAAGTTCTGTTTTACTATCAAACACTAATGTTTTTTTATCAGGATTATAAAATAGACAAATACAATCATCACCAAATGTCCCACCAGAAGGTATTTTCAACAAAACATCAGTGTATGTATCAGCATTAATGTCAATTTTATCTAATTCAATATTTGAAAAACTTATTGCAATTGGAAAATTTAAAATTTTTTCAAATTTGTCATGATTGAATTTAAACACTTTTGTTGTTGAGTCAATAATGATAGCAAACTTTTCATTATTAATTTTAAATACATTCAAATAAATAAAACCGTCAACTGTTTTGCAAATTGAATCGATGTCATTATACAATATGAGTGATTTTTCATTTCCCGTTTTTAAAAGCTTTAAAGAATCAACTGGTTTCGATTTTTCGGAATTAGAATCATCTTTATAAATGTACATGTATGTAACATCGCTATCATTATAGGGTTTGTCTTGATTCTTTTTGAAGTCCCATGAGTGACAAGATGTCAAAAAAATCAAAATTAATATAACGCTCAAATGCTTCATAGAATATTGCCCATAACGAACAGGTGCTGCTGACGGCGGGGTTTTAATTGGTTCATCAGTCTCACCGGTTATTAATTTTATTAATTGTTCTTCTCTTTCAATCTTCCACTTTCCCCCCGCTGGG
>CAIWKO010000038.1 GCA_903913285.1 uncultured Bacteroidales bacterium | reverse complement strand
TCAACACAATTTGTGTTTCTGTGAATCGACTCTTTTTCATAATTAATTTAAGGTTTAAAATTAGTGTTTTTTCTAACGCATCCGCAATAGCGGATTTGTTGAACTCTAATTTTAAATGGTCAACTTTTAGGGAAGCCTACACTTTCGGGGGTGGTAACGAATGATGTGAATTTTGAACCAATTGAGGATGCGGAAGTGACGGTGATGGAAACCCAGAAAAAGATAAAAACCGATGAAGACGGAGTTTTTTATGACGACGATATGAAGGCAGGTTTTTGTACGCTGGAGATCAGAGCAGCAACGTATAAGACAAAAATTGTGAAAGATGTGGAGATTATTGCAGATAAGGAGACTTTGGTGGAAGTTGAGATGGAAGCGGAGATCTTGGGAATAGTTGGGAGTGACTAAAGTTGAGAGTTAGGAAACCACGGAGACACAGAGAGAACGGAGGGACACGGAGTAGCGAATGGTTGATAAAATTCTTTTCAGCCTTTTCATGTTTTTGCCTTGTGCTCGCGTTGAAAACGCGCGCCATTAAAGAGAATTATTGTAAATACATTCGCTTTATTCTAAAAGTATCGATTTGCAATCATCTTTTTCAACGATAATAACACCATTCCATTTTTTTCCAAACAGATTTATATGGTATGCATTATAGGTATATGTCCCAACCCCTAGTGTGAAACTTGCGCAACCTTTAGAACCACAGGTGGGTGTTCCTGAAGGAAAAAAATCCGTGATAAGACATTCTTTATTTCCAATATCAATAATTATTTTCCCCAAATCGGATCTAGTATAAAAAGAAACCTTACCAAATTCAGTTGCACTATCAGCGGTGGCAAAAGGCCTCATAATTTGTGATGTGTTGGCACAGCCTGTTTTTAAATCAGTAAATACTACCTTGTAAGCACCTCCAATAGTTGCAGCGTAATTATTATTAGTAGCTCCGCTTATAGGGTTGTTGTTAAAATACCATTGGAAGCTGACATTTGATGATGAAGTAGCTTGTAACATAATAGCAGGCACACCCTTAATTTTTTTTGCTTGTGCATTATAAGAAGTTGCAACATTTGGCAAAGGTTCAACTGTTATATCAATAGAATCAGATTTAAAGATACTGCTATCCAATGCTATTGCTTTAAGTTGGTAACTTCCTGAACCATAAACAGTATAACTTGATGCATTTGCATTAACAATATCCTTACCATTTCTAATCCATTGATATTGATATACCCCTGAAGGAGTCACTTTGCCAGTTAGTAAAACACTTCCCATTAAGCAAAACGTGGTTGGCCCTTGAGCAGTTATCTTTATCGTAACTTGAGACATTGCTGTAATTGCAAATCCTATGATAGCAATTATTGTGAAAAATACTTTTTTTGTTTTCATTTTTAGTGTATAACAAATTTATTAATTCTTCAAAAAAACCATTCACAAACCATGGGTTGCAATTTTTTGTGCAAAGTACATAAACTTTTTACAACAAATCATATCGCACCGAATCCAATGTCCCATTAGGGACTATATATCGGGCCCATATTATTGTTTCATTGTTTTTAATATCTCATCGGATAAATTGTTAAAAAGCCCGAACAGCCCGGACTTTCCAGAATTGACCCTTTTGAGTGCTAAGAGTGCCCTGACCGCCGGTACCGAAATCCTGATTCCATGCAAGATTTTGATTGAACTCCGAAGAACTCCAATAGCCCGTCGTATTATCAAAACCACCAATCAATACCTGGTTTAAAAATAATATGTTCAACTCATCTTTACTGGGCAAATACCAGTCATCATAACCACCCGATACAAGATCATAACATAATTTAGCTGCATAATTACCTGCCCCCTGAATGGATACAATGGTGTTGGTGTTTGCATTTCCTGTGCCTAATGCCGTTGCTGTTGCACCGGTGGTTGTCCAGCTGACAGCATCCGTCCATTGAATGCTTGTACTTTGGTCAACTGGTGCAGCTATTAACCCGTGTTGTTGTCCTTCAATATAATCAGAGTCGTCTGGTTGCAATATGTAAGCAACGATTCCACCCAGGTAACTTTGACCTATAAATATAGCATATGTATAAAACGAAATGGTATTTCCATAACCTGTACCGGCACTATTGGTAGCATAAGCTCTTACATAATAAGTGGTATTAGCCGATAAACCGGTGATGATACTGGTAAAACTTCCCGATCCCGTTCCGTCACTTGTTTTATTATCTGATACAGTAGGAGTCTGGCTGGTACTCCAGCATACGCCTCGTTCAGTTATATCGGCTTTTTTATCAGTCTCACCGGAAATGTATCCACCGCAAATGGCAGTTGTTCCTGTTATACCTGAAACCTCTGTAGTAAACAACTCCGGAATTTTTACTTCTTTCTTACAACTAGTTGAAAGAATCAATACAAATCCCATTAATATTAATGGGTAAATCCAAATTTTCTTTTTCATTGCATTTTAATTTTAGATTAATAAAGTTTAGTTTTTTAACCAATCAAAATTGTAATACGAAATAGTCTCACCTTTAGTAATAATTGAATTTCCACATCGTATTGAAAAACCTACTACTTTCTTGTCTTGAATCAACTCCATGTTTGTCTTCCCAGGAATAACTTCCCATTTACCTCCTGTAGTATCGATTTCAATTTTTTGCATCTCTCTTTTAGTATAAATTATAAAGTCCATATTGTCTTTCTTTCCTCGAATTCCTCGCAAAACCATAGATGGTTCTTGAAATATAAAATATTCAGAACTGTCTATTTTTAAACACTCAATAACTTCAGTTATCGTTTTTCCAATAATAATTTTTGACGTTTTTTTTAATTCGCAATTTTGAGAAAAACTAATTTCTCCAAAAAATATTAAAATGACAGTTAAGGCTATTATTTTCATTAAATTGGTGCTAACTAGTTTATAGGTATGATAAAATCAAATAAACCAACCCTTTTTTGTGCGTATATGTTTGACTGCTATCATACTTTTTGTATTGTATCAAAAGTAAAAAAATATTTATTACAAAATTTCAAATAGTGATATTATTTTTTGCATAAAGTTTTGAGGGTGAAAAGAGAAAAGGGTGTTTGGTAGAAAACATTTCCCACCCTCTTGGTTCAAAGTCCCGTCAGGGACGCAATATCGAATTAAATTCTTAAAAATGAATCGTTCATCAAAATCAATTTCAAATGCTTTTAAAAAATCACGGTATTCCTCAAAAAATGATTTTTTTTATGATGTTGTTCCTGATTTTCAATATAGTTTATCACCTCTTTTATTTGTGATTTCCCACAAGAAAATGCTCCATAGCCTTCCTGCCATTCAAATTTTCCTGTAACCAATCTTTTTTCGTTAATCCACTTTGATGAACTACCTTTTATATGCTGTATTAAATCTGAGATAGATTGTGCAGGTCGAACCCCAGCCAATATATGAACATGATCGGGCATTCCGTTTATGCAAATTAATTTAGGTTGCTGTTATGTCGCAATTACCTTACAAGTCATTTTTCCAACCTTTACTATGTAAATTCCTTTGGAAGGCAATTCGAAAACAAGCCTGTTGGTAGCAACTTTTTTATTAAACAGTTCAACGCCTTGAATTGTATAAATAGCAATGTTTTCTCCGTAATGTATCTCCCAAATATATAAATTGCAATTTTTAACAAACACTTTGAATCCCTCTGCCGTTGTCGTATTTATTCCAAAATCATATTCCTGCATGATGTTGAAAGCTTTCCATTGGTTGGCCGATTCGTAAAGGCTAACCGAACCTATGGGAACATAAAGTATACAGGTGTTGGTGTCAACTCCCATAAAAACAGTGGGGGAAGATGATATATTTACGGGGATAGGCGAACCCGCATAAATAGATGATAGTGCATAGCATTTTGCAAATGCAGCACTTCCTATTGAGGTTATTGTAGAAGGTATGGTGATCGTGGGTAAACTTTTGCAATAAAAGAACAGGTCGGAAGATAGGGATGTCAAAGATGTAGGAATATTTATGGATGTCAGATGGCTGCATGCCTGAAATGTTGCAAGTCCAATATATTTTATACCCTGATGCAGCGTAACTGATATCAAAGCACTGTCGGCATAGAAACACATGGGTTGAATGGTATCGACACTCGAGGGGATGTCAATAGAAGGTAATGTAATACAGCCATAAAATGCTCCAAAGCCAATGTATGTAATTGTATTCGGAAGATTTGCCAAAGTTAGTTTTTGACAGAAAAAGAAAACGTTATCTTCGATTCTTGAAACTGACGACGGCACTGTAACCGAAACCAATCCGCTGCCCGAAAAGGTTCCATACGATATATAATCGACTGTTGCCGGAATGTTAACCGATGCCAGATGCCTGCATCCATAAAATGATTCAAAGCCCAGCGTGTCGACCGAAGCAGGTATGGTATAGGTATATTTCGAAAACGGACAACATATTAGTACCGTTTTGTTTTTGTTGAACAAAACGCCATCGAGGCTCGAATAGTTCGGATTGCCGGCATCAACCACAACCCCTCCTGTTATCTGAAAAGCACCTTCCATAATAATGTCAACACCAGCCGGGATATTGGTATTTATCAGGGCAGTATCAAAATGGAAAGCATACGGTTTAATGGTATCCAGGGATGTTGGAATAGTTACCGAAGCCAATGAGAAACAATCCTGTAATGAATAGTTACCAATATTTTTTAATGTGTTGGGAAGTATAACCGAAGTAAGTGTGGGTTTGCCGTGATGAGTAAACTGAGAATCGAAAAAAGCACAATAGGGCAATTCGTTGGCCGGATAAAAACCGGTTGGTGCTCCCACCATGGGTCCGTTTGGACCCGCATAGGGAACAATGTTTGCTCCGCTTATGTCGAGAACTGCCAGTGAGGTTAAACCATCGCGCATAAATCGAAAATCCTGTGCATCCAGCACTCCGGTAATGGTTAGATTGATTAAAGCAGTGGTATCGTACGAATTAATGATAAATTTACTGCGCAGGCTGCCACCTGAGGTAGTATTAATGGTTAATGTTGTCTGAGCCTGAAGACCCAGGCTGAACAAAACGATAACTAATAATAATAACTTTTTCATAATCGAAGTTTTATTTTGTTTTTACTGCTTCCAGTATTTTATCAACATCCTCGTTATTGGGAATAAACGAAGTATTGGAAAAACTGCACAACCATTTTTTGTCGGTTTTTGTAAAATGAAGTACCTGGCGCAACGGAATTTGTGTGGAGAAGTCCATAAAGAATTGGTCGACAACTATTGCTGTAGTTCCATTATTATAAAAACGGATTTCGCGTTTGTCGATTTTTAAATTGGGGATAAACGACGGATCCGCAAAAGTTTCACCCATTAGTTTTGAATAAGTGGCTTTGTCCCAAAATTCTTTTGGGTCGGTTCCGCAATAAAGGCCATCTTCTGTCAGGAACGCTGTAAATGCTTTAATATCCTTGTTGTTGTATGCCAGGTAGAATTGATCCAAAGCTTTCACCAGATCAGCTTTTGCAGCAACATCATTAATTTTATCGTTTTTTTTTTGGCCGGATGCTAAAAAAGCCGAGGCTAACATTATGACGAAAAAGATCTTTTTCATGTTAATTCATTTTATTGGTTAATAATTTCTACGATATAAAGATATTATTTTTAATTTGAGAATGATTATTTTTCATTTAATTTCATTTAACAAGGTTTGTGTGTTTAGCCTGATCCTTGGTGATTAAGCTGATTAGTAGGAATAATTTTTATAACCTGGGCGTATACAATACGTCTTTCTACATTGAAATGATTGGTGTAATAAGTAGGTCGATTCATGAATCGACCTACATTGGTACCTACCCGTCTAGGGGGCTTCACTCCTTTACTTTCCCGTCACCACGATCTCAACCCTGCGGTTTTTCTCCATCTTATCTTCGCTGCGGGCATCGGGATATATCATTTTGGTAGCTCCGAAACCTTTGTAGGTCATGCGCGTGGCATTAATTCCTACCTTAACCAGATAATCGTAAACCGCCTTGGCGCGGTTCACAGAAAGTTCCATGTTGGCTTCCTGCATTTTGTCGCAACCGTCGACGGTCGACGGGCAGTTGACATGGCCCTGTATCTCTATTTGTAATTTTGGGTTACGTTTCATGGTGGCCGCTATCACTTCGAGGGGGGCATGCGACGCGGGCAAAAAATCGGCGCGGCCCGCGTAGAACAAAATGTTTTCGAACACCACGTTCTGCCCCACCTTGATGCTGCTCATATCGATTTTCATCGTTATCGGGTCGCCCGTGGCAAGGGTTTTAATATCGCGGGCATTATCGAAATAGCCTCCCGACTCGCTTTTCACCACATACGAAACATTGGGAAGCAGCGTGGCTTTGCACGAGGCAACGCTGTCGTATTTAAACAACGGAATGGTGTCGCTCTTGTTTTTGTCGAATATCTTCAGGTTCGCCTTGATGGGTTTTTGAGTATCCTTATCCACCACTTTCAGCGTGACGATGGTGTTTTTTGGCGCAACCGTGGTTGTGGTTTTCACCTGCGTTTTGGTTTGGGTTTTATTAACCGCAACGGGTGCCTTGCAACCCGAATAGTGCAATATCACTGTATGCCCTTTGCCGTTGGGATATACATTGTCGACACACAGATAATACACCTCTCCTTTCCTGACAGCTATAGCTTTGCTGTAAGATGCACCGGGGCCCGAATGGATGAATTCATCGGTAGCTTTGGCCGATAATCCTGTTTTGCTGCCGTTGGTTTTATCGTTGCGCGAGATGCAGGTGCGCACGGGTTGTATCTTTTTATCTGCCACATCCTGACAAAAGTTTTTGTCGGTATATTTATAAAGCACAAAATCGTAGTCGTCGTTGATGCTCACCGGAACGATCTCCAGTTCGAGCAGGCAATCGTTCTTCGCCCTAAAAAAATACCAAACCGTGTTGTGTTCTTTTTCGAAAGCATACAGGCTGTGCTTGTCGCCAGAAACCTCCATCATACTGCCAAAGCCCGAGGGAGCATTGGTTGGCCCGAACAGCGTATCTTTAATTTCGATGGGCTTGCTGCAATCGGCATTTTCGGGTTTTATCTGGAAGGATGTTTGACAAAACACCTGCAAGCCCAGCAAAAGAGCTAATATGGAAGTGAACAGCACCCTCATTTTATCAACACCAGTTTTTGATCGTCCAGAACGTTTCCTTTTTCCGACACCAGTTGCACCACGTAGGTCCCCGATTTAAAGCTGCTGCTGTCCCAAACGGTTTTATGTTCGTTGATATCTGTTTTTATGGCGTCAACCTCCTTGCCCGAAGCGTTGAATATCTTTATCGTTGCCTTTTCTGTAAGATTATAGGCAAATGTCACCGAATTGTGCGAAGGGTTGGGAAACATGTTCAGTTGTCCGCTGGGTTTGGAGTATTTGTTCACAGAAGCCACATAGGGAGTTCCGATCGCAAAAGTATATTCTCCCCTGCGAAGCGTGTCGACCACCAGATATCCTGCGCTGGTAGAGCCCGACTTAACAAAACGAACGGGTGCCCAGTCGTCGGCTGCTGTTTTGCGGTAGAGCAGGCGCAACGAATCCACAGATTGTGTGTAGGGAAGCAGGATATTATCGAGGTTGCCGGTGGTAGAACTCACGGTTCGGGCGTATTTGAATTTGCATTGCGTCACAAAACCTGCGGGGAAAATGCCATCCACTTTCCAATAATGATAATCAGAAAGACGTTTGATGTCAGGATTCGGGGTTTTCAGCGGGTCGGGGGCCACCCAGTTATGTTCGATGCGAACCAAGGCCGAATCGGTTACGGAAGTCACGCCTAGTATGCACAGAGATGCAGGATAGTTTTTGGTGCCCGTTGTTTTTATAGTCTGTACCATATCGGTGGTAGCATCCGATATCTTTTCGTTATAATCCATCATCACAAAATCGGGAACAAAAGGAAGTGTGAATTCTTTTGTGCCGAATTGCCCCGAGAAATTTAGCGTATCGGCCGCAAACTGCCAGTTGTTCTTGCCGAAAGTAAGTTCCACGCGGTTTGAATTGGCAAACGCGGGAGCATGATCCAGTTTTTGACGAACCCACACCCTTACCTTTGTTTGAGGCAAAGTTTGTGTTACTTTGAACGAATCCACAGCAAAATGAGGAAAGCCCTGGTTGAACACCCATGCATCGAAAAAGTCGTTTAGGTTCACACCGGTGTAGCTGCTCATAAAATCGCGCATCTGAACCGTTGTGATATTATTAATGGCGTATGTGTTGAGCATGGCTTTCACCGACGAAAAGAACAAACTGTCGCCCAGATAATTTCTCAGGGTGTGAACCACGTCGGCTCCCTGATGATACACGGTGTTGCCGTAGGTATATTCTCCGGGAATTCCGTAAACGGCCCTATAGCCGCTGTCGATAATATGTGCTGCTTCGATCACGGACAAATGATTATCACGGACATAATTCCTGTAGGCGGTTTTCCCGTATAGACTTTCGGTGGCTATGTCTTCGCAGTAACTCGCCCAGCCCTCGTTGATCCACATATCCGCCTCGGTAGCACAGGTGATCAGATCACCGAACCAATGGTGCGAAAGTTCGTGGGCATACATGGTTTCGTACGATAATGCACCGTCAATACACATAAGCGGATAGGCTATGTTGGTAGCATGTTCCATAGCTCCTCCCGTAAACGGAACCCCCACGTAACCCACACGTTCCCAACGATACGGCCCGAAACGGTTTTCGAAAGCCAGCAATATCTGTTTTAAATGAATGTAGGAGCCTTTTGCATTGGTAGTATCCGATGGTCTGACGAAGATATTTATCGGGATCTTTCCGGTGAGCGAATTAAAAGTATCCGTTACGGAAACATAATTCGCCACTGCCACAGAGGCAAGATAAGAAGGAATGGAAGCGTGCAGTTTCCAATGGAATGTTTGCGTGTTATCGCCGTTATCAACAACCGACATCAGGGTGCCGCCGCAAACGGCCTTTTTATCGTTCTTAACGGTTATATTGCAATCAAAAGTTGCCCGTTCTTTAAAATTGTCGACACAGGGAAACCAAACCCTGCCATAGCTGTGTGGCTCAGCCTGAAATCCCACGCCCAGATTGTAGGCAAAACTGCTGTCGCTTGTAAAGTAAAAACCGCCCCAACCCGAACCATCCATCACCGGATGTCCGTGATAATAGATCGTCAACTCGGAAGTGTCGCCGATATTTTGCGGAACGGGAAGGTTTATCCTGATCAAAGTATCATTATAGCTGTAGGTGGTAAGTTTCGTATTTCCCAAATAAATGGAATCGAGGTTCAGCTTTAACAGATCGAGTTTTATCTGGCCCAGATTGTTCACTTTGGGTGTCGACTTTACAATCGTATATCCCGAAATGCTTTGCGTGGCGAGATGAACCATGTTGAGATTGATATTATAGTTCAGCACATCGAGGCTGTCAGTCACCGATTTTGATTGGGCCGAAACAACTATCAGTCCTGAAAAGAACAAAACGAATGAGGCAAAAAGTACTTTGATTTTCATCACTTTTATTATTTATCTGTCATACAAAAATAAGGACAAAATCCGTTATTTAAGTTTGTTTGTAAATATTTTACTAAAAACCTTTAGTTATCAATGGTAAAGAATTTATCTTTGTACGTTATTTTTTAATTATGAAACGAGTTTTCCCATCTTTATTATTCCTGTTGATTTTTTTCACCAATACCGTTTCCGCTCAAAAGGTCTGGACACTGGAAGAATGCATCACCTACGCGTTGAACAACAACATTCAGGTTAAACAGCAACAGTTGAACACCACTATATCAAAACTTGAATATCATCAGAAAATTGCATCTCTTTTTCCTTCTGTGAATGGCAGCGCAACCCTGGCTTATAATAACGGTCAAACCGTTGACATGTATACCAACCAATTTGCTTCGCAAACCATTCAATCCGATAATTTTTCGTTAAGTGCCAATATGGTTTTGTTCGACGGACTGCAATTGTTGAACGGATTGAAACAAAAACAAATTGATTTTTTAGCCAGTAAATACGATCTGGATAAAATGAAGAATGATATATCGCTTACTATTGCCACTGCTTATCTGCAAATACTTTACAACATTGAGTTGCTGGAAATAGCTAAAAACCAGCTCGACATAACCAATCAGCAGGTGGCCCGCACCCAAAAGCTTTTTGACGCCGGCACCGTAGCAAAAGGCACGTTGTTAACAATGCAATCGCAGGCTGCAACCGACGAGTTGCAAAAAGTGACGGCTCAGAACCAACTCGATATTGCATATCTGACCCTGACTCAATTGCTCGATCTGCAAAACACCCAAGGGTTCGATATTGTAAAACCCACACTGGTATTACCCGATGCTTCTTCATTGCTGCAACAGGTGGATGATATCTATAACAAAGCCATGGATATTCAGCCTGATATTAAAAGTGCAGAACTAAAAGTGCAAAGTGCCAAAAAAGGCCTTGCGATATCGCGGGGAACATTCAGTCCTTCGCTTACCCTGAGCGGTTCGTATGGAACAGGATATTCGGGAGCAAGCAAATCGATTACAGGTGCTACACTGGCGGGTTCACAAACCATTGGGGTTACCGAATCGGGCGAATTGGTTTATAGCCCTATCTATGATTATACCTACAAGAAAATAAGTTTTAACGATCAGCTCAATAATAACCAGAACAAAACGATAGGCTTATATTTGAATGTGCCTATTTTCAACAAATGGCAGACTCAAACCATGGTGGGAACGTCGAAAATGCAACTCAACATTGCTCAATTGAATTTACAAAACACCAAAAACCAATTATACAAAACCATTCAGCAGGCTTATGCTGATGCACGTGCTGCTCTAAATAAATATACTGCCAGCCAGAAATCAGTAGAAGCACTCACCGAATCCTTCGGGTATACCGAACAAAAGTTCAACGTCGGATTGGTGAATTCCATTGATTATAACGATGCCAAAAACAATCTTATGAAATCCAAATCCGATCTGTTGCAGGCAAAATATGAGTATGTTTTTCGTGTTAAAGTTCTCGATTTTTATCAGGGAAAACCTTTAAAACTGAATTAATTTTTTGAAAAAACCATTTTTATGAACAAGAAAAAGAAAAGGATCATTTTATATTCTATACTGGGTGTAGTTGTTGTAATTATTTTGCTGGCAGTTGGCAAAAAGACCGGGGTTATCAGCAAAAAAGAAACTTTTAAAGTTGCGGTTGAAAAAGCTATCAAAAGAACCATAATTGAGACCGTTTCGGCCAGCGGAAAAATACAGCCTGAAGTAGAAGTTAAAATATCTCCCGACGTTTCGGGTGAAGTCGTTGAATTGCCCATTAAAGAAGGCGATAAAGTGAAGAAAGGCGATCTGCTGGCAAAAATAAAACCCGACATCTACGAATCGAACTACGAGCAGATGCAGGCTTCGCTGAATTCGCAAAAAGCGAACGAAGCAAATGCCAAGGCCCGATTAGCTCAAGTCAATGCACAATATATTAATACAAAATCAAGCTTCGACCGTAACGAAAGTTTGTTCAAACAAGGTGCTATTTCACAGTCAGAATATGATGCTGCCAAATCGGCTTATGAAGTAGCCAAACAAGAAGTTACTGCCAGCGAACAATCGTATAAAGCGGCACAATATAATGTGAAAAGCACAGAAGCAACCGTTAAGGAAGCTGCTACGAACCTTACCAAGACCAATATTTTTGCACCTGTCGACGGAACCATTTCGAAACTCAGCATCGAAAAAGGGGAACGCGTAGTGGGAACCACACAGTTTGCCGGAACTGAGATCATGCGTATTGCCGACCTCAACGAGATGGAAGTGAACGTCAGTGTGAACGAAAACGATATTGTACGGGTGAAACTTGGTGACACTTCTCTTGTGGAAGTTGATGCCTACCTAAACCGTAAGTTTAAAGGAATAGTTACCGAAATTGCCAATTCTGCCGATGTCACAGGTACCACAACCGATCAGGTTACCAATTTCAACGTCAAAATACGCATCCTCCGCGAAACCTACCTTGACCTGCTCGATGAAAAACATCCCAACTCCTCTCCTTTCCGTCCGGGTATGTCGGCAACGGTGGACATACAAACAAAAACGGTTGAAAACGTTCTTTCTATTCCCATTCAGGCTGTGACAGTCAGAGAAGATTCGACAGAGAAGATGAATCAGGCAAAAGTGAACGAAGACAAACCAAAAACTGACGAAGACAAAGCCAAAGAAACAAAAAAAGAACATAAACCTCCTCAGGAATATGTGTTCTTATTCTCCGACGGAAAAGCAAAGATGACCAAAGTGAAAACAGGCATACAGGATAATATGTATATAGAGATCATCACCGGCATCAAAGAAAACGATGAGGTGATCACAGCACCTTATAATGCTATCACCAAAAGTCTCAAGGATAATTCCAGTGTTAAAAAGGTTGATAAAAAGGAACTTTTTAACGAGAAAAAATGATGTAAAACAGTATTGTGGCGATAATCCTTTATTTAGAAACAGCAACAAACATTTGTTCGGTAGCCTTAGCCGAAAACACAATGCTGCTTTCTATCAGAGAAACAGAAAAACGAAATTCGCATGCCGAACTTATCACGGTGCTTATTCAGGAATTATTAACTGAAGCAGGAATTACTTTTGCAGAAATAGATGCCGTTGCTGTGAGCAAGGGGCCGGGTTCTTATACAGGGCTTCGTATCGGAGTTTCTACAGCAAAAGGAATTTGTTATGCCCTCGGCAAACCATTGATATCGGTAGGCACGCTTCACGCTATGGCTTATGGTGCTCAGCACTTTTTTCCAGATCACGACAATACAACTATCTTCTGTCCGATGATAGATGCACGCCGCATGGAGGTTTATTATGCCCTTTTCGATAATCAGTTAAAAGAGATTAAACCATCCTGTGCAGAGATCATAAACTCGGAATCTTTTTCCGAATTGTTAAACCAACATAAAATTATTTTTTTCGGCGATGGCGCAGAAAAATGCAAGGCTCTTCTGTCTGAGAAACAAAACGGACTCTTCCCTGACCAACTTTTTGTTTCAGCACAACACATGATCATTCCTGCGCTTGAAAAGTATAATAACAATGATTTCGAAAGTACCGCGTATTTCGAACCTTTCTATCTGAAAGATTTTGTGGCTGGTGCCTCAAAGGTTAAAGGACTGAAATAAAAAAAGCGGCTTCATCAGCCGCTTTTTTTATTTAGAGTCAAACGGTTTTATTTTGATTTGATCATTTTCTTGGTAATTACATGATTTTGGGCATCAATTACCGAATAGAAATAAATACCATTGCTCAGATTATTTCCGTTGAAATTAAAATAATTTTCACCTGTGTTGGTGTTTAGTTTTTCTGAATATATTTCTTTGCCAACCATATCGACCACTTTAAATGAAACGGTCTGTGCTTTATCTGTATAACATCCTATTTTCGTTTCATTGTTAAACGGATTGGGTTGGGGTGGAATAATGCCAAATCCTTTGTTGGCAAACTCAGTGATACCGAAGCTGGCCGGGTGAACCCAAACAACCAACGGCATGCCTGAATCATATCCACTAGGATATAAAGAACAGGTCATACAAACTGCTGGATTACCAGTGATAATAACAGAATATACATCTACCAAAACTGTAACACTATAATATCCTGCAGTTCCAACAGGAGGTGTTCCTGTTGCAAGAACACAATTTTTTACACCTGCTGCAAATTCGCATGTGCCCGGATTACAGACAGAAGACAACCATGATGGTTTGTTTTGTAAACTTCTAACAGTTATGTGGTCGATACTAAGACTACCACCCATAACAACAGCAGTGGCAGGGGCAATAATCGTCAGCGTTTGGTTCAATGGAACTGTTTCAATTGCTTCGAGGGTATCAGGAACCATTTCTCCATTTCCTTCAGGATCGGTTACTAATGGGTCGGGTGTGCACTGTCCAAAAGATTTTCCCACATAGAACAAGAAAAAAATTGCAGTAACAAATAAGAATAATGTTTTTTTCATGATGGTTTATTTTACTAATTTTGAACAAAGTTATGAAAAAACTCTTTAAAATTATAAACATTATAAAATTTTACTATTCATTAATTTAATAAATACATGCCGAAAGTCTCAAATCAGATACTAAGTGAGAAACAGATAACACAGCGAAACATCAGGTCGTGGCCCGTGTGGACCAAAGAAATATCTCGTTTCGAATGGTTTTACGACAACAAGGAAGAATGCCTGATACTCGAAGGTGAAATAACTGTAGAGACCAAAGATGGGAACTTCGATATACATGCCGGCGATTTTGTAACCTTCGAAAAAGGGTTAAAATGTATCTGGAATGTTTTAAAGCCCGTTCGCAAACATTATAATTTTAGTTGAGCATTGTGAAGGGTATCGTTTTTAAATCTACCGGAAGCTGGTATTATGTGAGAGATGCCGAAGGCAATTATCACCAATGCAAACTCAAAGGGCAATACCGCATCAAAGGCCTTAAAGCTACCAATCCCATTGCTGTGGGCGATACTGTGCTGTTTGAACTGCAGGCAAAAGAAAAGATCGGCATTATACAAAACATAGACGCCCGCAAAAATTATATTGTACGCAAATCAAAAAAACTTTCCAAGCAAATTCACATCATTGCGGCCAATATCGACAGAGCCTATCTGGTGGCAACACTAGCGCAGCCGCGCACATCAACCGGTTTCATCGACCGTTTTCTGGTTACAGCAGAAGCTTATCACATACCCGCGAGCATCATCTTTAATAAAATTGATATCTACAACGAAAAACTTTCAAAAACTCATCAAAAACTAAAAAGTATTTACGAAAACGCTGGCTATCCCTGTTACGAGATTTCTGCTACAAGAGGCGATAACATAGTACAACTCAACGATGCATTTGCAGGTAAGATCAATTTGCTTTCGGGACACTCGGGTGTGGGCAAAAGCGCTTTGATAAACGCTATCCAACCCGACCTTAATCGTAAAACAGGCGAAATTTCCGAATCGTATCTGAAAGGTAAACACACCACTACTTTTACCGAAATGTTGTGTTTAAACAACGGCGGGTTCATCATCGATACACCTGGTATCAAAGAGTTTGGTCTCATTGATTTTAAAAAGGAAGACCTTACGCATTTTTTTCCCGAACTGTTCCACCTTTTGCCGCAATGTAAATTCTACAACTGCACTCACACGAATGAACCCGATTGTGCCGTTAAAAAAGCCCTTATCGATAAGCATATCAGTGAAGCACGCTACAAAAGCTATCTGGGAATTTTCTACGGAGAAGAACTGGATGAGAACGAATGGGAATAATATTTAATGAATTATGAAGTGAACCCCTAACATCAATCAAATTTCTAATGGATCCCGAAATCAGAAACAAATGATTGGTTTTTAGATTAAAGGGGCTTAATTTTGTTAAACAAAATATTTATTCCAAATCTTCACGTTCAACCATTTTGGTTTTTCGCCTGAACCATCCTGTTCTGAATTTGTTTGTACGTTCAAGCACAGTCATTCCGTCACCGATTTCGTAGTGCTGTTTAATCTGCCATTCGGGATGCACTTCCATAAACTCATACATGGCGGCTTTCATGCCCTGTCTACCATCAAAAGGATTGATTAGACCAAAAGTTTCGGTGTCGTGTATTACTATCCATTTCTTCACACGCGAATGATGGCGCATTAATTCGGCCTTGAGTTGGCCATACCATTGATCTGTATCAATAAACAGCAAGTCGGTGTTTCGAATTTTTGCCTTGAGGTTGTCTTTTTCGATGAGTCTAAAGAACATGCCATCATGGTCGGCAGCTTGTTTAACAAAACGTGCATTGGGAGTAATGACTACATCGTAGCTATACACTTTTTTGCAGCCCGAATTCAAAAATGCCACGGTTGAGCAGGCTGTATCAACGCCAAATTCTGTTACTGTTTTACATTGAGAAGCATAATCTATTAAAATATCCAGATGCGGTTTCACCGATTCGGAATGGAAACCATTGGTGCCTTTGCGCACATAAGCATATAGTTTGTTAAGCTTGTCTAATTTTTTTGAGGCCATTATGCGTTTTTTATTAGGTGAATTATCAAATAACATTTACAACTCGTTTTGTTGGCGGTCATAAAATTAATGAATTTCTATGGTTTTTTATGGGCAAAAAGCAAGGTAGCATAAGCCAGCTCGAAGTTTTTTTCGGGCGGTAGTTTGGTAACAAAATCCTTGTCGATATATTTGTCGCCGCTATCGATCAGATCGGCAATTTTCATTTGCAAAAAATTTTCGCGGGTCTCGCCTTCCAGTCCCTTCACCCAGTTTTGCAATATCCAGGTGAGCGACCAAACGGGAAGTTCGTTTTCGCCCACATCCACTTTGTCAATTTCGAGATCATTGCTGAAAAGATTTTTTAATCCTTGCGCAGTCATGTTATAATAATGATTCGGATAACCATGATAAGGCTGCAAAAATGGAACGCTGCATATCAATGTTCCACCGGGTTTGAGCACTCTTGCGATTTCCCGGGCACATAAAAACGGATCTTTCACATGCTCCAGTACCGAAAGCGACAAAACACAATCGAACACCTCATCTTTAAACGGAAGTTTTTCACCGACACCCAGCACATCGGTGGTATCATAATCAACAATCTCTAAATTCACCACATTGTCGTAATAAATATCACGCCGGCCCGCTCCGCAATCGAGTATCCAGCCTTTATCCAATTTCTGTATAATCTCAAGCACTTCGGTTCCGTAGTTATTGCTGCTTACGGCTTCGGTGGCCACAATATTATATTTCACCCTTAGGTCTTCGCCTAAAAAGTTGTATAAATATCCTTCGGGCAAAATATAAGGCATATCATAGCGAAGCAGAGGTTCAATTTTTTTTAGTTTTTCGATCTTTGCCGCTGCAATAGCCGAGATGGGTAAACGAACATGTCGTTGTTCGGCTTTTCCAAAGATCTTGTAATGTTGCTTCCCCGATTTCAGCGAAATACCTTCTTTCACAGCCTGAACAATATCCGGATTGGCCTTCAGATAAGCTTCCTCGCTAAAATTCTCGTCGGTTGCAGGTATCGAGATCAGATGTGCACTCATTTGGCAGGATTTATTTTCGACTCGATGAGCTTTTGCAGATCGCCTATATTATAACAGTTCAATATTTCGAGATTTTTCAGCCTGACCTTATATTCGCGTTCCAATGCAGCCACCACCTTGGCATGTGTTAGCGAATCCCATCCCGGAACCTGATTGGCCAGCAATTCGTCGGTAAAATCGAAGTTGGCCAGTTTTAGCTCCTTCAGTACAGCTTTTTTGAACCTATCGGAAATCATTTAGACCCCCTTTTCTTTTTTTTTCCATATTCAAAATTCTTTCCTTATTGATATTTCTACTTGGTTTGCCAGCCGAGCTTTTGATGAGCCAGCGCGGTGGTACCAGATATATATTTGTAATGGTAATATCAATGCTCATGGCCGCTTTCATTATATCCATTTTCAGATGCTCCCGTTCTGTTTCCCCGTCAAGGATGGTTTCTGCAATAACACTGAGCACATCGGTTCCCAACTCTTCATCGTCCTGACCAAAAGCCACCACCCTGCCGGGCATCACACCTTTAATAATGCCAATCACATCTTCTATATCTTCTGGATAGATATTTTTTCCGGCAGAAATAATAGTGTCTTTTTTACGGCCAATAATAAAATATTCGCCCAATATCTCAAAACCTATATCACCGCTAAAATACCATCCATCATGCATGACAGCATTGGTTTTTTCAGGATAGTTGCGATATCCGTCGAATAACGAAACAGACCTAATTGCAATTTCGCCTACCATTCCTGTTCCAAGGTTTTGCATATTGTCATCAACCAATTTTGTCTCACAACCTCTGATCAACTGTCCTGCAGAAACACAAACGCGGGCATTAGAGTTGTAATTGGCAATAATGACCCTTCCTTTCGATAATTCGTCTCTGTCTACTTTTACTTCAAATACCGGTTGTCCTGCCCTGGTTTGAGTAACAGCCATGGTGGTTTCAGCCATACCATAGAGGGTTGAAAGTGATTTCGCTTTAAAACCAAATTGCTTGAATTTTTCAACAAAACGCTCGTGGCTGTTCTTACGGATAGGCTCACTGGCATTTATTAGCATTCTGAGGCTTGCCAGAGAATAACCTTCAATATCTTCATCGTGAATTTTATCGGCCATCAAATTATAAGCGAAGTTGGGCAGCCATGCCAGCGTTGCATTTTCTTTCGAGATAGCTTCTACCAGTAATTCGGGGGCCAGAACCCAGTCGAACGGATTGATCTGTATGGATGGTATTCCCCAGATCAAGGGCAGATGAAATGAAGCTATCAGCCCCATATCGTGATAAAGGGGCAGCCAACTCACCACCTTGTCGCTTTCGGTTTGTTTGAGTGCCTCACCGTAAAAAATTGCATGATCGAGCAAAGCACTGTGCGATATAAGAACAGGTTTCTGCAATCCGGTGGTTCCCGACGAATGCTGAAGTAAAAAAGGATCGTTATCAGTAATATTTTCGGGAAGCAAAAAATCTCTGCTGTCGAAGGCATTCAAATCCTGTTCCAACGGCAAAAGTATTCCTTTTATCGTACTTCCTTTTTGTTCTACCAAAGGTTTTAAAACCGCAAGCAGGGACGCTTCGGTAAGTATCCAATCTAAACCCGAACGTTGCGACATACCTTCAATTCCCTGACGGAACTTGTCGGGATGCAAACGCGGATTGGGGTAGGCCAGTACTGCAGGGATTGCTCCCAACGCAGCAACACCCATATAAAGCGGGTAGAAATCGGGATGGTGACGAATGATCAATGCGCAAACATCGTCTCTTTTAATGCCGTGGCTTTTCAGAAGAACCGAAAAGCGTTTGGCAGCATCAAACAAATTTCCAAACGACCATCTGATAGAGTCCTTTCCCGGGATCCAATGAATAATGGCATCTTCTGAGGCTTTGTTTGTTGCATTTTTCTGCCACCGTTGCCAAATAATTTCATTCATATTTTCACAACATTCCAAAAAATTATACAATTATACAGCTAATTTCGGGTTTATTCAATTATCTGTGTCAATTAGTATTTTTCTGGTCAGGTAAAGCTGGATTCTCTGCCAATAGATCATATATCATGCGTTCGGCCATTTCCCAAATCACAATATCTGGTTTTTCTTTTTCAACAATAGAACCTAAAAAAACAGGACTCCATATATAACTGCACTGATGAAAATGACCAGAAAGATATGGTATAAGATAATTGGCATAAGAGTCTCTAAACATCAGCATTTTAGGCGTTTTCACGTTGTTATTTATCTCATATAAGGCAGGAAACGGGGAAGTATATTCGGGATAGTTATAAAAAACTGTATCGGTGGCAGCTTTAAACTTTCTGCATATAGGCAGATAATCGTGACGTGTGATATAACCCTCCAATGAAATCATTTCCACCAGATCGGCCTGAGTATTGTCTATTTCATACCATTTAATATTCCTGAACGGAACCGCTTCCATGATGTCAGGGAAATCTTTGCGAAGCCGGTCAATAATGGCAGCATAAGCAAAATATGCACCTACCTGGGTCCAGTGAGCATCAGTTTTATAGAACATATCATAGCGATATTTTTTCTTTGCTTCAACTATAGGATCAAAAACATCGATCAACTGAAGATCGGTGTGCTGCGTAAGATAATCGGCCAATTGTTCCAGTTTCCTTTTTTTATTGAAACAATAAAGCCCGTCGCCTATTTTTTCGGGATATACAAAATTCGACATGGGAGGAAACATAAGATAGAATTTCATTCCCCGTTCCCGAAGCCAATTACGGCGTTCAACCAAAACTGATTTCATTTTTTCGAGTTCCTGTGCCGAAAGGGGATGATGATTCTCATACATTTCTTTTGCGTTTTGACCAATATAAAACATCCATCCATCTTTGCCAAAATACACGTTGGGATCGTTAAACTGCCCTAAAACAGTATATTTAGTTAAATTGTTCATTGTTATCATCCTGTTTCTGCCCGGCAGTTGGTCTTTAAGGTAGGCTTCGAGATTGTGCACATAAACATCTGCCGAATCTGCTCTGAAAACTGGCAACAAACTTGCATTACGTTTTTCAGTTTGCATCACCAGAAGATCTGAATTAAAAAACCACAAAAGATATCCTGAGAATATAACAGTCAGGAACGATGCCGCTACAAATAATGATTTGAATTTCGGTTCTTTAAATCTGGAATGAATTGATATCAGCACTAAAAAAACAAAAAGCGTTAAAAACAGATAGATATTCCGTCGCATGATCAACAAGCTTTGTATGCGATTGCTGAAATAATCCGTTGTAAGGCAAAAATACGGATCGTTACCGCAAATATAAAAAACACCTCCTCTGAATTTCATGTCATTTATCAGCATTTTATCGAGCGGAATTGAGCTAAAATCCATTTCATTATTCAATACTCCGGTTCTGGTTATAACTTTAAAACATTTAAGCATTTTGGTGCTTTCATCTACATCGCAACGCAAAAAATTATATTTAGAAAGATCCAATTGAGTCTTAAAAAAACTTGTCCATACACTGATCGTGGTTTTATGATCAGAGTTGAAATAGGGGTTATCATTAAAGAAAAAATCAACACTTTTCACCGGCGCATCAGTTTGCATGGCCACTTGTTCCGAAACATCGCGGCCAAGCCAGTATATCACCAACATAAATATTACTGAAGCCGTGGTTGCCAGAATAAAATATTTTGCAGGAGGCCTAAACAACAGAATAAGTAAAAAAATGAGGATAAATAGCGAATAAAACAGAATGTTCGCATTTCTTTCAAGATTGCTTTTCTGCCATAAATAAAATGGTTGAAAATTAATACTTGCTGGTGTCGCGGCATTTTTCACCAAAGCATCAAAAGCCCCAAGCCCATCAATTGCAGTAGCATTCAGTATCCGGCTATATTGTTTGTTGTTTTTGAATAATGAAATGACCTTGTTGTCGCGGAAAAGATTGACCGCCAAAAACGACAGCGTATCATTAGTTGAAAGCCCACTGACCCTGATCGACACAGCAGCGCTATCATTAATTTTTTTACCGTCGTATTGCAGGTATTTATACCCAAGAGAATCTATTTTCCAAGAGGCAAGCAATTTATCACCGTTTATGAGGTCTATAGTAGAAGTTCTGCTGGTTTTGACCGAAAAATATAATTTGTCGTTTTTGTTTGGAAGTTTTAGATAATTTGTCTTTGAAGGTAAAAAATACCAAATCAATGGTATTATAAGAAAAAGAAAGAAAACTGGTTTCAACTGGTCGTTTATTAATCGCGCCAGCCAAAAATGATTGAGCAAAATTATCAGAAAAATAAATAAGGAAATAAAGAGAAACAAACAATGCCTGACCATCATGAGCAAAAGGAACTTGTTATGAAAGTATGTTGAATTTAGAACAATATATGGATCTACTCCACTTGCATAAAATTTTCCATTACGTATAATAAGATCGTTCATCATCAACTTCCCGGGATCGACCGATGCCAAATTCCATTGATTTTTTACAAATCCTGACTGCACACTAATGTAAATATCGCCTATTTCTGAAGGAAAACCATCAAGATCAAATCGAAGGAAATTGTCATTTTTTAGATCAACAGGATGCGAGAAATAATTCGAAACTGAGTCTTTTGCAAAACTTTTTGCAGGAAGAAACCCCGGATTATCGTTAAAGAAAGTTTCAAATCTTTGTACAGACACTTTTGTTTTAATAGCTACACGGTATGTTTCATTATGTTCAATCCAGTAAAACAAAAGCATTAGTAGGAACAACAGAATTATGGAAGTAACAAAATACCTGACAGGCGGTGCAATAATGAATATTAAAATAAAAACAATAGCAAATAAAAGGAAGATGAGGTTTCTGAAAAAACTTTTAATATTCCTTTCGTGTAAAAATCCTGAATTTTGCAATTGGATCTTTACAGGCACATTACTCTGCTGCACAGTAAGCGATAAATACTTCTCATTTGATACGGCAAGAGCGTTTGTGGTGATACAATTTGGCTTTTTATAATCGTAAAACGAATAGATCGTATTATTACGATATTGATTAATTGCAAGAAATTTTATTGTATCGTTTGCCTTTAAGCTTTTTAATTTTAAAGTAATGCAGCCCGTATCATTCAATTTTCCGGCATATTCCAGATATTTATATCCCGCAGAGTTTATATTCCATGAAGAAAGTGAATCTTTACCAGAAAAGAGGCTGATAGAGGCCGGACCTGTTGTTCTTACCGAAAAGTAAAAATAATTTGAATGTTTTTTTGAAGAAAGAACTGGAGAGACATTCCATAAACAATAGAACAGGAGAGGGATCGCAAGAAATAACAGATATACAAGTTTTATTCTTTTTTTGTTCATCGCCGTTGTTTATTTAATTGGTATTAGCAAATGATCTATATAAAATTCACCAACTTCCTCTATCACTATATCGGGTTTGTATCGTAATATTTCCTGTAAATCAATGTGGTGGTCCCAAATAAGAATACATTGATTAAAATTGTGTGCAAAAAAGGGAGCCCATTGAATAGTATAGGAATCTCTATAAAATAATACCTTACCATGACCTTTAGGGTTAGTATATATTAAAATTGGATTGCGATTATTCTCTGAAATTTGTTTCTCTGAAATAAAATCTTTAACCTTAGGCTTTATCCTATAAATAACACGCTTATAAATATCATTTACAATAAGGCATTGTGCAAGATCACCTTGGTTATCAGTCAATGTGTCAATAGAAACATCCTTTTCACAAAGAGGTTTACCATAGGAAGTATCAAGGTTATACAAAATATTCATTACGGACTGATATGCCTTGAATGCGCCATATTCGTTCCAATGCGTATCTGTGTTAAAAAACAATTGCTTTTCAGAGAATCGCTGTCTTAAATTAATTAAGGTGTCTGCAAGAGAAATAAAATAATTAACTCGATATTTACTCATGTTTTCAACTACCTCGTCTAGTAAAGATGGTTTCTTTTCGAGACACTTATAATAATCCGGCATTAGGTCGTTGTATACCGTCTGTTTCGATGGTGGCATCACCAACAAAAACCTTATCCCGTTTCTGGCAAGTATATCGTGTTTGTCCTTCGTATAAGAACAAATCTCGTTTATCTGTTTTTGAGAATATTTCATTCTCCCTTCAAAATCATTTATCAAAGCATCAATCGATGCAAAAAACATTAATTTTTTTCCTATTACAACCCTTTCAGGAATGGACGATTGCTTGAAAAGACTAATGTATGCGGCCGATCTTGTTCCAATCAGGATATTTCTATACATGAAATTGTCGTTGCACCATTGGGAAATACATTTAAAAAGTGAGTCAGGGTTATTGGCAACCAGTTTTAAATCCGGAAATTTTTGTAATTGCCGGTTTTCAATATTTGGTTGATCTGGGTAAACCTCAAAAACTCGATTTGCCCAATACATGGATATACAAATCAAAAAAATACTAACCAATAATCCTTTCAATAAACCATGCTTCATAAAAAAACGCCAAATGAATTTTTGTTTAATAGTAATTAATAGGAACACCATATCCAAAAGTAAAATAATGGCAATATAAATAATTTCTTTAATCTTCATTTTATAAATCACTTGTTCACAAGAGACTGGAATAGGTATTATTAAATACGGATCATTGTTGTTTGTGTCCCTATATATTTTCGCACCATCTTTTGTCTGAATTACTCGCGAACCGTTATGGTCATTCTTCGCAAAATCATTAAAAAACAATGGGCAAATCATTCCATTCACTTCAACACTATGCAGGATTGCCGAATCACAGTTTTCATCGGGATCTACTCTTAGCATTTTAATGGTATCAGTTTGTCTGATGTAGTAGGTATATATTTTTCGCCCGTTTCTTGCAGTTTTTGTTATATAATTTTCTGAACTCCAACCTTTATGGTCATCATAATAAAGCGTAATATTCTCTTTTTTAAAGGCAGTATAGTCAATACGAACCTCAACCTTTCCATAGGTCAGAATAAAACGAAAAAGGAATAATATTGAACCTGTGCTAAAAATTAGCCAAAAAAAAATTAATCCAAAAATATAGCCCCATTTTTTCATCAGAAACGGAAATAAATAAAGGGGTTGTAGGTTTCGGTGGTCAATGCCATTACTGAAAGCAAAAAGATAGCGAGCAATAAAATAACACCCAAAATTCGTTTTATTTCCGAAATTATTTCTGATTGAAATACTTTTGGCATTTTGATCGGAATACAAAATAAAATACCAAGTATAAGAACTACCTTATCTTCATTAGTAAGAAATGTATTTATTCCTAAAGGAGAAATCGTTCCCGGATAGAACATAGCTGACAAATAGTGGAAGGCTTCATTCAGTGTTTGTGTTCTTACAAAAACGAATCCTGTCATTACAACAAATAAGGTATAGATTATTGAGGCAGCTTTTAGTTTTGAAAGATATTTCTGTAAGAAAACCTGTTCGATAGCCAGAAAAAAACCTTGAATCGCACCCCAGATAACAAAATTCCATGTGGGTCCATGCCATATTCCGCAAACAGTAAATGTTACCATAAGCGCAATTATAACACCGAAACTACCCCATCTTCTTAAACTAAGTGATAAAGGCATGAATAAATAATCCTTTAACCATGATGAAAGAGTCATATGCCAACGCCTCCAAAAATCTGTTATCGATCTGCTGATATACGGGAAATTGAAATTTTCTGGTAAATCAAAGCCCAACATTTTTCCAACCCCAATAGCCATATCCGTATATCCTGAAAAATCAAAGAAAAGTTGTAGCGTGAACGCAATGATTCCCATCCAAGCTACTGACGAGTTGATGAGATCTATTTCGGTATTCATAATTTGAGCTACCAGAAAACTTAGTGGGTTTGCAATCAGCACTTTTTTGCCAAGTCCGATGATGAATCGTCTGATACCCTCCTCAAACCTGGTAAAATCAAAAGTTCTTTTCTTAAGTTGGTGCTCAAGTTGATGATATCTAACAAGTGGACCGGAGATCAACTGAGGGAACATTGTTAGATATAGAATTACATAAGCAGGATTTTTCTCAAACAAATTGTTTTTCCGATAAACATCAATGTTGTATGAAATAGCCTGAAAAATGAAAAATGAAACCCCCAGCGTAGTCATCATTTTTAAAACAGGTAGGCCCGGAACACCCGCATAAGTTAGATTGTCAATGATGAATCCAAAATATTTGTAGTATACCAGAACAATAATATATACAAGAATTGCAAAAATAAGAAAGCCTTTTTTGAATTTGGTCTTTGCTATAAGTAGAGAAAAAAACCAAGCGCTTAGTCCAACACCTAGTAAAAGGAATATCAATTTTCCTCCACCCCATGCATAAAATAATAAGCTGACGAGAAACAAAAACAGGTTTTTAATTAATGTACTTGGCATTAAATAATAACCTAAAAGTAAAAGCGGAAGGAAGTAAAACAGAAAAATGACTGAACTATAAACCACAGTATAATTTTTAAAAGAATTTAGTTTTGGACTTTACTGCTAATTTCATTTAATAACTTTTGTATCGAAGCCTGACAAAGATAATTAAAAAGAAAATGAAAAATTTGTACTCCGATATATCATTACCAAAAAAATTGTTTATTTTTTTACTTGACTATATCTGTTGGTAATAAATTTGATTTAATAGGACAAGCAACACAATTAAAATCAAAGCTAGATTGCATTTTTTTCCGTCTGACCTTTCTGTATTTTTCATTAAAAAAGATTGAATATAATGTGTTATCCTCATCTATATTTCCCATAATTCCTCCGTAATATGAACAAGGCATAATTTTATCCTGTTCATGGATCATTATTTCGTTAAATGGCCTAAGACAGTTGGCATCCGAAAGAAATTTAAAATCCGAATCATCTCCGTTTTTATTACAAAAATCACCAGTATTAATAACTTCTTCCGTTTGAAAGTCTGGAATAATATTGTAAAAATCTGTCAGATCAACTTTGGATTGGTCTTCAGGCAAATACTCTTTATCCGTTTCATAAGGTTCTGGCAGACGTATGTTAATTTTGATTTTTTTCGACTCTTCAATAATCCGTAGTCGGTAATAATTATATCTTTCTTTCTGAAATATCATCATTTCTTCATGTTCTTTAAAAAAAGTATTACCTACCATGTGGCGAAAATCAATCATTTCAATACCCAGTTCCTTACACATCCTTATAAAAATAGGTGCCTCATGGATATTAGAGTTCATGAGAACAAAATCCATATAAAGCAAAGGAAATGTCTTATTATATTTACGTTTCAAGTCGCGCAGTGCTTTAATGTTGCTAATGATTTTCTCATAGTCAGCTCCAATTCTTATGTTTTCTAATGTTTTTTTTGTTACTCCGTCAAAAGATAATAACACATGAGTAACTTTATTTTCAATGATGACCTTTCTAGCTTTTGAATCCAGCAACATTCCATTGGTGCATAATCCAATTTCCATATGAGGAAAATTGGTGTTCAACATTTTTATGATATCATAAAAATGTTTCGACATCAAAGGTTCATATCCGCAGGAGATCATTATATTTTTTACATAAGGAGCAATATCCTGAAGTTGAATTTTGAGTTTTTCTGCTGTAATTGCATTCGTAGGTTTTGAATAATATTCTTTTTCCTTATAATGACACATAATGCATCGCAGATTGCATTTGTTCGTTATATCCATCCTTATTGTGATCCAGGGATGTTTTTTTAAGTTGTTAAAATATTCCTTCTCAAGCTTATTCCAGTTATTAACTGATAGCCTATTATTGTCTTCCACATCAAAATCCTGAATAGTATTAGTGCTTAAATCGAGAACAATGCTAATTTTTTTTGACTCATCATTTGTTATTTCAACTTCTGCTTCAAGAACAAATGTTTTGTTCCTGTCAATAAGTTTATTATCAGCAATGATATTAAATCCACTAGCAATATTATCGGGGAATTCTTTAAAACTTTCAGCCACGTCCGGACGCGACAATCCGTATTCCAATGAATAATTGTGGTTGCAATAATCCGAAATTTTTAATTCTAATATTTTACACGAACATAATAACCATCCAACAATTTTATCTGTCTTATCAACATTTTCTGACTTAGCCGGAAAATCGATGCAGTATAGAATATTGATATCCATTTTTCTTAAATTACTTCAACCCAAAATTATGCACTCCCAACGACAGATTTGGGTTATAGCAAGGATCATTTTCAACGTAGGTCTTCCATTTTTTTCTGAAAAGATTTACCTCCTTAACATGTTTTTTATATGATTCGCTCGTGCTATGCGGATGACCTCGTGACATTGATTCGTAATGATATAATTCGCAATGCGGAATATACAAATTCCGATAGCCTGCCTCTTTCACTTTCAGGCAAAAATCCACATCATTATATTCAGTGCCGAAACTTTCATCAAATCCTCCAACTTCATCAAAAACCGAAGTACGAACCATAAAACAAGCTCCTGTTAAAGCTGAATATTCGTTAAGCATATTGACATAATTGAAATAGCCTGGGCCATCACGATCCTCTCCAACCAGCACATGCCCGGCGGCACCACCAAGCCCAACAATAACACCTGCATGTTGGATAGTATCATTATCATATAATAACTTAGCCCCTGCAACGCCTATTTCTTCTCTTTGGACATGTTCCATCATAGCTTCCAGCCAATCCGGAGAAATTACTTCAGTGTCATTGTTTAATAATAGCAAAAACTCTCCACTGGCATTTTTCCTTCCCAGATTTATCAATCGAGAAAAATTAAACTCTTCATGATCTTCAATGCATTTAAAAGAAATTCCACTCTGTCGCGAGTAGTGCTTCTTCAAAGCAAAGAATTCTTTTTGGTCGCTTTTGTTGTCTATTACAATTATTTCAACATTTCGATATGTTGAATTTCTTTCTATGGATCTCAAACATTTCCTTAACAAATCGGCTTTGTTTTTCGATGGAATAATGATGCTTACTTTTGCTTTTTTGTTTTGCAAGCCAAACCTGATACTGTAACCTCTGAAACTATCCAGAAAATCAACATTTGCTTCCATTCCGCGCCGCGTCATAGCTTCTGTCAGTGCCATTTGTGCTGCACGATAGGCATATGGTTTAACCGCTTCGCTCATAGCTGCACTTTCACTGTGAATACGCCAATGATAAAGAACTTCGGGGATATGAATTACTTTATCATAAATTTCGGTATATCTTAAAACAAGATCATAGTCCTGACTTCCCTCGTAACCAACACGCCAGGCCCCAACATCTCTTATCTGTGCTGTTTTGAATGCACAAACATGGCCAAGATAATTGCGCGACAGCAAATTGTCAGGACACCAGTCCGGCTTAAAATGCGGGTCAGAATGCAATCCCCATTCGTCTATTTTATCTTCATCGGAATATATCAGGTCGGCTCCACCTTTTTTGTTGACAGCTTTGGCCATTTCGTAAAGTGCATCTTCACGTATAATATCATCATGGTCCATCAAAATGGAATATTCACCAACAGCAATTTCCAGAGCCGAATTGGACGCTCTTGAAATATGTCCGTTTTGTGGGCGATAAACTACTTTAATACGTTCATCAGCTTTACAATATTTCTCTAGGGTCTCCAGTACTTCAGGATCCGAGGAGCAATCATCTGCAATACAAAGTTCCCAATACTCATATATCTGTGCTTTAATCGAATCGAGTGCCTTGGTGAACAGATCGATACGCGGATTATATACCGGCATAATGATACTGAACAAAGGTCGTTGAGTAAATCCGTTGATATTCCGTTTGTGTTGTTTAATAATTTCTTTATTTAGTTTTTTTCGCAGGAGATACTGCGAATATTGGCTTGTAGTGGCTAAATAATTACCAACGACTTCAATGATCACCACTTTGCGAATTTCGAAAATAAGATACAATGTTTTAAAAACCCGTGTCAAAAACAATCGAAAAAGTCTTCCTCCGCGTTTTAAAATATAATTATAAAGAATTGATCCGAAACTGCGTTTTTTACCTTTGCTAACATTTGATCTGAGTCGGCTAAGATATAGATAAAAATATTTACGAAATTTAACGAGTTTGCTGTTTTCAAGTTCGGCAAGCTTCTTTATCAGCTTATCCATACTTTTCAAGGCAGTATTAAGTTGCTTATTTATCTCTTCTATTTCACGTGATGCTCGCTTAAATCTGTTTTTCCAATACTGTGGGTCCGCGTTATTGTCTTTATCAAATGAATTAAATTTTTCATTTTTAATATCATCTTCAACAATTTGTTCTTCTTGATCGAGTATGTCGTTTGGTGTGACCTTCATCCGAATGCAAATTTATGAAATTAATGAAACAGGCATGGATTCTTGTGTTAAAATAATTTTGTGTAAACATTTGCTGCTCTGTCCGAACTTCCGTCGTATATCTTTTTTCCTTCTTTAAGACATATTCCTCTTGTACAAATTTCTTTTACCTCGTTGGGGCTATGCGAAATAAATAGCAAAGTAGCCCCGTTTTTAATGATTTCGTGAATCCGATTCATACATTTAATCTGAAAACCCTTATCGCCTACGGCAAGTACTTCATCAATCATTAAAAGCTCGGGTTGGCAGGTCATAACACTGCTAAAAGCAAGCCGGGCCAACATACCTGTTGAATACATTTTAGCAGGCATCATCAACTGTTCATTTGTCAGTTCTGCAAAATCAGTTACCTTCTGTATCATTTCCTTGCGAGTTGTTTTATTATAGTTCCCCGATAGCGCCAGAGCAATTCGCATATTCTCGTAACCTGAAAGCTCCAACTCAATTCCCGCACCCAGGGCGAGTAAGGGTGAAACACGAACCCCGACTTTCAAGAAGCCTTCATCGGGTTTAATAATTCCGGCAATAGTACGCATCAGTGTGCTTTTTCCGCTCCCATTAGGGCCCAAAATACCAACCGAATCGCCTTTATTTATTTCCAGATCGATATTGTGTAAAACCCTGTGCTTTTTAAAAGGAGAGATAAAAGAAGCTTTCAGCACAAAATCTTTTATTGAATGCACCCCTTTCCTGTTTTGCAGGTAGCTTACCGAAACATTATTTAACTTTATCACAGGGTCCATAAAATCTATAAATTCGAAATAAATCCGTTACGCGTTTTACTATAAATCAAAAATGCCAATATTGCGGTAACACTTGTAATTAATAAACAACGACCCACGTAATGCATGTCGGGAGGTTGATTTTGCCATAACACATTGCGTACCAATTCTAAAAAATGGTATAAAGGATTATATTTTACAATAAACTTATAGCGTTCGGGCACTAATTTAAACGCATATGCTATAGGTGAAAGATAAAACAAAGCCGGACTTATTGTATTCCAGAGGATGCCCACGTCCCTGAAAAACACATTTAATGAACCCAAAATCAAGCCCACAGAAAATAAAAAAATAGAGAACAACAATATTACCGGGATAATATACAATAGGTTAAAAGTAATGTGCATGCCCAAGAAACACATCAACACCATAAATGGTATCAACCCTAACAGAAAACTTACCAACTCGCTGCCCAATTCGGTCAAAGGATAAATAATTTTTGGAAGATTAAGCGATTTTATCAAATGCGTATTTTTTATAAAAACATTACAAAGCTGCCCGGTTGCACCGGCAAAATATATCCAAAACACCAGTCCGCTTAACACATAAAGTGGATAATTTTCAGTTGTGGAAAATGCAGCAGAAAATATTGCCAAAAAAATCAATAGATACATAAATGGATGCAGCAAACTCCATAAAAATCCCAATACAGAATGCTTATATTTTAGCTGCAGATTTTTATAGATCAAAAATAAAATAATATATCTGCGTTTGCCTTGCATGAATAAATTTTTGAACAAATATAGAACTTTTATAATTTACAGGAAGAGTTCTGGTGATAAACACCAAAAAACGACAATTTCGTTAATTGTATACTCCTTCACTCTCGATGCGGATACCATCATTTAAACTATTTCCGCCATTATGTTAATGATTTCGTTTAGCATACTAAAAGAACTTTTTCTATAAATCTTCATTAATAAAAGTTCATTTTAACAAGCCTGATAAACGTTTCAACTTTTTCAGTAGATTTGCATAAATTAAATAATCTGAAAATGCCAAAAATAGCGTTAGTGCATGATTGGTTCAATGAGGCAGGTGGGGCAGAACAGGTGGTGCGTGAAATACTTTATTGTTATCCCGAAGCTGATGTATTTTGTCTTTTCGATTTCTTTACAAAGAAAAACCGCGATCATTACTTATTTGGAAAGAAAACGCATACAAGTTTTATTCAAAAATTTCCATTCGTCAAACGCCAATATCGCTCACTTTTCCCATTATTTCCTTATGCTATTGAACATCTCGATCTGAAAGATTATGATATAATTATTTCATCTTCATCTTGTGTGGCAAAAGGTGTTAAACGCAGACCCGGACAATTGCATATTTCATATTGTCACAGCCCGGCTCGTTATGCATGGGATTTAAAAGAAGATTATCTGAGAGCAGCAAAAACTCGCTTAACAAAAGCTGTTCTAAAATACTTTTTCGAAAGGCTTCGCAAATGGGATTATAAAAGCAGCGACAGAGTAGATTATTTTATTGCCAATTCCAGCTTTGTCCGCGATCGGATTCTACGTTTTTTTAATCGCGATAGTATTGTAATTTATCCACCTGTGGATGTGGAAATGAAAAAAACCAATGTAGAAAGACGTGATGTTTATGTTTCTGTTTCGCGTCTTGTTACCTATAAAAATGTTGACCTTATTGTTGAAGCATTTCGCCTTATGCCCGAACTGAAACTTGAAATAGCAGGAGATGGACCCATGCGCAATGAAATTATGAAAACCCTCCCGCCTAATGTTACCTATTTGGGCTATATCGACGATGAAACAAAGCGTAGCAAGCTTGCTCAGGCAAAAGCATTCGTTGCAGCAGCAACCGAAGATTTCGGAATTTCAATTGTTGAGGCCCAATCGTATTGTACCCCGGTTATTATACCGGCTGTCGGTGGCTATATCGAAACAGTGAACGAAAATACCGGGGTGTTCTTCCGGCAAAAAACGGTGGATGATATGGTAGCCACTATCCGGGCTTTTCATCAAAGTAACCGAATGTTTATACACCAAGACTTCGAAGAAAACATAAAATCATTTTGTATCGAACGATTCCGCGAAGAACTCAAGACCTTTATTGATGATAAAATTAACCAACATATTGCCCGAAAGCAATTCTAAGGTTCATGGTTTACACTTGATCACAAGCCTGTTTTTTCTAGCATTGTTTGCCTTTCCGCTTTTCCCGTTTAAACTTTCCAACGGAATATTAATGGTAGTTTCGGCTCTTACAATAACTGCATACTTAATCAAACCTTTCCCCTTAAGGAAAATGGTGGTGAAAAATCTGGTTTTTGTAATACCGTTTATTCCGTACTTGATTGAGTTTTTTATTTATGGCCTTGAACCAGTTGTACACTTCGAATTCGAGAAAAAAATATTTTTTTTTACCGCTCCTTTCATAATTCCACTTTTCATCAATGTCACCGGGTTCAGGAACTATAAATTACCATTACTGATCTTTTCACTTTCTGTGTGCATACTCACAATCTATTCTTTTTTCGGTTTGCTGTTCGAAAACATTCTTTTCGAACACTCCACTTTTCAGAACGGAGCTTTTATCCTCCGCGACAGTTTCGAAAAGATATCTGGACTCCATCCCACGTATTATTCCATTTTCGCACTTACTGCAGCCTGTTTTTTATGCCTGTCTTCTGTTTCAGAAAAAAGAACTTTTCGCATTACGTATTTGCTATTAGCCATAATTCTGTTCTTATCTGTTTTAATATTGGCTGTGCGTGTCGCCTTCATTACCGGAATGGTTTTTATTTTGATATGGATATTGCGAAGCCATCTTTCTAACTTACGCAAGATTGTGATCGGTCTTTCTGCTTTAACAACACTGATAATGATTTTTATAACACTACCCTCGTTAAATAACCGCCTGAACGAATTTGTTAAGTGGAATCCTGAACGGGTCGACAATACGAATACAGTTTCGCAACGAGCCGTTATTCTGAATTGTTCTTTACAGGTCTTTTCCGATAATATTTTATGGGGATGCGGATGCCGTAACTTCCAAAAGCAACTGAACACCTGTTATGTTTCTGAGAATTGGCCACAAGGAAGCACTCAGGAATTCAACCCGCACAACCAATATTTGTCTGTCGGAATAAACTACGGCATATTTATGCTCCTGATTTTTGTCGGATGTCTTTATTTGATCTGCCGGAAAATTTTCAGGCTAAACGAAGGTATCTATTTTGGCATAGCTATTTTGTTGTTTTTTATGAGCGAAGCAATGCTCGAACGACAAATGGGTGTTTATTTTTTTGGATTAATTTCGCTGCTTCTTTATAATGTCAACACTTTAAAAAAAGAGTTCCACGGCAAATAGTGAAACAGAAAAATGCAACCTTCAAAAATACTCTTTCAAAAATCCCTTCCTCAAAACATATAAAAAGCCGCACCTTTAACAGATGCGGCTTTGTTGTCCCGTCAGGGGTCGAACCTGAACTCTTCTGATTCAGAGTCAGACGTGTTGCCAGTTACACCACGGGACATTGTGAGTGCAAAAGTAAAAAAGTTTTTTAAACTTTAATTCTTTAATTTTATTTTTATTCTTACACCGTTTTTTGCCACGAACCTTTCAGTCCTACAGTTTTGTTCAAAACCGGCTTTTCGGATGTTGAATCGGCGTCCACACAAAAATAGCCCACCCGTTCGAACTGAACTTTATCCAATGGCTTCATATTTTTAATAAACGGTTCTGCAAACGAGCTTGTGATCTTCAACGAGTCGGGGTTCAGATTGCTTCTGAAATCTTCGCCTTCTTCAATATCTTCCGGATTTTCGGGCAAAAACAATTTATCATATAGTCGCGTTTCGATCTCAACAGCATGCCGAACCGAAACCCAATGAATGGTGCCTTTCACCTTGCGGTTGCTGTCGGACAATCCGGTGCGGGTGTTGGCGTCGTATGTGCAATGCAGTTCTTTTATGCTGCCGTCGGCATTTTTTATCACATCGTTACAACGGATAATATAAGCACTTTTCAGGCGCACTTCATTTCCCGGCGATAATCGGAAAAATTTATGCTGTGGCACTTCCATAAAATCGTCCTGATCAATAAAAAGTTCTCTCGAAAAAGGAACTTTCCGCAAGCCTGTGCTGATATCTTCAGGGTTGTTCACCGCATCCAGCAATTCTTCACCGTTTTCGGGATAATTGGTCAGGATGAGTTTTATCGGGTTCAGCACTGCCATAACACGTTGGGCTTTTTTATTCAGATCTTCACGCAAACAATGCTCCAACAACGAAACATCGATCACATTATCGCGTTTTGCCACGCTGATGATTTCGGCAAAATTTTGCAAAGCTTCGGGTGTATAACCCCTGCGACGCAAACCACAAATGGTTGGCATGCGTGGGTCGTCCCAACTATTAACCACGTTTTCCTGCACTAACGATAACAGTTTGCGTTTGCTCATCACTGTGTAGTTGATGTTGAGCCGGGCAAATTCTATCTGTTGGGGAGCATAGATCTCAAGTTCTTTGATGAACCACTCGTACAAGGGCCGGTGAACTTCAAACTCCAGCGTACAAATGGAATGTGTAATATGCTCAATCGAATCGCACTGCCCGTGTGCAAAATCATACATGGGGTAAATGCACCAATCGTTTCCGGTGCGGTGATGTTCGGCATGCAAAATACGATACAATATCGGGTCGCGCAGGAGCATATTCGGCGAAGCCATATCAATACGGGCACGCAACACTTTTGTTCCGTCTTCGAATTCGCCTTTTCGCATTCGTGCAAACAGATCCAGATTTTCATCAATGCTACGCTGAGCAAACGGGCTTAAAGTTCCCGCTGTTGTCACAGTTCCCCGTGTTGCAGCAATTTCTTCCTGAGTCAGGTCGCAAACGTAGGCTTTTCCTTTTTTTATCAGTTTAACGGCATATTCATACAAAGTTTCGAAATAATCGGAAGCATAATATTCGCCGTCCCAGTCGAAACCCAGCCATTTCACATCTTCTTTGATCGAATCCACATATTCGGTATCTTCTTTGGTGGGGTTGGTATCGTCGAAACGCAAATTGCATTTGCCGCCGTATTTTTTTGACAGCCCGAAATTCAAACATATCGATTTGGCGTGTCCTATATGCAAATATCCGTTCGGTTCGGGCGGAAAACGGGTGTGAACCCTTTTACCGTATTTTTCGGTGCGGATATCTTCCTCTATGATCTGTTCGATAAAATTCAGCGATTTGTTTTCTCCTGCTGTCTGTCCCGAATTGGGTTGCTTGTTGGGGTCTTCCATAATAATTTGACTTTCTTAAACAATTGCAAAGGTAGTAATTTTTGCTTGCCCGATTGCGAAGTGCCAACCACAAATTCCCGCATTTACCCAATTCTAAAAACCCGCTTTCTGCTTGCTTTTATTCTTACCTTTGCTCTTGCAAAAAATAAGGTTATGGGAAAAATACTTCTCGAAAACATGGAGTTTTACTCTTATCATGGTTGCTTCGCCGAAGAGCAGATCATCGGAAATCGTTTTTTGGTCGACCTGATCATGGAAACCGATACTTCGGAGGCCGAAACTACCGACAATCTTCACAAAACCATAAATTATCAGGAAGTATACTCCATCGTGAAAAACGAAATGGAAAAAAAATCCAGACTCCTCGAACATATAGCTTCGCGCATCGGGCTGGCTGTGAAGAACCGTTTTCCGCAGATCACTCATCTCAGCATCAAAGTTTCAAAAATAAATCCACCTTTGGGCGGCAAGATCGATAAGGTTAGCGTTCTGTTAGAAATGTAGACATCATAGCTTCGTATATTTTTTGTACTTTTGTTTTGTTCATTTAAAAATCATGTAATATGAAAAGATCCCTCTTAAGTTTTGTTATAATTTCTCTGCTTGGGGCTTATGCTTTAAAAGCTCAGGATTGCGTGTATTATTTCCCCACCACCGAAGGCGCTTCGGTCGAAACCTCATCCTATGATGCCACCGGAAAACTCACCGGTATCAACATTCAGCGGGTGGTGAAAAAAGAAGAAGGCGGAAATCAAATGAAACTAAGCGTGGCAAACGAAAACTACGATGTTAAAGGATCAAAAAAAACTACCACTACCCTCGAGTATGCCTGCAGAGGAGGCGAATTTCATGTTGATATGAAAAGATTTATCGATCCTGCAATTTTCGCCCAATATCAAAACATGGATATCAGTTTCTCTTCATCAGATTATATTATTCCACGGGCTTTTGTTCCCAATCAAAGTCTCGACGAAGCTTCGGTTACCATGACCGTTAAAAGCAATGGCATCTCGATTATGAATCTTAAAGTGCGTATTTTCAACCGCAAGGTCGATGCTGTTGAAACCATCAAAACAAACATGGGCAACTACGAATGTTATAAGGTTACCTACGACGTCGAAACCGATATGGGCATTACCGTTAAATCAAAAGGAGCCGAATGGTATACAAAAAATGTTGGCGTGGTGAAATCCGAAACTTACGATGCCAGCGGAAAACTGATGGGCTCTACGTTGCTGACCAAATTTAAAGATCAATAAAAACTATTTTCTATACTACTTTCGTTTAATAATTTTAAACAACCTGTGTTATGAAAAAATCTGTTCTTAGTTTTGTCATTATGTCGATGCTTTTTGCTTATGCAGCAAAAGCTCAGGATTGCGTGTATTATTTCCCTACCACCGAAGGCGCTTCGGTTGAAACCTCATCCTATGATGCTAAAGGAACCCTCACCGGGACCTCTGTGCAGCGGGTTGTTAAAAAAGAAGTAAGCGGAGACCAAACAACAATCACTATTGCAAGCGATACCTACCTGGCCAACGGCACTAAAAACGGCAATACCACTTTTCAATATTATTGCAAAGCCGGCGTTTTTTATTTGGATATGAAAAAAATCCTTGACCCGGCTCTAATAAATCAATATAAAGATAAGGGTATAAATATTAAGGCTACCGATTGTGCCATACCCGGAACTCTGACCGTGGGCGAAGCACTTCCCGAAACTTCTGTTACAATGGAGATATCTGACGAAGGTGTTCCTATGATGGCTTTTAAAATCAAAATCTACAACCGCAAAGTTGAAGCTGTTGAAACTGTTAAAACCAATATGGGCGATTATCAATGTTATAAGGTTGCCTACGACGTGGAAACCAATATGGGCATGATCATCAAAACCAAAGGGGCCGAATGGTATGCCAAAAACGTTGGAACCGTTAAAACAGAATACTACGATGCCAAAGGAAAATTGATGAGCTACACCCTTATGACCAAATTTAAAGATCAATAAAACTATTTTTTACACCCCTTGCCGACACAAGGGGTTTTTTATTCACTGTTTATGAAAACCTTTTCGATGCTTATTTTTTTGCTGATAATTCTGTCCATACATTCTTTAGTAAACTTCTATATCTTCATCCGCGGCTGGCACGGACTTGAATTGCACCCCGGAATCAGGCCCTACTATATCGGATTTTTTATTTTCTTTTTCCTGGCCTACATCATCGCGCGGGTTTCCGAACGTTTCGGGCATTCGGCCGTTACCGAGATATTGAATTGGTCGGGGTCGTTTTGGTTTGCCGCCATGTTGTATTTCTTTCTGTTCATTTTGCTCATCGATATCGTCCGCGCGGCAAATCATTTTATCCATTTTATGCCCGCCGCCTTTTATGCCAACTACGCCAAAACCAAATTCATCACCCTGGTGAGCATCTTCGGTTTCGTGGGGCTTCTGATACTTTACGGATACATCAACGCCACCATCGTGCGCATCAAACATCTCGATATAGCCGTCAACAAAACAGTGAAAAACCACCGTTCGGTGAACATCGTCATGCTTTCCGACCTGCATCTTGGAACCATCATCGGCCCAAACAAGCTCGGGCACATCGTCGAAAAGATAAATTCGCTGCATCCCGACATCGTGCTGCTGGCAGGCGACATTGTCGATGAGAACATCGTTCCCGTTATTAAGAAAAATCTGGGCGCCCTGCTCGAAAACATCGTTTCCAAATACGGAGTGTATGCCATCACCGGCAACCACGAATATATCGGGGGCGTTGTACCTGCTGTCAGCTATCTCGAAAAACATAAGATCACCTTTTTGCGCGACACGGCCGTGCTTATCGACAGCGCGTTCTGGCTCGTGGGTCGCAACGACAAGGATATGGTGCGTTTCACCAAAAAAGACCGCAAACCGCTGGCCCAACTGATGGCTACGGTCGACAAGTCCTTTCCTGTTATCCTCATGGATCATCAGCCCTTTCATCTCGAACAGGCCGCCGAAGCCGGTGTCGACCTGCAACTGTCGGGTCACACGCACGACGGGCAAATATTCCCGCTCAACTACGTAACCCGCGCCATCTATCACCCCGATTGGGGCTACCGCCGCATCAACCAAACGCAATATTACGTGTCGTGCGGCGTCGGAACCTGGGGCCCGCCCATGCGCATCGGCAATAATCCCGAGATCGTCAACATCAATCTAACATTTAACTAAATCCCTATTTTAATTACCTTTGTTTTCAAATCGTTTTTCATGAATCTCGACGAGATACTTGTGTTCACCGGCTTCATCATTTTCGTTTTGCTGATGCTTTTCCTCGATCTGAAAGTTATCGGACGCAAAAACCACGTGGTGAAATTCAAAGAAGCCATACTCTGGTCGGTTTTCTGGATCTTGATAGCCTTCACCTTCTATTTTCTCATCCGCAGCCAGGGACAGTGGATACACGGCATCAAAAACATGAGCGATCTGCAGCACACCATCAGCAAATACGATCAACCCGTCGACATACGCGGCCTCAGCTATGCCGACGCGCTGCAAGCCTACAACAAAAACCTCTCGCTCGAATACATCACGGGCTACCTGATCGAGAAATCGCTTTCGGTCGACAACCTTTTCGTGATGATCATGATATTTTTCGCCTTCGGAGTGCAGAAAAAATACTACAAACGGGTGCTGTTTTGGGGAATACTGGGGGCGCTGGTGCTGCGGTTCATCTTTATTTTCGGCAGTGCGGCCATCATCCAGCAGTTCAGTTGGTTCTTATATCTGTTCGGGGCGCTGCTGGTCTACACGGGCGTAAAAATGTTCGTGGAGCGTAACAAAAAAGAAGAAAGCATCAACGTGAGCAAACATCCCGTGGTGCGTTTCGCGTCGAAATACCTGCGGGTGTATCCGCGCTACGTGGGCAACCGGTTTTATATCAGGCGGCACGACACTAAGTTTTATTTCACACCGCTGTTTCTGGTGCTGCTGGTTATCGAATTTTCCGATATACTGTTTGCCACCGACAGCGTGCCCGCCATTTTTTCGGTCACACAAGATCCCTTCATCATTTTCTTTTCGAATATTTTCGCCATCATGGGCCTGCGCTCGCTGTTCTTTTTGCTGCTGAATGTCATCAATGTGTTCCACTACCTGAAATACGGTCTGGCGGTGCTTCTCACGTTTATCGGGGTGAAAATACTGCTCAACGTGTGGCTGAAAAGCATAGGATTTACCACCGCCATGTCGCTTTATATTGTTTTGGGCATTTTGGTGATCAGTATTGTGGCGTCGGTTGTTTTTCCGGAGAAAAAGGAAGTGAACTAGAGCCTGTCTAACCGGCAGGTAAATGACTAGAGTTGGGAGTGACTAGAGTTAATTTCAGAATTCAGAAGGGTTTTTGACAAAATGTCTGATTTCGACAATGTAAAGAGGCTTCCGAACTCGTGTAAATGGCTTCCGATTTCATGTAAACGGCTTCCGATTTTATGTAAGCGGTGAAAAATTCATGTAAATGGCTTCTGATTTTACGCGCCGAGCTTCCGCGCTCTTGTAAACGGGTTCCGATTTGTTGTAAATGGCTTCCGATTTCGTGTAAACGGGTTCCGATTTTGCTCGCAGCTTAATTTCTTTTATGTAAATACCCTCCGATTTCGTGTAAATGGCTTCCGATTTCATGTAAACGGGCTCCGATTTCATGTAAATGGACTCCGATTTTATGTAAATGAGCTTCCGATTTTATGTAAACGCTTTGGATATCAGTATATTGATAGTTTTAGAGGAAAAAAGTGGTTTCGGAAGGGATTTTGGGGGTGAGGGGAAGGTGGTTTGGTTTTTTTGAGGGTGAGGTTGAAATTATGACATTTTGGCAGAGAGTATGGAAGTCAGAATTCAGAAGTAAGAATGGATTAATAGAAGTGACTAGAGTGAGCTAGAGTAATTAGAGTTGGGAGTTAGAAAACCACAGAGACACCGAGAACACGGAGGAAAATTAATCCGCCAAAAGGCGGACAAGTTTTGATTGGTCGGGAATTTGGAAGTCAGAATTCGGAAGTAAGAAAGGGGTAAAGGGTATGGTTTTGAGTTATTAACATTTTTTTATTTTTTGTTAATAATTTTTTGAATGAAAACTTGACTTCAGCTTATAGATATCTTATATTTGTACACGTGTATCTGAACTAAGTATAAACCAAAAAAAATAATTATGAACGACAGACAAAAGATTTTTGTAAGATCGACCAAAGTTACTTTTAGCGCCTGCGATGCTAACCAGGCATCGACAGCTTTGGTTCCGATAATGGTTACGCGCATCGTGATTGGCAAAACACTGCTAGATGATTTTTTGAACGCGGATTTGCTGGTGACGCCCAGCATAACGGGAATTGCACTGGATAAGCAGGTTTCGAGAGAAACGGCGACGGTTGAAATTGAGTTGGGCTATGATGCAATTACATCGCTGGCAATAGAAACGCAGAATAATACGCTGAGAGAATTCGCGCATTATACGCCGTCGGATCTGGAAAAGATGACGGGAGAGGCTTTGCTGGAAGCGGGAAAAAATTTGGATACAAAGATTGCCGACCTGACGGTTTTGGCATTGAAAGATCACGGATATCTGGCAACCGATTATACGGACCTGCATGATGCTCTGACACAATTTGAGGCTGACCTGAATACGCCTGAATTTGCAATTAAAACGCACGGAACGGAAGTTATTACGCGCGACGATAAGTATAAGAAATTGGTTGATTTTATGAAAAATCAGTTGGATAGCGCCGCAAAACCGCTGAAGAAAAAAGATAGTGTTTTTTATACTTTATATAAGAAATGCCGCAAGCTGCATTTGCAGGGACACCGGAAAAGAAAGAAGGGAGATACGGGAGGCGCGAGCGGAGAGTATGATAAAGTTATCCCGATGCTGAAAATTGTTCCGATGGATTTTCAGGTAGCTAACGGAAAAATATATTTGTTCAGCAATTTGGGAAACGCTGATCTGAAATACTGGGCACAGGCCACGCCCGATGTGCCCACGACGATACCAAGCACCGCCAAAGTTTTGACTTCGGGGGATGAAGCTACACAGAGTTATGCTGATCTGGGTTACCCTGATAAGGTTTATTTGTTCGTGGCAAATGAAAGTAATGCCGAAGGCGGGGAAATTGCTATTGATGAGGTAGTTTGAGTTGAAAGTTTATAAAGTTGAAAGTTTATAAAGTAAAAAAACTCTCCTGGTTGTGATGGCTGGGGGAGTTTTTTTTTGATTATTCTTTTCTTTTGCTAGTCCCCCGACACTGCGTGTCGGGACAGGCGCCAGAAAAGAACCAAAAGAAAAGGACTTGTCCAAACGACGCTTCAGCGCGCTCTGAAAAAAATAAGAAAATCAGTAAAAGTAGTCCCGATTTCATCGGGAAACGTAAACGCCTTTTACGATTTTCTACTATTTTTTTCATTCACAGCCAACGCCGGCCCGCCGTTTGGACGTGCCAACGCACTTTTTTTCTTCGAAAAAAGTAAAAGGTTGGGCTGAGGGAGTTTTTTTTGAATTCAGAAATTTGGTATTGAATTAATTTGTATTTTTACAAGAGTAATTAGATGAGGCACACGCGTCGGGAGACGCGGGGGAAGCAGTACAGGTGCTAATTTAAAATATTTAGTGCGAAGTTGCAAACTTCGCACAACAGGGCGAAATGAGACTCACGGTTCCGGTTGATAAACTCGACCCGTATGTACATGGTTTTCATCCCGGTAATGATTTAGCCGGTAAAATTAAAAAAGCAACATATTTAGTTCATTACAATCAGGTGAGTGTACCCGGCCAAAAAAGCAAGGCTAAGGGCAACGGGGTTGAAAACATCCACGTGTTTATATCTATCACCGAGGCCAGCGTGAAAACTGTGCCCGATATCAGCACATTTGTGTATGACGGCATGGTGAAACGCGGAAAATACGTTCGCCAGTTCGATATTTCGCAGGAAGGCAAACGCGTCTGGTATATTGTGCGCATCATGTTTAAAGGCAAAGACCAAAGATACAGCTCGCCCAGCGAGCCCTGGGACGGAATAATTATGTAGACGGTAAAAGGTATGTGGTAGCTGGTATGTGGTATCTGCTACAAAAAAACTCTCGTGTTGATAAAAAGATGCGGGAGTTTTTTTTTAGTGAATAGATGGGGTTGGGGAGGCTTGTTTTTTCTTCGTGTTACTTCGTGTCTTGGTGCCCCTGCCTGCCGGCAGGTAGGTTTGTGGCAGGAAGAACGGTGAATAACTAATAATTATCAGTTATCTATTACCTAAAACCCAATACCAGCATCATTTCTTTCGTTAATAACAGTTGATTTACATTCTGGTATTATTTAATATCTCGTTATAATGAGAAAATGGTTATCGGTTTTCTTAATAAGTATTTTATCGGTCTTTGCTGCGAAGGCGCAAATTACTTTCGAGCGTATCTATAACCGCATTGGCAACGATGCAGCTTATGATGTTGCCCAATGTACCGACGGGGGCTTTATTCTTGCCGGATCAACAGACCTAAACAATATATTTATTATCCGAACCAATGCTTATGGCGACACTATCTGGAGCAGGCATCTGGGATATATTGATGCATATTCTGTTAAACAAACCATCGACGGTGGTTTTATCATTACCGGAAGCACACTAAATCCCGATACTGCCGGAGGCATTAATCGTGACCTTTATTTAATTAAAACCAACCCGAACGGCGACACACTTTGGACACGGCGTTTTGGTGGCAAACGTGATGATGTCGGGTTTTGCGTGGCACAAACCATCGATAGCGGATATATTGTGACAGGCGAAACCAACGATTCGTTGACAAACGTATCGTGTATATTTCTGGTAAAAACCAATACAAATGGAAATCTGTTATGGAAACGGAAGATCGGGAATCAAAATCACTGTTATTCCCATTCCGTGCATCAAACAACTGATGGCGGGTATATTATTAGCGGAAGTTCGGAAAATTATACTTCTTATCAAGAAGATGTATACCTGGTTAAAACCAACTCAACAGGCGATACCCTTTGGACACGAACCTACGGGGGTACTCAGGCAGACTATTCGTGGGATGTCGTACCCACCAACGATGGCGGTTATATTGTAGGAGGCACAACAGGCAGTTATGGAGCAGGATCGAATGATTTTTATGCCATAAAAACGAATGCCAATGGAGATACACTTTGGACTCGAACTTACGGAGGCATTGATATCGATGAACTGAGTTCGATAGTTCAAACCAATGATGGAGGATATGCATTGGCGGGTATTACGTATAGTTTTGGTGCCGGTAACGAAGATGTGTATCTGGTTAGGATCAATTCTGTTGGCGATACGCTGTGGACACGCACTTTTGGAGGAGCGCTTTACGATGGGGGACATTTGGGTATGGTTAAAACCAGCGACGGAGGATTTGCCATCGGGGGAATGAGCAATAGTTATGGAGCCCTTGATAACGACTTCTATTTAATAAAAACCGATGAAAATGGATTTGCTACTGCAATTGCAGAAAACTCTAAAATAACGAATAATACTATTTCCATCTCTCCCAACCCCGCCACCACCAATCTCACCATACAAACCCCGCTAACATCCACCATCGGGATATTTGATCTGGAAGGGCAATGCCTTAAAACCCTGCCCAATGCCCAACCCACCACCACGATAGATGTATCGGGGTTGCCCGCGGGCATCTATTTTATTAAAGCCACATCGGAAAAAGGCACGGAGGTGAGGAAATTCATTAAGGAATAATTACGAGTTATTAGTTACGAATTACGAGTTGGGAGTCGGAAGCCCGAAGTCCGAAGAATTACTCTGTGTCACTCTGTTTTTTCACCGTGACCTCTGTGGTTTTTCTTTCAAATCGCCAACTTGCCCGACTGAAGTCATTCAGGCGGGTCACAAATCGCCAATCACAAAATCATGGCTCGTGGCTTTTGGCTAATCAAATCGCCAATCACAAATCGCTAATCGCCTTCCCAAATCCCGCCGATCAACTAAATTCGAGATAAATAAACGGCTGCGTGTCGGACGAAAAGCCCTGATAGATGAACAAGATGCCGAGAACCACTATCAGCGCTTTTATCGACCAGTGCAGCGCGCTGAACCGCCGTGTGAAGAACTCGTTCCACGAAAGTGGCATATAATGCAAAATGTAGGCAGCAGCTAGTATGATAAGCGGTTTGGTGTAGAGGCTTGCCCACTGCCCCGCCACGCTCAAGCTAAAATGGTTGAACACCAGCGCATACAATTTGCCGGCGGCCTGCAAACTTTCGGCGCGAAACAGCACCATGGAAAACGCCAGAAAATGGAAGGTGATGAAGATGCTCAAAAACTTGTAGATGCCCCAGGTGTTGCGTTTGGCAAGTTTCGAGCGCAGGTTCACCGTGGCAAATGTGAGCGCGATGGCCAGCCCGTGTGAAGTGCCCCACAAAATATAGGTCCACGCGGCCCCGTGCCAGAAACCCGAAATGAAAAAGGTGATGAGCACCGCCAGTATCACGCCAAACTGTTTGAAACGGCGGAAAGTATACGACAGGGGGTAGAACACGTATTCGTTGAACCATCCCGACAGCGTTATATGCCAGCGGCGCCAGAAATCGGCAACGTTGTCGGCCATAAATGGCTTGTTGAAGTTGGGGTTCACCTTAAAGCCGAGCAGCATGGCCAGCCCGATAACGATGTCGGTGTAGCCCGAAAAGTCGAAATAGATCTGCATGGCATAGCCGTAGATGGCCATTAGGCCTTCCCAACCCGTGAAAAACTCGGGCGAATCGAACACGCGGTCGACGAGGTTGGCACCAAGAAAATCGGCGATAAACACTTTTTTGAACGCCCCGATAAGCACCAGCAAAAAAGCCTTACCGATAAGGTCGCTGCTGAACTTGAGCTGGCTGTTGAACTGCGGCAGCAGGTCGCGGGCTTTCGAAATGGGGCCCGCCATAATGTTGGGGAAAAACGAAACATACAGCAGATAGTTGAAATAGTTGGTTTCGGGTTCGTCTATCACCTCGCGGTAGATATCGAAAATATACGACAGGGTTTTAAACACGTAGAACGAAATGCCCACGGGCACCAGCAAATCGAGCACCATCGGCGAGCCACTTCCCGTGGTGATGCCGAAAAAGGTGTTGAGCAGAAAATTGGTGTATTTGAACAATATGAGGGCTCCCACGTTGATGAAGATGGAGAGCAACAGCAGCATTTTCTTTTTCCGCTGGGTGCTTACGCGAAACATCTGCCTGCCGATCAGATAATCGGAAGTGCCCATGGCGATGAGCAGCAACACATATACCCCGCTCAGTTTGTAGTAGAAAAACAAACTGAAGGCCAGCAGCAGCAGGTTGCGTTTTTTGATGTCGTTATAAACGAAAATATAGCCCAGATACAAAACCGAGAACAGCACGCAGAACAATACCGAGTTGTAGAGCAGGGGTGCATGTTGATTATAGAGCAGCGATTTAAAAAAGTCGGTAAGTGTTTGCATGGGTTATGGTATCAGCAACGTTTGTCCGATGCTGAGCTTTTCGGATTTTAGTTTGTTAAGTTGTTTAATTTTATCTACCGTGGTATTGTATTTCTTTGCTATCGACCACAACGAGTCGCCCGATGTCACTTTATAGGCTGCTTTGCGCTGCACGGGGCGGGTGGTGTTGGTGGGGCGGATGGCTGCCTGATTTTGCGGAATAACGGTTTTTTCGGCGTTTTTCGGCATAGGGTCGGGCGGCGTGGTATGCGACTTTTTGAAGATAACCAGCGATTCGCCTGCTATTATTTTGGTGCCCGACAGGCCGTTCCAGTATTCCAGGTCTTTCACCGAAACTCCGTAGCGGTCGGCAATGGCCCCGAGGTTGTCGCCCGAACGCACCACATAGTAAACCTTGTCGGTGCCTTCGGTGTCGGTGCTTAGTTCGGAATAAACGGGAGCGTGTTCAACCCGGGTGTTCTCTTTTTTGAAACTTATATCGTCGACAAAATATTGCTTGAGTTGCGTGGTGTCCATTTGGTGTTTGTCGGCCGAAAGGCTGTCCGATTTATTTTGCAGCCACAACACATAGGAGTTGAGTATGGCATTCAGATACAGTTCGCCCTTGGTATAATAGCCCAGGGTGGTGAGGTGTATCTTGTCGGGTTTCGAAAGTCCGCGCTTATACCATTGCATCATCGAGCCTTTGTTGCCGCTCACGTCGTAATAGTTATAAAAGGCGCATTTGCGGTAGGCAGCCACGCGTTTGGTCATCTGCATAAAATCGTTGCATTCGGCAATATCTTTGCGGTGGCGGTAGAGTATGTCCTGCGAGTTCGAGATGAGGATGGCGGTGCCGGGTGTTGCGCGCTGTATCATGTCGACAATTTTAACCAGGTTGCTTTCCATCTCCTCGGTTCGGAATGCTCCGCCGTAGAAATCGTTGGCGCCGAGGTCGAGTATCACCAGGTCGGGTTTGAACTCGGCCACGTGCTGTTCGAACAGGCGTTGTTTCAACAGGCTTCTGTAGCCCGCGCCATTGATGCCCGTACTGCAATACAAAACGCCGCTGTTGTCGCTGCTTTCTATCATCAGGCCGTAGCATTCGAAGAAGTTCTGCTTCTTTTTGGTCTTGTTCACGGTCACCTCTATCGTGTCCGAAGGTTTCGATAGTTTGACGAGGATGTAGGGCTTTTTGGCGCCGTTGTCGCTGCAGTCGCAATAAATAGGAACCGAACCCGAACAGGTTTTCAGTTTCACGTCGTAGCTCAAACTATCCTGCTTGCAGTAAAGTTTTATCACGGTGAAGTTGTCGCGGATAAAACCCTCGCGAAACACCAGTTTAAAACTCGCGTTCGAATCGTTGGTATAGATGGTAGCGCCTATCATGCCCATATCGAGCACCGCGTCGCGCTGGGTGTTGCGCGTATATTGCCAGGCTCCGGTGCAATAGGTCTTGTAGTCGTAGGCCGAATGTGTGCCTGCGGCTCTGTAGGGGAACACTAGGCCGCGTCCGCCGTAGCCGAATATGTCTTGCAGGCGTTCGCGTATATAGCCCGACGGGAAGTCGGCCTGCAGGTGCGAGTCGCCTATGTGCAGTATCTTTAATTTGCGATGCGGGGTTTGTGGTATTTTCCGGAAGAACGAATCGATGGCCGAAATGTTGGTCCATTCCACGAAGTTTCTGTCGTAGTTAATAAACGGGTAATAGTTCTGATACTTCACCAGGTCGTTCATGTATTTCGGACTGTTGATAGAATCTTCGATAAGTTTCACATGGAATGCTGCCGGGGGTTTTATATAATTGCGGAACGCGAGCAGCATACCTATAACGGGTATGAGCATGAGTATCCAGAATCGATATGGCCGCATTCGCTTCATCACTATTTCTTCATCCGCTGTTTGTGAACGTAAATGTTGTATTCTACCATTAGTGCTTCAACCAATTCGTTGGCGATGATCTTTTGTCCCTTTTCGGAGAAATGTCCATTGGTGACGGCAAGTTTTTTGTCGGTCCAGGTAATGATGGAGTTTAGTCCGCCCATCATGTTGAACAGGTCCCAATAAGCGCAGCCGGCTTTCAGAGCCGCCCGTTTCTGAGCTTCGGTAATTTTGGGCAACCAGGGATATGATGAATAGCTTCCTTCGCCGCCCTTGGCCATATCACCTGCACCGATAACGAGGATGCTGATATCGGGTTTGGCCTTTTTAAACTTCATGAAAAGCTTATAATAGATTCCGCTAATCCATTCGCAGGCTTCGTCGGAATGTATATACGGTACCACGTTGGCGCCATACTGGAAAATGACGAGTTTGGTATTCGACAGGTCCAGCATCTGGGTAAGTTCATCGTCGTTTATCATCATCAGCCCGTCGCCCGAATGGCCGCGTATGGCATAATTGTCAACCTGCACACCTTTGCCGCTGTCGAAATACATACCGTAGAAATCGGGGCTATTGTCGGCCGCAAACTCCACCTTCACATTCAAATAGCCGCCCAGCTGGGTTTTGTGCATACATACTTTGGTGCATGCAGCAAGCGTATCGGTTTTAACGCGTTCGCCGCTAGCATTGTCGTAATAGTTCACGATGCATTTATCGGTGGCATGGCCGTAAAGGATGGAAACGCTGTTATAAGCATACTGGCTGCCCATTTTCATCGATACGCTGGCATTATAAAAAGGCTTTCCGCCCGTTATCTGATGCGTATCTTTTTTCGAGGATGAGGTGTCGTTTTCGGCATCATCGCTTTGATGAACCGAGAATTTGCTGAACCGGAACACGGCTCCCGATATACCGTAATCGTTTTTCGACGACCTGTCGTGGAAAACGGTATACTTGGCCCAGTTTCCGCTGCTTTTTCGCACATAGCTAACGGGCGAGAGGTCTTTCAGCGGAACATATCCTATACCCGAGCCGCCGAACTTTTCGTGAAACTTCTCGCGGACGATATATGACATGCGGTCGCCTTCCAGCTGCGAATCTCCGTAATGGGCAATGCGAACCGTTGTGGAATCTTTTTGGTGCAGCAGCGATTTAAAGAAATTGTCGAGGGCGCTTCCGTTTTCGGTTACGGGGTTCACCAAAAAGGCATTTTGTTTCTTGGGGCCTATTTTAGAGAGATTGGTGCGTTTGATGATCTTATCGTCGCTCAGCGTATTCGACAGATAGTTCTTCAGCAGGCTGTCGGCATTTTTGTTGGCGTCTTTCAGCGAAAAATCGGCAAGCTTATCGGGAGAAAGAAAGCGTACATTCTCTTTGATAAATGCAGCGCCCGTTGAATTATAATAGAACGAATAACCAACAAGCAATAATTCCGATATCAGAATGATGATGAGTACCTCAAAGGGCTTATTCCTCATAACAGAACAGGTTTAAACAGCAAGCTTGGTTTCAATGGATTTCATAAAATCACCCACGTTTTTCATGGCAATAAGTTCTTTCAGTTTAAACTTAATGCCAAATTCGGTTTCGGTGGCTGAAATTAACATCAAATGGGTCAACGAATCCCATTTCTCAATATCATTGGCCGTGGTTTCTTCGGTAATGACAATGGTATTGTCTTTAAAAACTGTACAGAAGACTTTATTCAAGCGGGATTTAATTTCGTCGTATTGCATAATTGTGCAGGATTTTAAAAAATAGGTGCAAAGGTCGTAATAATTTAGAACATAACAAAATAATGTAGTTTTTATTCGGCAGGCTTTCGGGCTAAGTTGCTATTTTTCTTTCTTATCTTTCGGATCATCTTCGTCCCAGATGACGTTGAAATCGTATTTATCTTTCGGTTTAACGTTTTTGTTCACAACGCTGTCTTTCTTGAACCAGCCGAATTCGCGGTTTAAAATAGTTTTCAGATTTTCTTTTTCTTTGCTCAGGTTGCTCTTGATGTTCTGTTTGATGCCTTCCTTGTCGAGGGTGTGATAAATGGGTTTATCAACGGTGCCTGTTATTCTGAAGAAGTATTTTTCTTTGTGAAGCCCGTCGTCTTCAATTTGCCCGATGTCTTTTATCACGTTGTTCTTGTTTTCGCCGCTGCTCCGGAGTTGCGATACCAATACGGCCAGATGATAGTCGATGGTTTGGTCGAAACCGTGTGTGCCGTTTAGTTTAAAGTCGATAGCGGTGCTGTTTATTTCCATGTCGGGGATGGTGATAAGCTGGTCTTTGATGACGATGGTGTTTTTTAACGTTTGGAACACCACGTGCGAAAGATCTCTGTTTTTAAGGTATTTCGACAATCCTTTCAGGGGTTCATAATCGATCAGTTCCCCGTTTTCGATTGTGATAGTGGCATTGGTATAAATGGTGGGCTTTTCAACCTTGAAGGTAGACGACCATACCGAGGCAAACTGCACATCGGCGGTCAGCACCCCTTTGATGTTCTTATCCTGCAGACTTTTTTGTCCCAGATTGTTCAGTTCGTTGAACAATCGCTGGATATTCACTTTTTTAACGGAAGCATCGAAGCTTATCAATAGTTTGTCGGGTTGCGAACCGTCAACAAGCCCGGTGAAATCTATTTTGCCGTTCACAGCCTGCAACGAAATATCTTTGGCCACCAGCTGCCTGTTTTTCATCTGTATGATACCCGAAATGTTGGTAGCCGTGAACTTATTAAAGACAAACTTTTTAACCTGTAAAGACAGATTGAAGTTGATATTGTCGGGCAATATTAGTTTGTAAACCGTATCTTTCTTGCCTTCCGAAAACTTCAGGATCTCGCCCATGTCGATGTTCTGCGAAACGAGATTGGCGTCAATAATAAGATTTTGATGCTCGAGAAACAGATACGGGAAAATATTCTTGAAATGCCCCTGCAGGGAGAAATCGTTCGACATGTAACTACCGGTGAAATTTTGCGACTCCACATCATTATTGTTAAAAATGAAGTTGCCGTTCAGATTGGTAAATTTCTGCTGCTTGCCTTTCATAATGATGTTGGCATTTTGCAGTTGCATTTTGCCCGAAGTGGTGCTGCCGATAAAATCTTTGATGGTGAACTTATCAGCGTTCTCTATGGTTCCTTTGAAATTCGCCTGCATGATCATTCTGCCCTCACCCGATTCAACTGTATCTATTTTTAAGAAACTGACCAGATCTTTCAATCCCAGATTGGCCGAGAAATTAAGTTCAATTTCGGGTTTCAAAAAGTTTCGTATCGAAAAGTACCCGTTGACGGTTCCATCGCTAAGGGTCGAAGAAAACCCGCCGATCTTTAAATACGATGTCTGACCGTCGTGTTGTGCTCCATTGGTGTAGGATGCTTTGAAACCAACATTTTTTAAAGCAATAGAGTTTTCGGAGCGGACAATTTCGCCGTTGTTTAACCCGAACGAAACAACTATTCCCGGAGTGGAGGTGCTGCCGACATAACCTTTTATGGCGGCCTGAAAATAGAAATCGCCCTTGCATTCGTAACCGTTGAAGTGTGAGGAATATTGTGGCGGAAGTTCGTTAATAAATGATTGCAGCTGCATCTTCTTCCCTTCGATCTGGAGGTTAGTATACGTTTCATTTTCTGCATACGAAATATTCCCGCTAAGCGAAAAAACCATATTCCCGATATCGATCCGGGCCTTTTCGAACAAAAGATTTTTCTGCTTACTATTCACGTTCAACAATACTTCAACCGTAGTATTTTTGTTCGCAAGATACAGATCGTCGCCCGATTTTATTTTATACACATAAATATCGCCGTCGATCTTCATGTTATAGTTCTCTTCAGAGAAATCGCCTTTAAACATCACATCTTTGGCAACAACGGAAAAGTTTTGACGCAGCCCGTAATCGAGATACGATACCCGAACTTTGTTCAACCAAACTTTCTGAAGGTCGAATGCAAAATTAGAAGGAGTAGTATCGGTGGATGGTTTCCAGAAATGGTAATTGTCGCTGCGGTCTTTATAGGTTCTTAGTGTAACCGTTGCATCGCTGATCTCTATCTTCTTGATGTGATATTCTCCGAAGATCATATCCCAGATGCTCAATTGCAGGTAAACGGTTTTTGCCTCCAACAGATTCTTTTTATTCTTTTTGTCTTTTATGGCATCCAGCATGACCACGTTATTGAAACTTACGGAAGCATAAGGGAATTTCTTAAAAATAGAGAATTGAATGTCGCGGTCAACATTTTGAACAATAAGTTCGGTATTTAACCGCTTATTGAGCTCACTGATGATAATACGCTTAACGGTATCTTCATAATAATATCCCAGAAATATCCCGATACACCCAAAAACCGACAGAATTATCAGGAGCGAAATGGCCGTTTTTTTGAGCCGCTTCGCTATTTTGGGGTTCCTTATCCGTAAACTGAATTTTTTCACGGGATTTTTTATGCAAATTTATATTAAGTATTATTTATTAAACGTAAAAACAGATACTTTTTATACACAAATTATAATTTAAGGGCAGTTATTTTCGTTTCTTTTGTGAAATTATTGAAAATATTTCCTGATTTCTTGTTTCATCTGGGATATTGGTATAACTTTGAAAAAAAAATTAGCATGAAACGAATACTAACTTTGATTTTTATTGGTGCTATTTTAAGTCTTTCAGCTTTTTCGCAGGATAAATCAGCTGTTTTACAAAAAATAGTTCCATCATTGGTTGTAATAAAAAGTGATGCCAAGATCAATTTTGGTTTTTTGATATCAAAAAACACCATCGTAACCACCATCGGAAAATATAAAAACGGTCAGGTATTGTTCAGTAACGGAAAAACAACAGGTATTCTCGGATACACAGCCGTGGATGCAGATAACGATGTGGTGCTTCTGAAAATTAAAAGCGACAGCACGGTTCCGGTTTCGATGGCAACATATTCACCCATACCGGATCAAAAAATTGTTTTGTTGAAAAGGGTCTATAACGAGAAGCCCGAGATGCTGCAGGGCAAACTGAAAGAAGTTAAGGATTATGGAGCTTTTAAACTGCTTCTGCTTGAAGCAGGTTCACAGCTTCAAACGGCAGGGATGCCTGTGTTGGATTCGGCAGGTAATGTGACGGGCATGTCGGTGAGTCCACCCATCGAAGATGCTGCGATCAGCTTTGCCATTCCTTCCGAAAAACTGATGAAAGTTCTGAAAGATACCGGAGCATTGAAAGATCCGGACCAACTGATATCGCTTTTCGAGAACAAGAACAAACACACCGTTGCCATACAGGTGAAGAACAAAACAGCACAGGAAATTCTCGATCAGGGAATCTTACGCATAAATCAAAAAGAATATGGCAGCGCCATCGAAAAATTCACCATGCTCATCCGCTTAAATCCAGACGATGCCGATGCATACGCTTTCAGGGGGCAGGCAAAATGTTTTCAACTACGTTATAAGGATGCGTTGGAAGATTTCAACAAAGCAATTGAGTTGCAACCCGAATTTGCCGAAGTTTATGATATGCGGGGTGTTTGCAAAGCTGAGCTCGGCGACAAGGTCGGTGCCTGTGAAGACTGGAAGCTGTCGTATGAAAAAGGATACAATCCGGCCTTTAAGTTGATAGAGAAGTATTGCGATATGGAGTAATTCTAAAACTATTACATTGAATTTTAATAAATACTTTTCTGTTTGTTTTTGTTTTCTATGCGGCGTTTCTTCGGTTTTTTCACAAACAGGGTTCACTAAAAACAATTTCAGATTTCCATTAGAAATTCCTCCTGTCATCAGCGGGACATTCGGCGAATTTCGCCCCGACCATTTTCATACGGGTATTGATTTTTCTACACAGAACAAAGAAAACCTTAACGTTTTTTGCATTGGCGATGGTTATGTTTCGCGCATCAAAATATCTTCGTCGGGCTATGGAAAGGCTATTTATGTAACTCATGCCAATGGTTTCGTGTCGGTTTATGCCCATCTGAACGAATATAATGTGGTGGTGGAAGATTATGTGAAGCGAAAGCAATACGAGCAAAAAACCTTCGAAATAGAATTGTTCCCGAACCCTGCTTTATTTCGCATTAAAAAAGGCGATATTATAGGATATTCGGGAAATACAGGCGTTTCGTCGGGGCCACATCTGCATTTCGAGATACGCAACGCACGAACCGAACTACCCATCAATCCGCTATATTTTTACGAATTTTCTCCCGTTAAGACCGAACCTGCTATCGAAAAAATAGCTTTTTATTCGAACACCTCTCTGGGGAGATACAGAACCGATGTTGAAGTTGAAAATACAAAAACCGGCTTTAAACCCAAAAACGATGACACCTTAACGGTCTCGGGCAACACCTGGTTTGGCATATCGGCTATCGACAACATCAATCATGTCGGCAATTGCGGAATATATGCCCTGAAAGTTACTGTAGATTCGGTACCTGTTTTTGATCTGAATTTCGATTCGCTGAGCTTCGACGACGGCAGATATATCAATGCCCTAATAGATTATCCAGAATATGTTTTACACGGCAAAAGGATCATACAAACTTATGTAGCCCCCGGCAACCGCCTGTTTAATAATATCAGCGCTGTCAACAATGGTATTTGGTTTTTTAACGATACTGCTTTGCACCGTGTAAAGTTCTTTGTTTACAACTTTCAGGGAAATGTTTCAACCGTGGAACAACTCGTGAGATCAAAAACACCAAGCGATCAGATCGCGAAGCAGCCGAAGAACACCATGCCGCTTTTCCGCTACGGCCTGAATGAACATTTTGATACCGACAATGTTATCGTTGACCTGCCCTCCGATGCTCTTTACGATTCCATTTACTTCGATTTTAAAGCTCTCGAAGGGAATGCCCGAACCTATTCACGGATTTATCAGATCCATAATCGCCTTACACCGATCCATTCGTATGTTTCGTTAAAAATTAAGCCCGACAAAGAACCCGACGCAAAACTCCAATTGAAGCTGACCATTGCAGAGATCACCGAAAAGTCGTTCTCGTATGTGAAAAGCGATTGGGCCAACGGATATTTATCTGCCAAGATAAAACGCTTCGGAAATTATTGTATCATGGCCGACACTGTGGCTCCCGAAATTGTTCCTCAAGGGTTTTCGGCAGCCAAAAAGGTATTTCCCGACGAAGCCCTTAAAATTAAAATAACCGACGATTTCTCGGGTATCGACACTTACACGCTCACAATAAACGGAGTCTGGGTGTTGGCGGTTTTCGATGCCAAATCGGATATGCTCACCTACAAGGTGGATGCTTCGCAGTTTAAAAGCGGCAACAACGATGTGGAGCTTAGTGTAACGGATAAAATGAAAAACCTGCGCGTGTTTAAAACCGTTCTGAACTTTTAAGACTAAATGATAATTGGTTTAATTTTTGTTTGCAATTGAGTAAAAGCTTTAAATTTGTTGAATTAAAATAACACGACAATGAAAAAATATCCCGCCATCATAGCATTTTCAATGGTATTAACCTGCATTTCTCTGACGGGCCGTGCGCAAACCGTTGCAGTTCCCATCGACTCGAACACCAAACTCATCACTTATAAAGAAGTGGTGCAGCAGGAAGGCGATATGAACAAACTTTATAATACCGCCATTGCCTGGATTAACGCCAACTACAAAAACCCCAACGAAGCCACCACGGTGCGCGAACCCGAAAACGGCAAACTGGTCATTCGCCATCGCTTCAAGATATACAACACCGATACTAAAGGTCAGAAAACGGATGTAGGAGTGATAATCTATACCCTGAAATTAGAATTCAAACCCAACAAATACCGTTATATTTTTACCGACTTTTCGGTGGAAGCTACCTCTAAATTCCCGCTCGAACGCTGGCTCGATAAAAAAGACCCGCAATATTCTCCAGCCAACGAAGAATATCTGAAGCAGGTGAACACCTGGGTATATGATATGATAGCCAGCCTGAAGAAAGGCATGGTGCCGAAAGTGGCCGTGCCCGACCAATGGTAAAATTCAGGGAATTAGCACAGTTCAACTATTTATAAGCGGAAAAACTTCCGCTTTTTTTATCTTTGTAAAAAACTATCGGAATGGAAGACAACAATATTGTTGAGTTTATTTGTAAAATTCCCAAAGCGGAACTTCATCTGCATATTGAAGGCACCTTCGAGCCTGAGCTGATGTTCAAAATAGCCGAACGCAACCATATCAAGCTGAAATATCAGAGCGTGGACGAGCTGAAGGCTGCCTACAACTTTAACAACTTGCAGGAGTTTCTCGACATTTATTATATTGGTTCGCGGGTGTTGAAAACCGAACAGGATTTCTACGATCTCACCATGGCCTATCTTACCAAAGCATCGGGCCAGCACATCATGCATACCGAAATATTTTTCGACCCGCAAACGCATCTCGAAAACGGGGTTCCTTTTCCCGTGTTCTTCAACGGAATATACAACGCCATCATGGCTGCTGAAAAAGTTCTGGGCATCCGCGTTGAATTGATCATGTGTTTTTTGCGCCATCTCGACGAGGCCTCGGCATTCGATACTTTAGAGCAGTCCTTGCCGTTCAAAGATAAAATAATCGGCATCGGGCTCGATTCGTCCGAAAAGGGTAACCCGCCCGAAAAGTTCAGACGTGTTTTCGAAAAAGCAGTTCAATACGGTTTTATGCCCGTGGCTCATGCAGGGGAGGAAGGCCCCGTGGATTACATTCACGAAGCGCTCGAACTGCTGAAGATAAAACGTATCGACCACGGAAACCGCAGCAAGGACGACGCACACCTGCTCAGCAAAATTGCCCTTCATAAAATTCCGCTCACTTTATGCCCACTGTCGAACCTGAAGCTTCAGGTGGTTAAAGATCTGAAAGAACATCCGCTGAAGCATTTTCTCGACAACGATATTGTGGCCACGGTTAATTCCGACGACCCTGCATATTTCGGCGGCTACCTGAACGAGAACATCATCGCCGTGCAACAGGCCCTGAACCTGCAAAAGGACGACATCATCCGGCTGGCCAAAAACTCTTTCGAAGCATCTTTTATCAGCGCCGAACAAAAAAAGCATTACCTAGGTCTGGTGGATGCCTTTGTCAGCGAATTTAAATCGCACTAAAAAAACCCCTTCGTGAAAACACATATCAAAAACCGTTCGCTGAACGAAATAACCGAATACGCCCTTGCCAAAGGCCAGCCAGCGTTTCGTGCCAAACAATTGTTCGAATGGATCTGGAAAAAACAAGCCGAAAGCTTCGGCGAAATGACCAACCTTCCCCTGAGTTTCCGCGAAGCCTTAGAGGCCGACTTTTGGGTGAATACGCTTGAAACTGCCGACGAACAAGTTTCGGCCGACGGCACCCGCAAGTTCGTGTTCGCGCTGGCCGACGGCCAAAAGATAGAGAGCGTGCTGATACCTTCCGACGGACGCATCACGGCCTGCATCTCAACTCAGGTAGGTTGCGCTTTGGGTTGCAGGTTTTGTGCCACAGGCAGCATGGGCTTTGTACGCGATATGGATTTCACCGAAATTCACGACCAAATTATCCGCCTGATGAAACTTTCGGCAGCACGATATCAAACCACCCTCGACAATATCGTGGTGATGGGCATGGGCGAACCCCTGCTCAACTTCGACAACACCATAACCGCCCTCGACCGCATTTCGGACAAAACCACGCTCAATTTCTCGCCCCAACGCATCACCATCTCCACAGCGGGCATAGTGCCTGCCATCATCCGCATGGCCGACAAAAACCTGCCGTATCATCTGGCCATTTCGCTGCATTCGGCCAACGAGGCTAAACGCAAACAAATGATGCCCGTGGCGCAAAAATATCCGCTGCCCATGCTCACCGACGCGCTGAAGCATTATCATGCCAAAACGGGCAACCGCATCACCATCGAATATATTTTGTTCGGCGGGCTCAACGATGCCCCCGAAGACGCAGCAGCACTGGCGCAGTTTTGCCGCAGCTTCCCCGTGAAGATAAACCTCATACAGTATAATGCCACCTCGCTCGGCACCTTTGGCAGCAGCACGGCCGCCGACAGCAAAAAATTTGTTCAGTTTCTCGAAAACAAAAATATAATCGTAAATTTACGCAAAAGTAAGGGCGCCGACATATTGGCGGCCTGCGGACAATTGGTGAAGAACTCTAATTTAAAACCCGATATATCATGACCTTAAATCCCCAACCCGCCATCACGCTCAGCGATGTGGCCGAAAGTATACGCAATGTGCCCGATTTCCCCGTGAAGGGCATACTTTTTAAAGATATCACCACGGCTATCAAAAGGCCGGAGATATTCCGTTATATTGTCGATAAAACCTTCGATAAATATAAGGATGCAGGCATCACCAAGGTGGTGGGCATCGAATCGCGGGGGTTTATCGTGGGCGGGGCGCTGGCCGACAGGCTCAACGCGGGTTTTGTGCCCATCCGCAAGCCGGGCAAACTGCCGGCTCCAACGTTTTCGAAATCGTATAGCCTCGAATACGGCGAAAATATTTTGCACATACATCAGGATGCGCTCGAACCCACCGACGTGGTGCTGCTGCACGACGACCTGCTGGCAACCGGAGGTTCGGCCAAAGCAGCCATTGAGTTGATCGAGCGTTTTGGTGTAAAAAAAATATACGTGAACTTTATCTGTGAGCTGGGCTTTTTGAACGGAGTGCAACAGATAAGCAAGGATGTTGAGGTGTTTTCGGTGGTTACTTTTTGAGGGGTTTAGCTGTTTTGGTGTCAACGGAAATAAGAAAGTTCCTTAGTATTCCCTGAAAGTTTCCTACTGTTCCCTGGAAGTTTCCTGCTATTCCCTGGAACTTTCCGATAATATGATATTGTTATAATCGCCAATGAATATTTTTCGGATTGGAATCAATTGTCCGTAGCCGATAGTAATGGTTCATGACTAATCAAATCATCAATCCCATTATGAATTAGCAACTTTAGGTACTTTAAGTACTTTAGTTCATTTTAGGCACTACTGATTTACCCTATTTCCTCCCAAAATCCGCCGGTATCTCTCCCCACACATCGGTTTCCCATTTCAGGATGCGGTTTTCGAAGGTGTTGTTTGTCAGCCAGCTTTCGGCGCGGCTTATCAGTTCGAATATCCCCGAATTGTCGGGCGTTTCGACGAGTTTGGTGTTGGCATGTTTATCCTTCACCCATTTGATGGCAGTTTTGCTGTCGCTGTAGATGGGCAGCTTACTGTTTTTTTGTTTCAGCAGGGCCAGGGCATGCACTATGGCCAGAAACTCGCCTATATTGTTGGTGGCATCGCGGAAAGGCCCTTTGTGGAAGATCAACTCCTTGGTGTCGGTTTTCACACCCTGATATTCCATCACCTTGCTCACGTGATTCCACGCGGCATCGACGCTGATGCTTTTGAGATCGGGTTTCAGAAAACTTTTGGCGTTTTTGATATACACCTGCGGAACGGCTTTTTTATTCGGAATATACCGTTTGCTGTCGCCCGCGAAAGCAATTTCGGCTTCGTGAAGCGAATTGAAGGCTTTGTAGGCCGCATCCTCGAATTTCAGTATCTGTTCTTCGCAGTCGGCCCAGTTGGAATAAATGCCCGGGTTGCGCCCTTTCCAAACCACATAATATTTTAGTTTCTTCATAATTTAAGGCAAAGCACTTCCGTTTTAAAAAAAACAGTGTAAATTTACATTTAAAATTCAAATTCCCGATGAGAAAATACGCCTATCTGTTCCTGATATCGGCAGTTTTGCTGACCTCCTGCTCGAAACGCAAAGTTTTTGAGAAATATATCGACATTGATAACTACAAATGGAAACGAGCCAACCTCATTAAATTTGAAGTTCCGATCACCGACACCACCACCAACTACGATGTAACGCTAAACGTGCGCCACACCAGCTATTATGCCTTTGCCAACATCCTGCTCAACGTAACCACCACCTATCCGGCAGGCGATATGCGCACCAAAGATTATAACATCGTGTTGCGCAACGACGACGGCACTTTTAAAGGCGAAGGTGCGGGGGATATTTGGGATTTGGCCTACCCCGTGATGACCGACGTTACTTTTGCGCAGAAAGGCACCTACACCTTCGAAGTGCAGAACGTGATGCCCGCCATCGAGATAAGCGACATTATGGACGTGGGCCTTATCGTGAAAAAAGCCAAAAAAACGAACTAGGTGGCAGAAATATCGGACCATATCAGGAAGATACTGAAAATACTTCCCGACAAGGCGGGCGTGTATCAGTATTTCGATAAACAGGGCACCATCATTTATATCGGCAAAGCCAAGAGCCTGAAAAAGCGTGTGAGAAGCTATTTCCGCGAAGAGGCTTCGCAGTCGGGCAAAGTGAATGTGCTGGTTCGGAAGATCGTCGAAATAAAATATATCGTGGTCGACAACGAATACGAGGCACTGCTGTTGGAAAACAGCCTGATAAAAAAATATCAGCCCCGCTACAACGTGCTGCTGAAAGACGACAAAACCTACCCGTGGATATGCATCCGCAACGAACGTTTTCCGAGGCTCATCGTAACGCGCAACTTCGTCAGGGACGGGTCGGAATATTTCGGGCCCTACGCTTCGGTGCGCATGATGAACACCCTGCTCGACCTCATCTATCAGTTGTATCAGGTGAGAACCTGCAGCTACAATCTCTCGGAAGAAAACATCAGGCTGAAGAAATACAAACGTTGCCTGAAATATCATATCGGCCGGTGTCTGGGCCCCTGCGAAGGGCTTCAGCAGGAAAGCGACTACAATAACACTATTGCCAATATCAAGGAAATCATTAAAGGCAACATCAACTCGGTGCAGCAGCAGTTGAAAAAAAACATGCACGACTACGCTACCGCCTACGAATTTGAGAAAGCGCAGTATGTGAAAGAAAAAATAGAGCTGCTGGAGAAATATCAGAGCAAATCAACAGTGGTGAGCTCCGGCATCAGCAACGTGGATGTGTTCAGCATACTCGACGATGAGCAATGTGCCTACGTCAATTTCCTGAAAGTGGTGGACGGGGCCATAGTGCAGGCGCATACTGTTGAGCTGAAGAAAAAGCTCGACGAGAGCAACGTGCAACTGCTCGAACTTGCCATTGCCGACCTGCGCGAGCGCATGAAAAGCAATTCGTCGGAGATCATCATCCCCTTCGACCTGAGCGTGAAGATACCCGATGTGAAGATAACGGTGCCGCAAAAAGGTGAAAAGAAGAAGCTGCTGGAACTATCGCAGCGCAATGCAAAATATTTTAAACTCGATAAAGAAAAGCAAAAAGAGCTGGTCGATCCCGACCGCCATGTGAACCGCATTATGGAACTGGCCATGAAAGACCTGCATCTGGAAAGCCTGCCCGACCATATTGAATGTTTCGACAATTCGAACACTCAGGGAAGCTTCCCAGTGGCCGCCATGGTGGTTTTCAGAAATGCGCGGCCTGCCAAGAACGATTACCGGCATTTTAATATCAAAACCGTGGAAGGCCCCAACGATTTTGCTTCGATGGAAGAAGTGGTATACCGTCGCTACAAACGTTTGCTCGACGAATGTTTGCCGTTGCCGAAGCTCATCATCGTTGACGGTGGAAAGGGGCAGTTGAGTTCGGCCTTATCGAGCCTCGACAAATTGGGGCTGGCGCGCAAAATTCCGATCATCGGCATTGCCAAGAAACTCGAAGAAATTTATTTTCCCGGCGATTCGTTTCCGCTGTATATCGACAAGAAATCGGAAACCCTGAAGCTGATACAACAAATGCGCGACGAGGCTCATCGCTTCGGCATCACGCATCATCGCGCCAAACGACAGAAAGCAACCATAAAATCGGTGCTGACCGACATCGAAGGCATTGGATACGAAACGGCCCAGAAATTGCTTCGTAAGTTCAAATCGGTTCAAAATATAAAGAAAGCTTCGTACGAAGAACTGCAACCCGTGGTGGGAAAACAAAAAGCAGAAGTTATTCTGAAGTATTTCGAAAAAAGGATTGAAAATTGATAAACTAAATTGTAAAAAAGAGCACACGCATGAAAATACTTCCTTTTATATTTGTTTCATTGGCTTGTTTGGGCTGCCGAACTGTTCCGACCGAAAAAACACCCGGCACATCAACAACTGAGGTCGGCTTGCCCGATGCAACGCTTGTGAAGAACAACAACCGTTTTGCATTTGAATTGTATAACAACATCGGATCCGAACCGCAGAACATGTTCTGTTCGCCCTACAGCATTTCGGCCGCTCTGGCCATGACCTATACCGGCGCCCGCGAAAAAACCGAAAAGCAAATGAACGATGTGTTTCATTTCGGCACCAACGACCAGACGCTCTATAATAAATACCACGCTCTGTTCAATTATATAAACGGCTTGAACGCGGGGGATATACTCAATATTTACACGGCAAACTCCATCTGGGCGCAGAAAGACTTTAAGTTCAAAACCGCTTTTGTCGATAACATCAAAAACAGTTTTAACTCCGAAGTGAAAACTGTAGATTTTATTAAAGAAACCGAAAAATGCCGTACCGATATCAACGCCTGGGTTGAACAACAAACCAATCAAAAGATAAAAGACCTGATACAGCCGCATATACTCGACGACCTTACGCGTTTGGTGCTGGTGAACGCCATTTATTTTAAAGCTGCCTGGGATATGCCTTTTGATGTGAAAGCAACTAAAAAGATTGATTTTTATACGGACGAAACTACAAAGATTACAACCGATTTTATGGTAGCTGATAACACGTATAAACTTTATCAGGGCGATACTTATAAAGCAATTGAACTGCCTTACGGAAAAGGAAAAATGTCGATGCTGCTCATTTTGCCGAATTCCAAGACGGGGTTAAAAGAGTTGCAGAAAAACCTGAACGTTGATTTTTATAACGACCTGGAAACAAAACTTGCCTCAGCTAAAGCAAAACTGTATTTGCCCAAATTCAACACCTCATCCGCTTTTGAACTAAGCGAAGTTCTGAAAAAGATGGGAATGCCCGAAGCGTTTACAGATAATGCCGATTTCTCGGGCATGACAGGGCGAAAAGATTTGAAGATAAGCAAGGTTATTCACAAAACCTTTATCAACGTGGACGAAGCCGGAACGGAAGCTGCCGCTGCGACCGCGGTAGTGGTCAGAATGAAATCGGTGCTGGTGAATATGGTTGAATTTAAGTTCGACCATCCGTTTATGTTCATCATCAAAGAAAATACTTACAACTCCGTATTGTTTGCCGGAAACATCTATAACCCCACAAAGTGACCCATGAAAGATTTTAAACTGATACCAACCTTGGGCTGGACCGATTATGAACTGATAGATACAGGCGGATACGAGAAATTAGAACGTTTCGGCGAATTCACCATTTCCCGTCCCGAACCTCAGGCATGCTGGAACAAATCGCTTTCCGAAACCGGATGGGAAAAGCTTGCTCATGCCAAATTTGTCAAGTCGACAGATAAGGATATGAATTCCGAAAAAGGGCAGTGGGTGTTCCTGAAAAAAATGAAAGCGCAATGGTTCGTAAACTATCAATACAAACAAATGAAATTGCGCTTTCGCCTCGGCTTGACTTCATTCAAACACCTTGGTCTTTTCCCCGAACAGGCCGACAACTGGAATTATATCTTTGATGCCGTTTCCGAACTCAATGTTCCGCAACCGAAAGTCCTGAACTTATTTGCTTACACGGGAGGTGCGTCGTTGGCATCCAAAGCCGCTGGCGCCGATGTGGTTCATGTCGATTCGGTGAAGCAGGTGGTCAACTGGTCGCACGAAAACATGGAAGCAAGCGGGCTCGACGGCATACGTTGGTTGGTTGAAGATGCCATGAAATACGTGAAACGCGAAGTGCGCCGCGGTAACAAATATAATGGAATTATCCTCGATCCCCCGGCATACGGCCGCGGACCCGAAGGAGAAAAATGGGTGTTGGAAGAACAGATAAACGAACTGATGCAGCATTGTTCGGATTTGCTCGAACCCAACAAAGCATTTGTGGTGCTGAACCTCTATTCTATGGGCTTTTCGGCCTTGGTGGCCAACAATCTTGTCAATTCATTTGTTCCCGGCATCAAACAAAAAGAATTCGGCGAATTATATTTCACCGACCGGGCAGGAAATAATTTGCCTCTTGGAACTTTTCTGCGTGTAAAGACGTATTGATTGCGTATCTTTACAATGAAAAGACCCATAAATGTTTACAGGATACAATTTTATTGATATTCTCATCAATCTGGTTCTGGCGCTCATCATGCTGGGCATCGGCTTGTCGCTTACCGTCCTCGATTTTAAGAAACTTTTTGCGCATCCCCGCTCGTTGTTCTCCGCATTGGGCATTCAGCTCATCCTTATTCCCGCTGTGGCTTTTGCCATTGCCTCGGTTTCGGGTTTATCCTATCCCGTTAAAGTGGGTATTGTGGTCGTTTCTCTGTGTGCCAGCGGGGCCTCATCCAATCTGATAACCCATTTGTTTAAAGGCAACGTGGCTTTGGCCATTTCAATGACCGCCATCAACAGTTTGATTACGCTTGTCAGCATTCCGCTTTTGGCCGACCTGGCCTTATATGTTTTTACAGGTGTCGGCAAACAAATATGGCTGCCTGTTCCCGAAACCATATTTCAGATTTTCATGATCACCATCATTCCCGCCGGTATTGGTGTGCTGATCAGAAAGAAAAAAGAACGCTTCGCCATAAATGCAGAACGACCCTTGAAGGTCATACTTCCCCTGCTGTTGGTTTCAGTGTTTACCTTGAAGATCTTTTTAAATTTAGCAAGCGGAGGCACGGGAATAACTTCCCGCGAAACTTTCATGATACTTCCTTTTATGCTTCTTTTGAATTTTGCAGCCATGTTAACGGGGTTTATCATTTCACGCTCTGCCAAATTACCTTTTGCCGACCAGTTCACGGTCGCTATCGAGGTGGGTTTGCACAATACTGCATTGGCATTGCTGATAACGGGAACGATACTGAAAAATCCGGACATGGAAAAGCCGGCCGTGGTCTATGCCATGTTTTCCTTTTTTACCGCCGTATTATTTGTGTATCTGATTAAGCTGATCTTTAAGAAACGCTCAGTTGATCCTTCTTAAAATATTCACTTCTTCATTGCTCAGAAACCTGTATTTGCCGCGCGGAAGTTCTTTCTTGGTAAGTCCTGCATAAACCACCCTGTCTAATTTCACCACTTCATATCCGAGGCTCTCGAAAATGCGTCTCACGATGCGGTTCTTACCCGAATGAAGCTCTATGCCGCATTCTTTCTTTGTTTCGCCGTAAGCAACGGCATCCACTTCCATCAATCCGTCTTCCAGTTCAATGCCGTCGGCAATTTTCTTCAGGTCTGTAGGAGTAAGGGTTTTGTCTAATTCAACATGATACACCTTTTCAACGCGGTGTTTCGGATGGGTGAGTTTCTTGGCAAGTTCGCCGTCGTTGGTAAAAAGCAGCAAACCGGTGGTGTTCTTATCCAGTCGTCCAACGGGGTAGATACGTTCTTTACAGGCCTTTTCAACGATCAGCATCACGGTTTTTCGTTCCTGCGGATCGTCGGTGGTAGTAATATATCCTTTGGGCTTATTCAACAGCAGATATTGCAGTTGTTCGCCGCGCAACAACTGGTCGCCGAAACGAACCTCATCGTTGGGCATCACTTTGGTGCCTAATTGTGTAATTATTTTTCCGTTTATGGTAATAACTCCGGTCTCTATCAAAGTATCTGCTTCGCGCCGCGAACAAACTCCTGCATTCGCAATAAATTTGTTCAGGCGTATTCCCCCGTCGGAAGAAGTTTTGAACGATGGACGTTTCGAATAGGTATTATCCTTCACCAGGATATCTACATCGTGGCGTTCGCGTACACGACCCTGATAGGTTTTTTGTTCAACGATACGCGGACGTTTGCTCTTATCATTTTCCGTATAATTTCTGTCATTATCGTATTTTCTATACGGTTTGTCGGCGTCGCTTCTCCTATCTACGTATTTTTCGATCGGTCTGTCTTTGTCGCTGTTTTCCGATTCTCTCGGTGTATAGGGTTTTTTATCTCCGTATTTCGAATCATCAAATTTTCTTTTATCCGTATAGCGCTCAACAGGTCTGTCTGAATAATTCTTTTCTGTATCTCTGGGTTTGTAAGGTCTTTTATCTCCATATTTCGAATCGTCACGTTTTCTCTTATCATCATAACGCGGTGCTGGCCGGTCCGAATAGCTTTTATCAGTATCTCTGGGTTTGTAAGGTCTTTTATCCCCGTATTTCGAATCGTCCCGTTTTCTCTTATCATCATAACGCGGTGCCGGCCTGTCCGAATAGTTTTTATCTGTATCTCTGGGTTTGTAGGGTCTTTTGTCCCCGTATTTCGAATCGTCGTGTTTTCTTTTATCGTCTGTGCTGGGTCTGTCCGAATAGCTTTTATCCGTATCTCTGGGTTTATAGGTCCTCTTTTCCCCATATTTTGAATCGTCGTGTTTTCTTTTTTCATCCGTACGGGGACGGTCCGAATAACTTTTTTCGGTATCTCGGGGCTTATAGGTCCTCTTTTCCGAAGGGCCTTTGTCGTCAAAGGTTTTGCGGTCGCTGTAACGTTCTTTTTTGGGCTCGGTGTCGTCGTCTCTGCGCGAAAACTTCCTGTCTGCAGGTTTTGAGAATTTGGGTTTGTCGAAAGTTTTTCTTTCGGATGGTTTGCGGGTACTTGTGCGTTTTTCGGTATTCTTTTTCGGTGGTCTGCCGGAGGTTTTCATGATTCAGAGTTTCAAAGAGTGGGATAAAAAGCATCCTCGATATGATTGATCTTTACGGGATGCGAGGGCAAAATTACGGATATTATGTCAAAGCGGGCTTCTTTTGTGCAATTATTTTTCTCGATATAGGCGTTGGCGGCTCGTATCAGAAAGCGCTGCTTCTTTTTGGTCACTGCTTCTTCGGGTTCGCCGAAAATGATATTGCTTCGCGTTTTCACTTCCACAAAAACCACATGATCTTCTGTTTCGGCAACAATATCCAGCTCGTCTTTCAAAAAACGCCAGTTGCGGTGCAAAATGCGATATCCTTTCGATGCCAGATAAGCCGCAACGGCATCTTCGCCCTGTTTCCCGAGTTCGTTATGTTCGGCCATACGTCTTGTTATTCCGCAAAAGTAATCAAAATACCTTAGTAATGAGAAAAATAGCGAAAGGCATTTTTCAAATTTATCTTCCGCATCATACTATCTTGCACTCAAATTACGTTACTATGGTATGAGATTCGTTGACGGGATTCGATTATCCCGGAGTTTTTCGTATATTCTTTGTTACTTTGCCTCATGAATTTTCGCCGTTCCATACTCGTTTTACTGCTGTGTTATCTAAGCGCGGGCTCCTTTGCACAGCATTTGGTGAGTGGCAAGGTCGAAGATTCCGTAACCGGAAAACCCCTGGCTTTCGTCAACATTGTTGTCAACAGCGGCGTCAACGGAACCACCACCGACATCGACGGAAAGTTCTCTATCCGGTCCACCTATCAAATTCACCAGCTAAAAATTTCCTATGTCGGCTATCAGTCCAAGGTGGTCAAGATCGACCCCGAATCCCCGACTGTTTCCATCGTTTTGGTTCGTCGCGAAATCGAGCTGAAAGGCGTCGAGATATTCCCCGGCGAAAACCCCGCCAACCGCATCATCCGCAAAGTTATGGCCAACCGCGGTCTCAACGACCCCGAAAAGATCCCTTCATTCAAATACAACACCTACAGCAAGGTCACCGCCGAATATTATCTCGACCGCACCAAATATACCATCAATTCCGACCCCGACTCGAAGCTGAAGAACGACAGCACCTTTCTGCGCCTGAGCAGGCAGGCCGAACAGCAATACATCATGATACTCGAATCAAACTCCCAACGCATATTTCTCAATGGCAAAAGTCAGGAAACCGTACTGGCTTCGCGCGTGTCGGGGTTTTCAAATCCCAACTTCAGCTCGCTGGCGACCGACGTACAACCCTTTTCCTTCTACAAAGATTTTATCACCCTCACCATCACCGACGTCAAAGATTATCTCAACCCCATTGCCGAAGGAAGCATCGGCCGCTACGACTTCCAGATCGAAGACACCATCTACGAGAACGCCGACAGCGTCTTCGTTATTTCCTATAAACCTGCCAAAGGCAAAGTGTTCGACGCGCTCAAAGGCGTGCTCTACATCAACTCGCATTTCTATGCTCTGCAGGATGTCATTGCCGAACCCGCCGAAGCAGGTTTATGGTCCATCAAAATACAGCAGATGTATACCTTTGCCGACAACCGCTATTGGTTTCCGGCCCAGCTCAACTACGATTGGGTGCTGCCCAACTATCCTTCCGAAAAAGTGGGCCTCATCCTCCGCGGACGAAGCTATATTTCCGATGTCGATTTCAATGCACCCGTCAAACCCGGCGATTTCGGCCCCGGCAACATCATCTATCAAAAAGGGGCGGGCCTCCACGATTCCGTTTATTGGCAGCAAAACCGCAAAGAACTCCTCACTTCCAAAGAAATCACCACCTACAAAAAGGTCGATTCGCTGGGCAAAAAAGATAACTTCGACTACTACTCCAAAGCAGTCGAAAAGATCGTCGACGGATACCTGCCCCTCAGCATTTTCGATTTCGACCTCCAGTATCTTTTCAAGATCAACAACGTCGAGGGTATACGCGTGGGATTAGGGTTGCGCACCAACGAAAAAGTGCTGCGCTGGGCTTCCTTCGGCGGATTTGTTGGCTACGGCATCTGGGACAAGAACACCAAATGGAAATATGGCGGCAACGCCGAATTCACCCTGTCGAAAAAACACGAGATAAAATTCAACTTCAGCTATACCAAAGACCTCGAGATGCCGGGCAGCTCCGACCTCTATCGAACCAACTACTGGTTCGGCTATATCGAAGACAAGATCGATTTCAACGAAAAATACCTGCTGCAGTTCCGTTTCCGAACCCTGCGCTATTTGCAGGTGTCGCTTTCGGCCACCAAAGAAAACCGCATCCCCGAATACAACTACTACTATTTGCCCGCGCCGGGCGACACCTTTGCAGGCAATGCCTATCATTTTGCCGAAGTAAAGCTCGGCTTGCGCTATGCCTACCGCGAAAAACTCGTCGACGCTTTCAACCAGCGCTACAGCATGGGCACCAACTATCCCATACTCTATTTCACCTATATTCACGGTTTCAGCGGCGTGTTGGGCGGTCAGTTCAACTACAACAAAGCCGAACTCGGCATCGAAAAAAGTTTCCTCATAAAACACATCGGCAAACTCAACCTCTATGGCGAAACGGGTTTCATCAGCGGCAGCCTGCCCTGCTCCAAATTGTTCAAAGGGCAGGGCTCGTTCAGCAACAGTTTCGTGTTCTATTTCAAAAACACCTTTCAAACCATGCGCATCGACGAGTTTCTGTTCGACCGCTATGCCATGTTCTTTGTCAGCCACAATTTCGGCGCCAACCTGTTTCGCACCAAACATTTCAGGCCCGAGCTCAGCCTCTGCCACGCCATGTTGTGGGGGCAGCTCTCAAACCCGCAATATCAAACCGGCATCGATTTCAAAGTGCCCGACAAATGGTATTTCGAATCGGGACTTATACTCGACAACCTCGTCCGCATCAAACTTCTCAACCTCGTCTACCTCAAGGTTGGCATCGGCGGTTTTTATCGCTATGGCTACTATGCTTTCACCGGCCCTCACGACACCCCCCTCGACAACGTGGCCGTGAAACTCAGCATTAAGATTTCGGGAAGCAGGTAGGAAGTTGGGAGTGAGCTAGAGTGAACTTGAGTGACTAGAGTTATAAGTGCCTAAAGCCCGCCTGACCGTCGGGCAGGTGAACTAAAGTGCCTAAAGTACTTAGTTAAAAGTTTATAAAGTTGAAAGTAACCCTGAGTGACGGAGAGGGTAGAAGAGAGAATGGGTTTGGTTGGAGGGAAAGGGGGCGGGGATGATTCGATTTCGGGGTTATACATTGAGAGTTGTGGTTAGGAAGATGGGAAATCTGGCCCGGCTGACGAAAGTTGCGGTTGGGAAGATGGATCTTCCGGAATGGAAGATGGGAGTTGTGGTTTGGTTGGGGGAAAATCCAGAGATGACGTTGAGGTTTCGTTTGGGAACGTTATGTGTTCGTTTTGCTACCAAGGTATTTCGTATGGATACGTTAGGACTTCGTCAAGAAACGTTTTAGTTTTGTTTGGATACATCATGGTTTCGTTAGATAACGTTGGAATATTGTTAGATTACGTTGGAAGTTCGTAAGGATACGTTGTGATATCGTTTGAATACTGTAGGGTTTCGTTTAAGATCTGAAGTGATTTTACTTTTTATTGATGAAAAAAGTGTTTTTATTCTGTCAAAGTTATGTTTATTTTCGTTATTTTTACATTTTATTGAGTGAGTTTTAGGTTTTATTATGTGATTTTTTGATTTTATTGGGGTTGAAAGAGGTTTTGGTGCGAGAGTTTTAGGTTTTATGAAGGTTGTTTTAGTTTTATGAGAGGGATTTTTGGTTTTTTTGTTTCATTAAATATAAAGTTATGAGTTCAAATTCGGAGACAGGTCACGCGGTAAATATCGCGAATTTCGGGATAATAATTATGATCTGTGAAGGTCATGGTGCGTGGTATAATCCTACGAATCCGTTGATTTTTGTTGTGAATATGAAAGCTCAACTTGATGCGGCAACGGCATTGCAGGACGCTTATATGCTGGCTAAGGCACGAATATTGGGTCCGAGAAACGATAGGGCGATTTTGTATGAAAAGTTGATCAGTGTGGCGAAGCGGTCGGTGGGTGTGTTGGAGAGTTCGGAGGCGAACACAGGGGAAATTGAGCGGGCGAAAAGTTTGGTGAGGCTGATTACGGGCAGCAACGTGAGAAAGAAAAAGGGTGCGAAGAAGAGAAAGGAAGGGGCGGAAGAGCGAAGTAATAGTCATTTGGGTTTTGTGATGAGACTGGATAATTTTGTGCAATTGCAGATTTTTTATGCAGGAAATGCGAATTATGCGCCGAATGAAGCGGATTTGAAGGTGGGCAGTATGCAAAATTTGATAACTGATATCAACGCGATGAACGAAACGGTTGAAAAACGCGAGATAGCCGCGGAAAATTTGTTGATTGAGCGGAATAAAACTTTTTATAAGAATGAAAATTGCCTGATCGATGTTTCGCTGAAATGCAAGAAGTATGTGATGGGTTTGTTCGGGGCGAGGTCGGAAGAGGCGAAGAGCGTTACGGGGATTAAGTTGAGGAGGTTTTAAGGGAAGTGCCTAAAGTGAGCTAAAGTGCCTAAAGTGAGCTAAAGTATTTAAAGTGCCTAGAGTTGGGAATTCAGAATTCAGGAGTCAGAATTCAGAAGAATGGAAGAAATAAACCGCAAAGGGCGCGAAGAAAGGAAAACGCCAAGAGCGCAAAGAAGCCTTTGCGGGCCTGTCTGCCGACAAGGCAGGCTTTGCGAATAAACTTTGCGGGCTTCGCGGTTAAAAAGGAGGAATAGATGATAAATGCTCTGTATTCCCCTGCCTAGCCGGCAGGCAGGTCTGTTTTTTTCATTATGGCCCCTGTGGTTAAAGTTTGGATAGTTAAAATTTAGAATGAATTAGAGAGGTATTATCAAAAAATATTTCTTAGATTTGTTGAGGAATAGAGGTGTAACGGAAATGCAATTCACATAAAATGAGCAAAACATCACGATCGGTTTTTTGGTTTTTTTTCCTCGCAATGTTTTTTACCGCTTCGCAAAGCTTCGCACAAAACAAGGACTCGATCTTCATGAAAAACGATAGTGTGTTAAAGTGCACGATACTTAAAATAGAAAATAATCTTATCTACAGTCGCACCATTTATAATCATTGGCCTTATTTTAAAAAGATCAAATTGAAGGATGTCAGAAAATATACCTTAAGTGGTGAAAGCAGTGTTCAGCCCGGCATAAAATACGATTCGCTGTTGCCATCCTCGCCAGACAAAAAAGCTGATACAGTACCATTACTTGCAAGCGAAACCTATCCTTCGTTCAGAATAAAAACCGAGTTGTTTCAATTGCTGGGACTAAAACCGAACGTTTACATTGATTATAAAATTAATAGACATACCGGCATAGAGTTTGGCTTATTGTATAATTGTACCGGAGTTACGTGGTCGGCGCCCTATTATACCTTAGGCGCTTTTGGCGGAGATCAGTTCCGGTGGGTAGAATGCTGGAATTTGAAAGGCTGGGGAGCCGATCTGGGAGTTAAGTTTTATTACAAACCCACCAAATTTATTTCCGTAAAATGCAAAGGGGATTGGTTGAATTTTAATAAAAATGTGTTTATAGGCGAACGTGAAGACGACCAACGTAATGAAAAAATGAACCGCTACGATATAAATCTTCAAGTTGTTTATGGAACCGAAACCAAGCGAAGATCGAATTATTTCAGAGAAATTTATGTTGGTATTGGTGTGCTTTGTGCAATAGAAACACACTCGATTATGAAAGATTATTGGTCGGACGATCGGGTGAAAAGTTCAAGCGTCAATTTTGTCCCAACTATTCATTTTGGTATAAATCTGGGCTGGAAAACGATTCCAAAAAGGCGTACTGAAAAATAAAATCTAACAATTAAGAAGCTTTTTTTAAACAAAAGCAGACACAAAATCTTGCACCCCTTCTGACTTCTGAATTCATAAAAAAACCCGAATCGTTTCCAACCTGGGCTTTCACTAAAACAAACATAAATTATCTTTACGGCATGATGAACGAAATCTCGTCTATCCATAGCTGGCTTCCCACCTGCCCTTTACAGTTCATCACATCGTTAAAATTAATTCCGGCGCTCGAACATATCAGCAGAGTTAAACTGTCGGGTGTTTCGGTTTTAAAATACGTTATCGGCAAAAGTATCTGGTTATAGTTTACCACCTTGTTTTTATAAATTCGCTTTGCAAAGCCTATAGTATCTCTTTTGTGCAGGCCCGAGTTGTATTTCGACAGCAGCACCGATATTAAAGCCGAATCGCCTCCCACAGGCACATATTTATAATATCCCTCAAAATAAGTGGGGCGCAAAGTGTATCGTTTGCCTAGACGGATATTCTGTATCGAAATATCGAGCGAATCGGTTCCAACTAGTCCGGGAATAATTAATGGAGTTCCCATAGGGCTGAAGCTTTTTGTAGTTAACAGCGCAGCATGAGTTCCCGAATAGGCATCAGAAGTCGAGTCTGTAGTCAACGGTCCCGGGCCGCCTGCAGCACTTGGCAAAGTAGTGAGATAATTTAGTGTGCGCAGATATTCGCCTGCGGGTTCGAGACAATAGTTGCCTGACCCATCGCCTACCAATTCCCATTGGTCGAAACAGCCTCCTGTGATATCGAGGGTGCACACCAGGTCGACATTTTTTCCGTTTATCGAATCGTCGAGATATTTACGGCACGACGCCAGCACAGCAAAAACGCTGCACGACACCAAAACAATAATGCTGATATAACGATGAGTTTTTTTCATTCAAGTTAAACTTTATAAATGATCTGAATGGATGTTACCCGTGGCGGTTGAACCGATATGGGCCGCAAAGAATATTCGGTATTGAGCATATTGTTGACCAGCACCGAAAATCTGAAATGCTTCTTCATCTCGTAGCTCACACGCGAATCAAACACGTAGTCGCCGTTGTGATGCTCTTTGCGATATTCTTTAATACCTGTATTGAACAAGCCCGGGCGGTCGTTCTCCATAAAGAACTTATCGATGTTATACATAAACCCGTAGTATTTTCCGCTGAAACCGAGCGAAATGTTTTTCCAGGTGAAGTCAATATCGAGTTTGCCCAATTGTTCGAAACGGTATTTCAGGATGTTCTTGCGGGTATCCGACGAGGTGCTCATGTAAGAGAAATCTTCGTGCAAAACCGGGTCGGTATAATAAACCTTATCGGGCTCCAAACATTGAGGTCTCGAAAAAGTATAGCCACCCATGATGGTCATCGAAAAGTTTTTGGTGAACTTACCCTCGCCCACCAGAGCGCAGTCGATACCCCACACCTGTGCGTCGGCTGTGTTCAGGAATTTATATCCCAGATTCTTCGAAATGTCGTATCCCGAACTGTCGGCAAGCATGTTTCGGCCCCACAAGGCAGCCGTGAACTCGATATAGTTTTTGTAGCGCTGCAAAAATCCGCACACATCAATAAAGCCGACAAATTTCTTAATCTTGAACAATTGCTTGATACCGATCTCGGAGTTCCAGCTGGTTTCCGATTTCAGGTCGGGGTTCGGATAAATGCCGAAATTGCCCGAAAAGGTCGAAATGTAGCGTTCGCCGATACTCGGGAAGCGGAATCCCTGTCCGAACGAAGCGCGGATATAGGTACCCTTGGCAGCGCGCATGTTCAATCCGGCCCTGAATATGGGTTTGTTGTCGGTATAATCGGCCAGAGAGTAATATTCCCATCGTGCCCCGCCCGAAATGGTGAGCCAGTTGAGGAATTTCTTTTCGGCCTGCAGATATACCGCGAAATTGTCGGACGACTTCGAACCCGGCTGGTTGAAATTACCCGAGAACACCTTTCCGTAAGAATAGGCATAAAAGTTCATGGCACCGGCGTTGATAACCATGTTCCCTATCTTTTTAAACACTTTCGAGAACTGGTATTCGTCGTAAACCGAATACGACATGGTTTGCTGATTGTTGCTGGCACCGTTGTTGGCATAATAAACCCGGTTCTTCAGCGAATGTGAGGCGCCTTTCGGCCCGAAATATTTTACATACGGATCAACATAGAACTGAAACTCGTTAAAATTGGTGATGGCTCCCGGATACGACCTGAAGATGTTGGAGTCGGCATCCATCCAGAAATACGACTGTGTGTTTTTCGAATACATGAAGTTGCCGTTCAAACCATAAGTAAGCCCTTCAACTTTGATGGAGCGAACTCGTGTGCCGAAATTTACGCGAAAATTTTGTTCGAAAGCGCCTTTTGTATAGTCGCCCGTGGTGTCGTGAGGCGGTGCGCCTATATATCCGGGGTCGCTCAAAAAATTGCCGCCTATCACATAGTCGAAATTGTTGATGCGTTGCGAATGTATAAAACTTACACCGGTGATGATGGGGTTGAAACCATCCCACGATTTGGTGTAGCGGCGTGGCGGAACACTGTAAATACCGCTAGTTAAGGTGATTTTTGTAAGGGTTTTTTCTTTCGGATAGGCTGTGCGGATGTTGATGGCGCCATTGAGAGCAGCCGAACCGTACATTACCGACGAAGCGCCTTTAACCACTTCGATCTGTTCAACATCTTCGATGGGTAGAAAACTCCAAACGGGTCTTCCGGCGTCGGGGCTCATGATGGGTATCTCGTCAATCAGTATCATCACGCGGCTGCCCAATCCAGAGCTGAAACCGCTTCCACCCCGTATCTGGGGTTCGTTGTCGACAATGGCAACCCCCGGAACCGATTCAACGGCTTTATCGAGCGAAAGAATGTTTTTGGTTTCGAGCATCCCGGGCCGGATGATATCGACCGAATTGGTAGCGTCTTCTATTTTTTGTTCGTATTTTGATCCTGCAACCACCGTCATGTTCAACTCATGAATTGCGGGTTTCATCGATATATTCAGCACGATGGGCTTCCCGGCTTTGGCTGTGACGGTTTGCGATAATTTATCGTATCCGATGGACGAAAATACCAAAGTGTATTCGCCGGGAGCAACCTCCAGATCATACACCCCGTTGATGTCGCTCATGGTTCCCTTGTGCTGGTCTTTGATGCCGATATTCACAAAAGGAACAGGAGTATCGGTATCCAGTTCGGTGATCTTGCCTTTAATAACGCAGTTTTGCGAAAAGACTTCAGCAGGGATCATAATCCCTGCGATCACAAAAAGCATTACAATGCTGAGCTTTGTAGTACAATATATCATTGTTGGATTATTAAATTATACGAACAAAAACGAACGCCAAAGTTAGCAAAATAATTTATTTGATGGCTACTTTTCGGGTGAACCTGTCACCGTTTTCGTTTTTAATTTCAACAATATAAATTCCTTTCTGGAAACTGCTGGTAGCAATATGTTTTGTGGTTGAAGCAGTGTTCACCTGAGCGTTGTATACCTGCTGACCAAGAACATTATAAACAGTGATATCAGACCGTACTTGTTTGTCGTATGATAAGCTAACCACCAGCTCGTTTGCGTCTGTATAAACATTAATGTTCTTTGAAGAAACAAAATTATTAATACTAGCATCATTATAGATCAGAGTCAAATCATCTATTAACAAACTGTCTCCACCAGCACCTCCACCAGGAGTTTTGTTGGTTGCCATAGAAATTAAAATAAAATCGGGCGAAGTAGCAAGCCCGTTATAAATAAAAGGAATACTCTTGCGTATCCAAGTATTATTAGTCGTTGCAAAATTTAAAGTAGCCTCTCCCATCACATGGGGTAAAGATGCTGTATTTATAGGATCTTTACAATCGTAAGTATCGTGAATTGTTGCATGAATACGTGCAGAATCAGTACCCCCCACAGTAAATGGTTTAAACATTACCCAAACAACAAGAGAATCCGGTGTGTCGCTAAGTGTTTCGCTAAAAGCCGGTTGTGCGGTACGTGTAATATTATAGTTGGAATCATTTGTAGCGGTTGAACTACCCATGTTGATTTGTCCTGTAGTAACATTACCATTAGCAACAACAACAATACCAACAGTTATTGACCTCGACCAAATAAGACAACTTTTTGTTCCGCTCGAACCGGGTCTTGTTTGTGTTGAATGTTTAATTTGTTGTTGGGCAAATAATGTTAATGCTCCGGAAGCAGTTTTAAACGAATTCCAATCGTTTGGTTCTTCGGTTACCGCGCCGAGATTTTCCCAGTTCTCAAATCCCGAATTATTAACTTGCTGGGCTTTTGCCGCACCGGCAGCAAGAACACACACACACATAATTGAAAGCGTAAATTTTTTCATTGTTTTATATTTAATAATAAATTAGTTTGTTGATTTTGGCGGCAAAATTACGTAAAAAAAAAGACTAATTGCCTTACTAAACCGTTTAGTTTAGAACAATATGTTTTCTCTTTTTCAATTTGCTAATAACGAATATATTACTTTTACACAAGACCAGGGTTTTAACAATATTTATGATTTTTGAAATTTCTTCGTTTTGTTTGAATTAAATAAAATATATTTGTTATCGTTTTTATTCTAAACAGAAACCCATGCTAATAAAAACCTATGGCGCAGCCATATTTGGGATCGATGCCATCACCATAACCATAGAGGTGAACATCGATACAGGCATCAACTTTTTTTTGGTAGGCCTGCCCGATAGTGCCGTGAAAGAAAGCCAGCAGCGTATCGTTGCATCGTTTAAAAATAACGGTTTTAATTATCCCGGGCGAAGGATCGTGGTCAACATGGCCCCTGCCGATATCCGGAAAGAAGGTTCGGCCTACGACCTGCCCATTGCGTTGGGCATACTGGCTGCTTCCGATCAACTAAAACCCGATGAGCTGGGCAAATATATTATTATGGGAGAGCTTTCTCTCGACGGTTCTCTGCAGCCCATAAAAGGGGCTTTGCCCATTGCTATCGAAGCACGCAATCAGGGGTTCAAGGGTTTCATTCTGCCCGAACAAAATGCTGCCGAAGCGGGCATTGTTAACAATCTGGAAGTAATTGGCGTTTCCTCTTTAAAACAAGTTGTTGACTTTTTAAATGGCGATATTCATATCGAGCCCATTGTTGTGAACACACGTGGTGAGTTTTTCTCCCGCCTGAACGAATACGAATTTGATTTTTCGGATGTAAAAGGCCAGGAAAATATCAAGCGTGCCTTGGAAATTGCAGCTGCAGGAGGCCATAATGTTATATTTATCGGCCCGCCGGGCGCCGGAAAGACCATGCTTGCCAAACGGCTGCCGTCTATACTGCCTCCGCTCAATCTGCACGAAGCCCTCGAAACAACAAAGATACATTCCGTTTCGGGCAAACTGGCAAAGAATTCTTCGCTGATATCCGTCCGCCCGTTTCGTTCGCCGCATCATACCATCAGCGACGTTGCATTGGTCGGAGGTGGTAGTTTTCCGCAGCCGGGCGAAATTTCTTTAGCACACAACGGGGTTTTGTTTCTGGACGAATTGCCCGAGTTTAAACGCACCGTTCTCGAAGTGCTCCGGCAACCGGTAGAAGATAGGGTGGTTACTATCTCGAGGGCAAAATTCACGGTTGAATATCCTGCAAGTTTTATGCTGGTGGCAGCCATGAATCCATGTCCGTGCGGATATTATAATCATCCCGAAAAAGAATGTGTATGCGGGCCGGGGGTTGTTCAAAAATACTTAAACAAAGTTTCGGGCCCGCTGCTCGACCGAATAGATATTCATGTAGAAGTAACTCCCGTTCCGTTTCGGGAATTAAGTAAGGCTCAATCGTCCGAAAAAAGTGAAAAAGTGCGTGAACGCGTTGTTGCTGCACGTTTAATACAGGAAGAACGTTTTGGCGAAGTTCAGGGCATCTATTGTAATGCCCAAATGAATACGAAATTGCTTCAAACCTATTGTAAGATCAGCGAATCGGGGCTTAGCCTTCTGAAGAATGCCATGGAAAAACTCAGTTTGTCGGCCAGGGCCTACGACCGTATTCTTAAAGTTGCAAGAACCATTGCCGATCTGGATAGTTCAACAGACATCCAAAACCATCATCTGGCCGAAGCAATTCAATACAGAAGTTTAGACCGCGAAAACTGGGCAGGATAATCTTTTTATAATAAAGCAGCTTTTACTGTTATCTCGGCTAAGCGTTCCGAGTAACCCCCTTCGTTATCATACCATGCTATCACTTTTACGAAGTTGCCGCTGATGATTTGTGTAAGCTTCGAATCCAGTATTGAAGAGTGTTTATTGCCAATTACATCCACACTAACGATTGGATCGGTACAATATTCAAGTATTCCCTTCATCGGGCCTTCGGCAGCATTTTTCATGGCGGCATTAACCTCATCTTTCGTAACGGGAACATTAAGCACACAGGTCAGGTCCACCACAGAGCCATCGGGTGTCGGCACTCTCATCGACAAACCATCGAGTTTGCCATCAAGTTCCGGAACAACTAAGCCTATTGCTTTGGCAGCACCTGTACTAGTCGGTATTATCGACATGGCAGCTGCACGTGCCCTGCGCAGGTCTTTGTGGGGAGCATCGAGTATAATCTGGTCGTTGGTGTAGGAATGGATAGTATTGATCAATCCGTGTTGTATGCCAAAACTATCATTCAAAACCTTGGCAATGGGTGCCAGACAATTTGTAGTGCACGAAGCATTCGAAATAAAACGGTCTGTTGATTTCAATTCGTTATCGTTTACGCCAAGAACAATAGTTCTGTCTACATCTTCTGCCGTATTGGAAGGAACAGATAAAATAACTTTTTGTGCTCCTGCAGTAATATGTTTTTCGAGTTTTTCGCGTGTGCGGAATATGCCAGTACATTCAACAACAACAATAACTCCCAAATCTTTCCATGGTAGCAATGCCGGGTCTTTTTCTGCATAAACCTTATATCGTTTTCCGTCGACAATAAGAACATCATTTTCATAACTTACTTCGCCCTGATACTGCCCGTGAACAGAATCATATTTAAACAGATGGGCAAGAGTTTTGGCATCGGTCAGGTCGTTTAAAGCAACAACTTCTATATCGTCCTTTTTTAATAGTGCTCTGAAAGTTAAGCGGCCAATACGGCCAAATCCGTTAATTGCAATTTTTATCTTCGACATACTAATAGTTTTTAATTGGCTTAATAATTTAGATTAATTTTTATCGAGTGCAAAATTATAAAAAAAGGAAGCCGGTGGCTTCCTTTTTATTATTAAAATACATTCTTAGCGGTATAAAGTAACAACACCTCTAACATGATGAACAATATGCTCAAGGTCCATAAATTTAATGATATAAATATAAACACCCTCGGCGGCATCTACCCCGCTAATTGTCCCATCCCAGCATTCGCCCCAGACATTATTAGTGTAAATTAACTGCCCCACTCGATTATAAATATGTATAGAATAATTTTCATCCAGAATCCCGTAACCGGACGCACAAAATTCCTGATTACTAGGATCATCGTTCGGTGTAAATGCGTTGGGAACATAAATTCCAAACGATGGTGCAACCCAAACAGTTTCCGACATTGAATCAATACAACCGTATGTTGTAGTAACTATTAATGTTACGTGATAAGCGCCGGTGTCCTGCATAAAATTGAAGTTATAATATATACTGGAGTCGGAATAACTGTGAAATGGATTCTGAACCGTATCGTAGGTTCCGTCGCCAAAATTCCAATACCAATGTGTAGGATAACCCAGAGAATAATCGTAAAAACTAAAATTAGGATCATAGGCCTGAGCAACAGTTGGCACAGATGAAAAAATAGCTACAGGAAGAGGATATACTGTAACATAATTGGTTTTCGTTAATTGTGAAGAAAATCCGCCCGGATTTGTTACGGTCTCAGTAACATCATATGTTCCGGCATGGTCATAATAGGCGATAGGATTTTGATCGTAAGAATATGTATTATTGCCAAATTCCCAATAATAAGTGCTACTAGGGAGTGTTTTTATCGAACTGTCCTGAAATTGAACAGTCAGAGGTTCACACCCCGATAATGGATAACCATAAAAATTAACTATCGGCAATACAGGAATAACCGTTACGAGAGCAGTATCAAAACCAACACAGCCGTTAGTATCCGTTCCTGTAACCATGTATATTGTTGTCAATCCCGGAGTAACAACCGGACAAGTATTTGTTGTCTGTCCTGCTAAAGTTATATCTGTAGGAACCGAAGTCCAGGAATATGTGCTTCCTCCGGTAGCACAAATGGTGGATGATTGGGTCATTATTATTGATGAAGGACTGGCTGTCGCCGTAATTATAGGTAATGGATTAACGGTAACCACAATAGAATCTGAAGAAGGACACAAGCCTGTTGCTGTAACATAATACGTTGTAGTGGTCATTGGCCCCACGAGGATAGATGGGGTTGTTTGCGTTGTACTCCAAATATAGGCAGCGCCACCGCCAGCATTTAGTGTTGTAGTTTGGCCTGCGCAAATAGACACATTTGGTCCGGCATCGGCATTGCTTTGACCAACAGAAACTACAACACTTTGGGAAGCCGTTGAACCGCAAACATCAGTTACTGTTACATTATAGGTGGTGGTGGTGGGTGGCGAAACAACGGCAGTAGGATTTGTTCCGGCACCATTATTCCATAAATAAGTACAAGGACTTATTCCTCCTGATGGATAAACCGCAATATTTGCAGATCCTCCACAAATTGATGTATCATTACTGGATGTTACGGTAAAAGGGTCGTTATTCAAAATATTAATTGAAAGCGTATCGCTAGCTCCGCAAATACTTGTTTGAAATACCAACTGAACGGTTTCCACACCTTCAGGAATACCGTCTAAAATGGGATGGATTATCAAATTAACCGAATCCTGGCCTGTTGGTATAGTAACACTATTGGGAACGTTGGTATAGTCGACACCATTTGTGGCTGTTCCCCCAATTGTATAATTAATAACATAGGGTGAAGTTGCCAGATCTGAGAGACTGAACGTAATAATGGCATCATTACAACCTTCGATAGCATCTGTTGTAGAAGCTAATGGTGATGTAAAATGTGTTTGCATCGTCACGGCACTTGTCGAAAAGCTGTTGGCTTCCAAAAATACTCCTGAATCATAACTTTCATCTCCTGCATCCCCAATTGCCAGTTTTATATGATAGGGTGTACAAGGAATTACTTTACACCAAGCAGTTAGCACCGTAGTAAATCCGTCAAACACTATTGAAGTGCCGCCGGTATTGTTAACATAATACATGCTGTATAACAAAACACAACTTGGATCGCTTCCTGAATTCGTTCCGGTATTTACAGTGTTAATTGCAACCGGTAAGGCCGTTCCGGGAATAAGCGCAATATTTTTTGCAGTATAATTACCTCCGGCAGGATTAGCTCCGGTTACAAAAAAACCAAAAACATCATTGAATGTTGAACAAACAAATTCAGGGTATTCTTCTGAGGCAAATACATATCTGAATTTTATTGTATCAGATAATGGTAAAAAATCGAATTGTAAAACACAAGCATCAGAAATGGTTGATGAAACTAATGCTTGTAAATCCGGATCTGATGCTGAACTTGAAATTGATGATTCAAAATTAGTAGCAGCACACCCTATGGCTGGCGGTATGCTGGTTGCATTAGCGCCATTAACAAAACCAGTAGACATAATTATACCGCTTGTCAAACCTAGATTTGTTGGGGTTGCGCCAGTAGTAAAAGCTCCAATAGAATTCGCCGAGCCGGTATAGGTTATATTGCTTACCGTAACACCGGTACCAACCAATACGTTCTGTACCAATTGTGCTGGTGTCATTGCTGTGCTGACGGTTAATTGTGCATTACTTTTATTGCTTATGGCAGAAAGTAAAAAAAAGGCAGATATGACTAATGAATAGAAGTGTAAATGTTTTTTCATGTTATTATTTCAAATAAAAAATAAGCGAAATAGGCTATAAATTTATTATTTAATTTTTTGCAACTATTTCTTTTTTTAAAAGCAATAAACAAAAATACGAAGATTTTTATTTCCTTTTACGTAAGTTATTTAAAAAAAGTTAATTAAAAATCCTTTTGTTTTTAATTTATATTATAACGAATTTTACAGCAAAAAACTTGGTATCCTCTATGAATTATTTTTTTCCATCCCGATATCAAACGGCAATATTCGTCAAAAAAAATTGGTGGTTACTTATATTATTCCTTTTTTTTATTCTGTTTTTGTTTTCTCTTCCTACTCCACTGTTTCACGACCCGACCTCATCGGTGATAGAAGATCGCGACGGAAATCTTATGGGTGCACGAATTGCCGATGACGGACAATGGAGGTTTCCGCCAAACAGCGAAGTTCCTTATAAATTCGAAAAGTCACTGATTTTGTTCGAGGATAAATATTTTTATCTGCACAATGGAGTTAATTCTATTTCGATGATCAAAGCAGTTTATCGGGATATTAAAGCAAATAAGATTATTAGCGGCGGAAGTACCATCACAATGCAGGTGATACGTATGTCCCGAAAAGGAAGATCGCGGACTGTAATCGAAAAAATGATCGAAACTTACCTTGCTATCAGACTCGAACTTACTCACAGTAAAAAAGAAATTCTAGCGTTGTATGCAGCAAACGCTCCTTTTGGAAGCAATGTTGTCGGGCTCGATGCTGCTTCGTGGCGCTATTTCGGTAAAGGCGCCGAAAAACTTTCATGGGCAGAAGCTGCAACTCTGGCAGTTTTGCCCAATAGTCCTGCTTTGATTTTTCCGGGAAAGAACCAACAAAAACTCAAAGATAAACGAGACCGGGTTTTAAGGCTGCTTCACAAATGTAAATTTATTGGCGACGATCAGTTATGGCTTGCTCAAAACGAACCTCTGCCCGGAAAGCCATATCCTTTGCCACAACTCTCGACTCATTTGCTCGACAGGGCCATTAGAGAAGGAAACAAAGGTAAGCTGATAAAAACCACTCTGGAAGTTTCGTTGCAGGAAATTGCGAAATCCATCATCGACCGCTATCACGAAAAACAAAAAGCCAACAAAGTTAATAATGCTGCAGCTTTGGTTTTAGATGTTGAAACGGGAAATGTGCTGGCATATATAGGAAACACAGAAGAAACAGGGCATCCTGAATACGGATGCGATATGGATATCATTACTTCGGCACGAAGTACGGGGAGCATTCTAAAACCTTTTTTATATGCAGCCATGCTCAATGACGGACAAATTCTTCCAAACACATTGGTCCCTGATATTCCGATCCAACTTGGCAGTTTTATACCCGAAAATTTTAGTTTGACTTACGATGGAGCGGTTCCGGCTAAACGTGCCTTGTCGCGATCGCTGAATGTTCCGGCTGTTAAAATGTTGCAGGCCTATAACATTAATCGTTTTAACTATGTTTTGAAAAAAGTGGGATTAACGACACTGAACAAACCTCCTTCGCATTATGGTTTGTCAATTATTTTGGGAGGAGCCGAAGCAAATTTGTGGGATCTTGCAGGAGCTTATGCCAGCATGGCGCGCACTTTGAATCATTATCAAACTTTCAATTCGCGTTATTCGAAAGATGATTTTCACCCTGCTAACTATCTGTTTAAAGAAAATGTTAGGAAAACTACGGGCACAGATAAGTCATCCTATCTTAGCGCTTCTTCTATCTGGTTTACATTTGAAGCTATGAATGAGGTTTCGCGACCCGATGAAGATGCCGAATGGCAACAATTCACCTCTTCCGCTAAAATTGCCTGGAAAACCGGAACCAGTTTCGGAAGCCGCGATGCATGGGCCATCGGAACAAACCCAAAGTATGTGGTTGCTGTTTGGGTTGGAAATTCCGACGGTGAGGGTCGCCCAGGAGTGACCGGTCTCACCTATGCTGCGCCTATTATGCTCGAAATATTTAAAGCATTAAAACCTCAGGATTGGTTCGATGCGCCTTATGACGATATGATCCGACTTCCGGTTTGCCACAACAGTGGATACAAAGCCACTAACATCTGTGAGACAGTGGACACAGTCTGGGTGCAAAAAAACGGAGCAAAAACCCTAGGTTGCCCTTATCATCAGTATGTGCTGCTCGATGCCAGCGGAACTTGGCGTGTGAATAGCAATTGCGAATCGGTTTCGAATATGATCTGTCAAAAATGGTTCGTTTTGCCTCCTGTGATGGAATATTTCTATAAAATGAAAAATCCGTTCTATAAATTGTTACCACCCTATCGCAAAGATTGTATGCCTGCCGAAAATTCGACAAACAGCATTGATATGATCTATCCGAAAGATAACAGCCGTATATATATACCTGTTGATTTGAACGGGGTTCGCGAAAAACTGGTTTTTAAGGCTGCAGACAATATTCCCGAAACAAAGATCTATTGGTATTTGGATAATGTTTTTCTTGGAATCACCCAGGATTTTCATCAAATGGGACTCGCGCCGAATGCCGGAATGCACAAGCTTACTTTAGTCGATCAAAAAGGGCAAACCTTAAGCATAAACTTCGAAATAATTGATAAAAAGAAGTGAACGGTTTTAATGACTCTTTATTAATTTGCTTATTGTTTCTATTATCTGAAAATGGAATAAAGAATTTATTTTCAAAAAAAACTGTATTTATTTTAAAAAAATTCGGACTTCCTTAGATGATGGTAGAAAGTAGAAAATATGGGTTTATTCATAAAATAAAAGTAGTATTTTTGAGCAAACTAAAAACTCAAAAGTATGAAAAAAGTTCAGTTTATATTCGTAATTATTATTGAAGGGTTAATCCCAAATGCAGTTATTTATATCATAAACAAATTTAAAACAATGGACACAATAGAATACTTTATTTTAACAATAGGGCTGATAGCAATAGCATCAACAATAGTTTACTATATGCTTTCAAAAAGGATAACAGACAACCTGAATGCAATAAAAAGGCACAATAGAACTCTCGAATTAATTATGCAAAAAACAGGGACGGTAGATTATATAAATGAAACAACAAAACAAGTACATCAAAATCAAGAGTTGATTGCACACAAAAACAAACATCAATAACAAATTAAATGACAAAACTACCATCATCTAAGGAAGTCCGAAAAAATTAGATCTGTATATTTCGGTCAGATCTTTCAGTTCTATGCCCGATGAATCAATACCAAACATTCCGAATTAGCCGAAGTATGGTGTGGACCGTGGAGTGTACTGATTAATTAGTAGTAGGATTTATTAATTTCAATAACCTCACTTTTGATCGAATCATAATAAAATTCGTAACCAAACAATTGTTTCGGGAAATCAATTTTGCAACTGTCTATTTGGTTTTTAAGTCGTAGATAGTCATCCCAGTGGTATTTTAAAAAATTAAAATCTTTTCTGTATTGATCAAGAGAATATTCGTTCCGGGTATTGTTGGGATATTTAAAGTTGATGTACAATTTATTAAACTGAATTTTATTCAGATCAAACTTCATCGTGTTGAGAACAATTTTCGAATCCTTTGGAATGAACACACAATCGAGGTTTAAATTAATGTATTCATAAATAGCATTATCAACATCGCTTTTATAACCGCCATCGCTTTTATCCAAAATAAAAAATCTATGTATAGGGTTTTTCTCGAAAATCCTGAAAGAGGGGCTCACATATCGAATCAGCTCTCTCACTAACGAATCTCTAAATTTGTATGATTTAACAAACGCGCCTCCATTAACTTCTCCGCATAATCCTATTGTTTTTTCATCCTTTTTAGGTACCCGAAAAGCAGATTCAATTGAAATACTATCATCACCATATCTGGAAGGAGTGGCCTGATAAAATTCATATCGTGCATCAGATATTTTCCCACTCATCTCTTTTTTAATATCGAAGGAGAATGAAAACGGGCTTAAATAAATGTTTTTTCCGGTATTATTTTCAAGCGTAAAACAAATCTCAAGAATATTATGGTCAATATGCTTTGAAATTTTAATAATGATCGGCTTGTTTTTACAATGATTGTTGCACGAAAAGAGCAGAAATATCGGCAAAGTCATCAACAAGATAAAAGCTTTTTTCTCATTCTTTATTCTTTGTATCAATAACAATTGTAACCGGTCCGTCGTTTACAAGTGTAATCTTCATATCGGCGCCAAATTCGCCGCAAACGGGTTTTTTATGTAATTCGGTTTCCAGAATTTCGATAAACTTTTTGTAGAGCGGAATGGCAATTTCGGGTTTCGATGCACGTATATACGAAGGTCGGTTTCCTTTTTTGGTACTGGCATGCAAAGTAAACTGGCTGATTACCATGGCCTCTCCCCCAACTTCCTGCACCGATAGGTTCATAATGCCCTGCTCATCGCCAAAAATACGCAACCGTGCAATTTTTCCGCACAACCAATCAATATCTTCAAGCGTGTCGGAATCTTCGATGCCGAGCAATATCAACAAACCCTTGCCGATATTCCTAGTTTCGGAAAGATTAATTCGCACCGAGGCTTGGGTTACCCTCTGGATTACCGTTCGCATAAATAAATTTAAGAATCAATATCCTAAATCATTTTTTTAGGATCGACCCATTGCGTAAATTGTTCGTCTGTTACCAATCCCAGCTCGATAGCCGCCTGACGCAGGGTTAGGTTTTCTTTATGAGCTTTCTTGGCAATCTTAGCGGCGTTTTCGTAACCGATATGCGGATTCAGAGCCGTTACCAGCATTAACGAATTTTCAAGATTTCGCTGAATATTCATTTCGCGGGCTTCAATCCCAACAGCGCAATTATCGTTGAACGAAACGCTGGCATCGCCTATCAATCGTGCTGCCATCAACAAATTAAAGATCATCACCGGTTTAAAAACATTTAGTTGAAAATGTCCATTCATGCCACCGATATTAATAGCGGCATCGTTGCCTATCACCTGTGCGCATATCATGGTCATGGCTTCGCATTGCGTAGGATTCACCTTGCCGGGCATGATCGACGAGCCGGGTTCGTTTTCGGGCAACAACAGTTCGCCAATGCCGCAACGCGGTCCCGAACCTAACATGCGTATATCCTGAGCAATTTTCATCAAGCTAACAGCAACAGTTTTTAAAGCACCAGATGTTTCAACAATAGCATCGTGTGCCGACAAGCCTTCGTATTTATTAAGAGCAGTTATAAAAGGTAAGCCTGTAAGAGTGGCAATATGTTTTGCAACCAGTTCCGAATAACCTTTAGGTGTGTTAATCCCTGTACCAACGGCGGTTCCTCCCAAAGCAAGTTCGGCCAGATGCGGCAGCGTATTTTTTATAGCAATAATTCCATGATTGATTTGCGAAACATAGCCCGAAAACTCCTGCCCCAGAGTAAGCGGTGTGGCATCCATCAAATGTGTTCTGCCGATCTTTACGATATGTTGAAACTCTGCCGATTTTTTAGCAAGTGTGTTTCTGAGCAAGGTTAATCCCGGAAGAGTGGTTTTCACGATCATCTTATACGCTGCCACATTCATCGCTGTTGGAAACGTATCATTCGACGATTGCGATTTGTTCACATCGTCATTCGGATGAATAAATGTTTTTCCTTCGCCTAGTTTTCCACCACTCAAAACTTCTGCGCGATTAGCAACTACTTCGTTCACGTTCATATTACTTTGCGTTCCCGAACCTGTTTGCCACACAACAAGGGGAAATTCCCCTTCAAGTTTCCCGGCCAGAATTTCGTCACATACTTCAGAAATCAGGTCGCACTTATCTTTAGCAAGCACTCCGAGTTCAAAGTTGGTGATAGCTGCAGCTTTTTTTAAAATCGCAAAAGCATCAATAATTTCCTTTGGCATCAAATGTCCGCCAATTTTGAAATTATCTTTCGAGCGCTGGGTTTGGGCGCCCCAATATTTTTCGGCTGGCACTTCAACCGGTCCCATAGTGTCATGTTCTATTCTTATATTCATGATTTTATAAAATTATTTATTTAAACCTCAAACGTATAACTATTTTTTTATTTACACAAATTTTATTTTCATTTTTTTTATAAAATCCCATTTTATTTATATTTTGCATTACCCAAAATCGTTTTTCGTATATTTTAGTACCTTTACAATAAAAATGTCGAAAAGTAAAACCCAAAAAATTAACACTCATTCCGACGGAACCTCAACTCTTGTATTAAATATTTTCTTTAAAAATCCTCAACAGAGTTTAAATTATAAACAGGTTTCAAAAGCTTTAAATATTAACGATAAAAGCGCCAGAGAACTTGTTATTAAACAGTTGGAAATATTATTAAGAAACAAAAGTTTGATTGAAGTTCAGAAGGGAAAATATAAACTTAATCCAGAAAAACACGCTGCCTTTTTTCCGAAACGAAACTATATTATCGGAATTGTTGATATGAAATCTACTGGTAAGGCCTACATTATTTCCGACGAATTAGCAGAAGATGCTTTTATCGCACCCAATAACACCAATCGCGCACTGAATGGTGATACAGTGAAAATTTTGTTACTGCCCCGGCGAAACAATAAAAAACCCGAAGGTCAGGTTGTTGAAATCATCAAACGTGCTAAAGAAAAATTTGTCGGTATCATTCAGGTCAGCAAATACTACTCTTTTCTTATTCCCGACAGTTACGGAGTTCCGGTTGATATTTACATTCCGAATGATAAAACTTTGGGCGCAAAAAACGGTGATAAAGTATTGGTAAAAATCACTGAATGGCCTGAAAATTCAAAGAATCCGTTAGGAGAGGTGATCAATGTATTCGGCAGACCAGGCGAAAACCAAGTTGAAATGCAATCTATTATTGCAGAATATGGTTTCCCTTTGAAATTCCCCGATAAAGTTGAAAAGGATGCCGCAAGTATTTCGTTAATTATTTCTGCTGAAGAAATAAAAAAGCGACGGGATTTTCGCGATATATTCACGATTACCATCGATCCCGAGGATGCAAAAGATTTCGACGATGCAATTTCATTGAAAAAATTGAAACATGGCAACTGGGAAATTGGTGTACATATTGCCGACGTATCCTATTACGTAAAAGAAAATACGATGCTCGATCAGGAAGCTTACGATAGGGCAACCTCCATTTATATGGCCGACCGTGTGGTACCAATGCTTCCTGAAATATTATCCAACAATGTATGTTCGTTGAAACCACGTGAAGACAAACTTTGTTTTTCTGCAGTTTTCGAAATGACAGATGATGCTGTAATAATTAAAGATTGGTACGGTAAAACCGTGATTAATTCTAACTATCGTTTTAATTACGAAGAAGTACAATTAATCATTGAAACCAATGAAGGACAATTTGTAGATGAAATAAGTACTTTCAACCGTCTGGCAGGAATTCTTCGCGAAAATAGATTCAAAAACGGATCATTTGCATTCGATACTGAAGAGGTTCGGTTTAAACTCGATGAAAACGGCAAACCTATCGAAGTGTTCATTAAACAACAAAAAGATTCGAACAAACTCATCGAAGATTTTATGTTACTAGCCAACCGTAAGGTGGCAGAATTAATCGGAAACCCAGGTGAAAATAAAACTCCCAAAACTTTTGTTTATAGAATTCACGACAAACCTCAACCCGAAAAACTTCAAACATTCACTCAATTTGTTTCAAAACTTGGATATAAAATAAACAACAAATCGAACAAGGCCATAGCCGATTCTTTTAATTTACTTTTTGAAAAAATAAAAGGAAAAGGTGAAGAGAATATGATTAACCAACTTGCCATCCGAACTATGGCAAAAGCAATTTACTCTACCGATAATATTGGTCATTATGGTCTGTCGTTCAAATATTACACTCATTTCACTTCTCCCATCCGACGGTATCCCGATTTAATGGTGCATAGATTACTAGAGCGATATATGAATAATTTATCATCTGTCGATAAACATGATTATGATGAAAAGTGTAACCATTGTTCCGAAATGGAAAAACTTGCAGCCGAAGCAGAACGTGCATCAATAAAATACAAGCAGGCCGAATATATGCTTGACAAAATAGGGCTAACATTCGAGGGAAAAATCAGTGGAGTGAGTAAGTGGGGAATTTATGTTGAAATTATTGAAAACAAATGCGAAGGAATGGTATCAATTCGCGACATGGAAGATGATGCTTATTACATTGATGAAGATAACTACGTAGTAATTGGCCAATATAGCGGAAAACGATATCGTTTAGGTGATACGGTTAAAATTAAGGTTAAAAAAATAACTCTGGCAAAAAAACAAATAGATTTTATTCTGGTAAAACAAGCCTAAAGCATGTTTAATCGGTTATATAAGTCTTTCCTGTAAAAATTACCCACCAAAATTTCTTTCATTGACCCTTCAATGATGAGGCTTGAATACTTTATAGAGAAAATTTTGTCAAGTCTTACAATAAACGATTTGTGGATACGAACAAAATCACGCTCAGGAAGATATTTTGTGATCTCTTTCATATTAATACGAACCGTATAATTATCATTAATGGTAGCAATCGTGATATAATCGCGCAAAGCTTCCACATAACAAATATCGTTGAATTTAACTCGCTGCAGCCGACTATTTGTCCTGATATATATACAATCGTCTGCATTTTTATTATCAATAATTGAGTAATACAAATCGCGTTCTTTTCTGATTTGTTTTACTTTTTCATGTTTATGAATTGCTATTTCAATTGTAGTGTGTAATTCTTTTTCATAAAAAGGTTTAACCAAATAACCATACGGATCAGAATCCTTTGCCATCTCTATTGTCTTACTGTCTGCATATGCTGTTAGAAAAACAATTGGAATATCACATTTTTCTTTAATTTTAGTTGCCGCTTCTGTACCCATCATCTTTCCGCTTAATCTGATATCCATCAATATCAAATCCGGATTAATTTTCTCTACATTTAAAACAGCTTCTTCGCCAGATGTAATAACTTCTGCTGTTTCATATCCAAGATTAGCAATGCATGCTTCAATATATTTTGAAACAATAACCTCGTCTTCTACAATTAAAATTCTGGGTTTTAACATAGTTATTAAATTTAGACTATAAAATTAATAAAAATTTTTACTTTACAATGTTTCAATCAATTTTATTTCCGTCATAACTAATCTCTATTCCGTCTTCAAATCGAATTGTGATTATTTTTATACCTTCGTAATCATAAAGTACCCAATCACCTTCTTTTTGTCCCATAACATACTTTCCTTTTTCATGAATTTTTCCATTATCCCAATAGATTATATAATCTCCGTTAGGATTTCCGTCGGTATAATTGCATTCAAAATTAAGTTTTCCGTCTGAAAAATAATATTTCCAAACCCCATCTCTATTACCTTCTTGATATAAACCAACTTCTTTCTGGTCACCAACTTCATATAACCATTGTCCATCTTGTTTTCCGTCAATATAATCACCTTCTATAATAATTTTTCCTGAATCTGTAACTTCTTTATAGTGTCCATTTATTACACCTTTTGAGAAATTTTCTTCCTTTCTTAAATTCCCTGATTCAAAAAACCATTTCCATTTTCCATCAGGTTTGCCATTATTTGCATAAACACCTGTTTGCTCAATGATACCGTTTCTAAAATAATATTTCCATTGCCCCTGATGCAGTCCGTTTTTATATTCTCCTTCGGCTTCTTTTTCTCCCGACTCATAAAATTCTTTCCAGGAACCTTGCCGCAAACCTTTTTCATCAACAATTCCTTCTCCAACAATAATCCCATTCTTAAAAATGTACGATTTTGTTATTTGTCCATCTGGCGAATATTCTCTACGCACACCTTCCGGAATATCATTTTTATAGCTTTGAACAATTTTTAGTTTACCATTTCTATAATAATCCGTTTTTACCTCTAAACTTGCCAATTCTGGAGCATCATCAATCAAATTATCGTTTTCATACTTCTCTATTTTTGTAAGGTTTCCATTTTTATCAAATTCTTTAAAATATCCATCTTTCTTCCCATAACTATAATTTCCCTCTGATTGTATCTTTTCATTATTATAAAATTTTTTCCAGATTCCATGTTTTAATCCATCTCTAAATCTGTTTATTTTTTCTATATTAATAACGTATCCGTGTTTATAATCGTTTAATGTTATAATTATACCGTCTGGTGAATATTCTGTTTCCAAACCTTCTTCACGACCATTTACAAATTTAACTTTTGATTTTATTTTTCCATTGGGATAAAGATGATAGGTTATGCTGTCCTTTACGTCGTTTTTAAAATATTCTTCAATTGTTTCAGTTTTTAAAAATGTTGTTCTAAAGCCATTCTTTTTTCCTTGATAATAATTTATTGAAAGATTTAATTTTCCTGAATCGCTATAAAATTTCCAAATACTGTCAAGTTGTAAATCTCTCCTGTTTCCTTCCGATTTTATTACACCGTTTTCATAGAAAGTTTTCCAATAACCATTTGGTTTACCGTCTTTCATATATCCCTGACTTGAAATCTTTCCCGATGGATAATAAAACACATTATAACCGTTTTTAGTAATAGTATCCTGTGCGTAACAACCAGTTGTAATATAGAATATTAAGATTATTAAGAAAAATTTTTTCATACTATAAATTTACTTATTTTTTTCAATATTCGATAAATCCAACATTTTTTGTAGAGGAATTCTTGCTTTTACAATAATTTCCAAAGGTAATTTTATTTCCGGTGTTTCTTTTAATAAACAATCATACAATTTTTCCATTGTATTCATTTTCATGTATTCACAATCATTACAACTGCATGTTTTATCTTTAGAGACTATAATAAATTCTTTTTCAGGAGCAATTTTTTTCATTTGATGAATAATGCCAGTTTCAGTAGCAATAATAAACCTCTTTGCAGAATCTTTTTTTACAAATGCCAACATTGCAGCTGTTGATCCTATAAAATCAGCCATTTCCAAAACAATAGCTTTACATTCAGGATGTGCAATAATTTTCGCATCTGGGTTATCTAATTTTATAGTTAAAATTGATTCTGTACTTAATAAATCATGAACCTTACATTCTCCATTCCACAAAACCATATTCCTTCCTGTAATTTTATTTACGTATGCACCCAAATTTTTATCCGGGGCAAAAATTAATTTCTGATTTTTAGAAAAAGAATTTACAATTTTTACTGCATTGCTTGATGTACAAATCACATCAGATAAAGTTTTAACTTCTGCAGAACAATTTATATATGAAATTACTTTATGATCAGGATATTTTTCTTTATATTTTTTTAAGTCTGTAATTTTACATGAATCTGCAAGTGAACATACTGCATTTATATCTGGAATTAATACTTTTTTTTGTGGATTTATTATCTTTGCTGTTTCAGCCATAAAATGAACTCCTGCAAAAACTATTATATCAGCCTTAGTTGTAGAAGCTTTTTGCGAAAGACCCAAACTATCTTCAACAAAATCTGCTATATCCTGAATGTCGGAAGTTTGGTAAAAATGCGCAAGAATAACTGCATTTTTTTGTTTTTTAAGTTTTAAAATTTTTTCTTGAATCTCCATTAACTAAAATTTTGAATGCAATATTACATCGTTTTATTTATACCTTATTTTT